>JBOIAB010000123.1:0-10518 GCA_050738635.1 Steroidobacteraceae bacterium
GCCGTCGAGCAGCTCGGCAATCAGATCTTCACGCGCGACCCCCAGCGTTTCGGCGGCGCAATAGAGATACAGGCCGTTGCCGGCCTCGTCCTGCACTTTCGCGAGCAGCACCTGTTTGCGCCGCAGCGAAGGTGCGCGCGTGATCCAGTTGCCTTCGGGCAGCATGCCCACGATCTCGGAATGCGCGTGCTGGGAAATCTGCCGGATCAAAGTCTTGCGGTAGGCTTCCGGCATCCAGTCCTTGGGCTCGATCTTCTCATCGCGCTCGATGCGCTCATCGAAGCGGTGCTCGAGCGCTGCCTGCCCGCCGGGGGTGCCGGCGGGGTCCGTGGGGGTCGGGGAATCGAGGGCCTGGGTATACATGCGCCGCTGCCACTCCATAACGTGACACAGGAATATCGTACCACTATCATTTTCTGTGTCACGTTATTTCGTGGCAGAATAAGGCCGTGCCACCGCTCACGAAACCGCTCGAGGCGCTGCTGCGCCGCTTCCACGGCCAGCGGCCGCTGCGCGGCGGGTCGCTCCTCATCACCATCTTCGGCGATGCCATCGCGCCCCGCGGCGGCACCGTGACCCTGGGCAGCCTCATCGATCTCGCCCGCCCCTTCGGTCTCGCCGAGCGGCTGGTGCGCACCGCGGTCGCACGGCTCGCGGCCGAGGGCTGGCTCGCCGCCACACGCCACGGCCGGCGCAGCGAGTACCGGCTGACCGAGAGTGGCCGCAAGCTCTTCGCCGAGGCGACGCGCCGCATCTACGGGGTCAACCCATCGAGCTGGGATGGACAGTGGACGCTCGCCGTGCTGCCGCCCGCCGGCGGCCACGCCCGCGGCAACATTCGCGATGAGCTGCGCTGGCTCGGCTTCGGACAGATCGGCCCCGGCGTGTATGCCCATCCCGCGTGCTCGCTGGCGGAGGCTCGCGGCTGGCTGGTGACACTCGGCTGCGCCAGTCGCTGTTGGCTCTTCAAGAGTGCCACCGAAGGTGTGGCGGCCGACCGCAGGCTGGCGGCCGAAGGCTGGAATCTGGCGGAGATTGGCCGCCGCTACCGGCGTTTTCGCAACACGTTCGCGCCGCTGCAGGCGCCGCTACGCGACTCGGATGCGCTCGCTCCACAGGCGGCGTTCCTGGTGCGCACGCTTCTCATCCATGAGTACCGCAAGATCCACCTGCAGGATCCGCTGCTGCCACCGGCGCTGCTGCCCGCGGAATGGATCGGTACGGAAGCCTACGAGCTTACCGCCTCCCTCTATGGGAGGGTGTTCGCGGCCGCCGAGCGCTTTCTCGGCGAGACCGGGCGCACGATGGCCGGGACATTGCCGCCGGCGGGCGCCGAAGTGCAGGCGCGCTTCGGCGGCAAGCACGGCGGCGCTTAACTCACCAGGTATCCGGCTCCCAGTTCTCCTCGGTGCCATCGGCGAGCTGCCCGGCGACGATGGTCTTGTCGTCCTTATAGTAGTGCGGCGGCACAGGCAGGTTGAGCGGTGCCGGCGAGCCGTCCATGACCCGGGCCGAAAGGTCGTAGCGGGAGCCGTGGCACGGACAGAAGAAGCCGCCCGGCCAACCGGCCGGCAGGTCGGCAGCATTGAGCTGCGGCCGGTACTTCGGAATGCAGCCCAGATGCGTGCAGATGCCGACGACCACCAGGTACTTCGGATTGATGGAGCGCTGGATGGGGTTCCAGTTGGGCAGCTTGGGCGCCTGCTGGTCCTGCTTCGAGTAGGGATCCTTGAGCTGGCCATTGAGCTTCGGCAGCTCCACAAGCTGAGCTTCGGTCCGATGCAATACCCACACGGGCTTCTGACGCCACTCCGCGGTGGTCATCTCGCCGGGCCCGAGCTTCGAGATGTCGATGGTCACGGGCTCGCCCAGGGCGCGCGCCGTCTCGCTCGGCTCCATTGTCTCGATGAACGGCACCGCAGTCAGCGCCACACCGATGGCACCTACCGCCGCCGTGGTGGTCGTGAGCATCCGCCGTCGGTCGAGGTCGGGCTCGTCCTCGATCGGCTTACCGGGCATTGCGGGTGCGTTCTCGGTCATGCTCACGTCCTCCGCCTACGGCGCAAGTGTCTGCTGACAATCCGCGCATAGTAGCGGCCTCGCTCGCCCGAGTCACCTGCGCATCAGCTCCAGGCCGCGAGCCGCTCGGTGAATACCTGCAGGAAGCGGTTCGCGCGGCTGCCGTCCATGACGCGGTGATCGATGGTCAAAGTGGCATAGCAGCAGGAGCGCACCACGATCGCATCCCTGCCGTTTTCCTCGATGACCAGCGCGCGCTTCTCGAGCTTGCCCAGACCCAGGATCGCCGACTGCGGCTGCGGAATGATGATGGGGGTCGCGAGCAGGCTGCCGCTCACACCGTGATTGGACAGGGTGAAGGTGCCGCCGCGAACGTCGGCAGGCGTGAGCGCGCTGTCACGCGCCCGGCGCACCAGCTCCTCGAGGCGACGGGCGGTCGCGAGCAGATCGAGCGACTCCGCCTGATGCAGCACGGGCACCACCAGCCCGCCTTGCACCGCGGTGGCGATGCCGAGATTGATGGTGTCGTAGATCTCCAGCGCCGCATCCGTCCAGCGGCTGTTGGCTTCCGGCACCTCGCGGATGGCCGCGACGGCGGCCTGCGCGAAGTAGGCCGTGAGTGTCAGCGCGACGCCTTGACGGGCAAACTCCTCGCGATGCCGCTGGCGGTGCGCGAGCACCCCACCCATATCAACCTCGAACACCGTGGTGACGTGCGGTGCGGTGTGCAGCAGGCTTTCGACCATCCGGGCCGCGATACGCTTGCGCACGCCGGAGTGAGGCACGCGGTGCGAAACGGCATCCGCAACGCTGCTGGACTCGGCCTGTGCGTCCGCCGCGTCCGCTCGTGGTTGCGGCGAACCGACTTTTTGCATGACGTCTGCGACGGTGATCCGGCCCCCCTCGCCCGTGCCCTGCACTGACGCAGCGTCCAGCGAATGCTCCGCAAGCAGGCGCTTCACGGCGGGACTCAGTTGTCGCGCCGCACCGGTGCTGCGCGGCTGGACAGCGGTCGCGACCCCGGCGGGATTGGAAATCACGGGGAGGATGACCGTGTCGCGAGCTGCCGTGTCAACGGGCGCGGCGGCGGCCACAGCCGGGCCGATGCGCCCGAGGAGCTCGCCCGGCGCCACTTCCTCCTGCTCCTGTTTCAGGATCTCCGTCAGCACGCCGGCTCCCGGCGATGCCACCTCGACGGTGACCTTGTCAGTCTCGAGCTCGATGAGCGGCTCGTGCTCGGCCACCGTCTCACCGACACTCTTCAGCCAGCGCAGCACCTGTGAGCGAGTGCCCTCCTCCTGGCCGGCGGGAACCCTGATCTCCACACTCTTGGCCGTCGTCGACATGTCAGACGCTCGCGATTTGCTGGATGGCCCGCGTGATCGATTCTACGCCGGGAACCGCTGCCTCGAGCAGCAGCGGACTGTGCGGGCTCGGGATGTCGGGCATCGCCAGCCTGTCGATCGGCGCATCCAGGCTGAAGAACGCCTCCTTGGCGACGCAGGCCGCGACCTCGGCGCCGAAACCGGCCGTCAGGTTGTCCTCGTGCACGATGAGACAACGATGCGTCTTGTGCACGGATTCGAGCACGGCCTGCTTGTCCCACGGCGAGAGCGTCCGCAGATCGAGGATCTCGGCATCCACACCCGACGCCGCCGCAGCGCGCTCACAACGCTCCACCATTGCACCCCAGGTCACGATAGTGAGTTCCACCCCCTCGCGGATGCGACGCGCCACGCCAAATGGAACGACGTAGTCGTCCCCCGGATAAGGACGGCGGGCCCACGCACCATCCAACAGTGCCCGATGCTCGAAGAAGAGCGTCGGATCATTGCCCCGCAACGCCGCACGCAGCAGTCCCGTTGCATCCTCGGCATTCGACGGCATCGCCACGCGCCAGCCGATCGCATGCACGAACGCGACTTCATTGGTCTGACTGTGCCAGGGGTCGCCGCATTTGAAGAAGCCGCCCGGAATGCGCACCACCATCGGCGCGGCAAAGCGGTTGCGCGTGCGCCAGCGCATCGTGCCGCAGTCATTGAGCTGCTCGGCGGCCGGATCGGCGTACTTGCGGAACTGAATCTCCGGTACCGGCAGCAGGCCCGCGAGCGCCACTCCGACGGCACGGCCGATGATGCCTTCCTCCGAGAGGCTGGTGTCGAAGACGCGCCCGGCGCCATGCTTCTCCTGCAGTCCGAGCGTTGCCGCATGCACGCCGCCTTTGGGGCCGACGTCCTCGCCGAAGACCAGCATGCGCGGATTCAGAGTCAGCTCGACATCCAGCGTGCGGCGGATCGCCGTCAGCATGTTGATGCGCGACGGCTCCGGCCGCGGCTCGTGCACCGCCGCTGGAAATGCGTAGCCTGCGGCCGCAAGGCCACCCTGCTCTTGCACTTCCGGCGCACCGTCGCCGGGCGATTCGGAGAAGACGTAACGGGTCAGCGAGCTCGGGTCGGGGTGAGGCCGCGCCAGCGCACGCTCCACTGCAGCTTCGACATCGCGCCGCGCGTCGCCCGCCAGGCGGGTCCAGTCCTGCTCCGCGAGGACACCCGGAACCAGAAAGCGTTGCAGCCGCTGCAGCGGATCGCGGGCCCGCTCGCGCGCGATCGTCTCGGACGACTTGTAGGCCTGAGTGTCCTGGCCGGAATGCCCGCTGAGCCTCGGCACAGTCAGGCGCAGGAGCACCGGTCCGCGCTGCTCGCGGACGTTGCGCACCGCTTCCGTCACGAGCTGCGAGGACTGCAGCGGATCCGTACCGTCGCCTTCGAGAATCGTCAGGCCGGAAAAGGAGCGCAGGTTGGCGGCTATGTTGCCGCCAGGGGTCTGCAGCTGCGAGGGCACCGAGATGCCGAAGCCGTTGTCCTCGATATAAAAGAGCATCGGCAGGCGCAGCGTCGTCGCCATCGTGAGCGCGGCCCAGAATCCATTGGTGGCGACCGAGGCATCGCCACCGAGCACAACGGCGATGCTGCGCTCATAGCCGGCGTCGCGCAGCACTTCGTGGTGGTACTGGACTGCCTGCGCCCAGCCAGCGGCCGGTGTGTACTGCGCACCGACGCCACCGCATGCCGGGAACACCGTCGCTCCATCGCGCCCCGGCATGTTGAATACGACGCCAATGTCACGGCCGCCGCTGAAGGAGCCGACGCGCGCCAGGGGACCCGCCGCGGCTTCCTCGAGCTCCACTCCGAGCGCCAACATCACCGGTCGCGAACGGTAGTAGACGCTGACTCCGTCGTGCGCATCGGTGAGCTGCAGGCCGAGCAGGATCTGGGCGAAATCGTGTCCCCGCGCGGAGAACTGATACAGCACCTGCCGCTCCGGCAGCAGCCGGGACTCCTCGATGTCGTCCAGGGCGCGCGAAGCATGCAGCAGGTAGATCACCCGCCGCCAATCGGGCGCCTGCTCGGAGGATGGGGTCGGGCCGCTCGGGCGGGGTATCGGGGATGCGGCGGCTGGCATGGAGTCCTCGAGTGGATGGCGCTCGCCATAGCCTAGAACGGAGTCACGGAAATGAGCTTGCGTTCATTGCGCCATGCGCGGATCAGGTGGCAATATTCTTTCTTTGCGAGATGGCATCTGAATAGAATCATGCCGAAATCACTAGACCGGCTCGACCGCCGCATTCTCGATGAGCTGCAGGCCGATGCCCGCATCTCAAATCAGGAGCTGGCGCAGCGCGTCGGCCTCTCGCCCGCGCCCTGCTGGCGCCGCCTGCGGCGCCTGGAGGAGGACGGCTTCATCGCGGCCTATGCGACTCTCCTCTCGGCGCCGGCGATCGGCCTGCCCATCCAGGCCTATGCCCTCATCTAGCTCGAGAACCATCATCCGCAGACCGTGCGGCCGTTCGATCAGCTGGTGCGCGAGCGGCCGGAAGTGCTCGAGTGCCACTCCATGAGCGGGCCGAACGACTATCTGCTGCGCATCGTCGCCGCCAGCATGGACGCCTACGAGCAGTTCCTCTCGACGCGCGTGCTGCAGCTGCCCGCCGTCCGCTCCGTCAACACGAGCTTCGTGCTGCGCACCAAGAAGTTCACGACGCGGCTGCCGGTCGGGACCGCCGAATGATCAGCGCAGCTCCTGCATGTCCTGCGCGGTGAAGCGCACGGCGGCCGCCACGATGTTTTGCTCGAGATGCTCGACCGAGCCGGTTCCCGGGATCGGCAGCATCACCGGCGAGCGCGCGAGCAGCCAGGCGAGCGCGGTCTGGCCGACCGTGATGCCATGGCGCTCGGCGACTCGCGCCAGCGCGCCCGAGGCCCCGGCAGCCTGCGTGTGCTTGCCGAAGCCGAGCGGCGCCCACGGCAGGAACGCAATCGCCTTGCTCTCGCAATAGCTCAGCACCTCATCGGAGTGACGCTCCTCGAGGTTGTAGCGGTTCTGCACCGAGACGATGGGTGTGAGGCGCGCGCAGCGCTCGAGCTCCGCGACACTGACGTTCGACACGCCGATGTGGCGGATCTTGCCTTCGCTCCGCAACCGCACCAGCTCGCCGATCGAATCCTCGAGCGGCACGCTGGGATCGGGCGCGTGCAGCTGATAGAGGTCCAGCGGCTCGCGCCGCAGGCGCTCCAGGCTGGCCTCGCAGGCCTTGCGCAGCTGCTCCGGCCGGGCGTCGCGATTCCAGACCTCCGGTCCGGGACGCACCAAGCCCCCTTTGGTGGCGATGATGAGGTCGGCCGGATAGGGATAGAGCGCCCGCGCGATGAGCTTCTCGCTGACTTCGGGGCCGTAGGAATCGGCGGTGTCGATGAAGTTCACGCCGAGGCGAACGGCGCGCTGCAACACCTGTAGCGCGGTCGGCACATCCGGCGGCTCGCCCCAGATGCCGCGGCCGGTGAGCCGCATGGCGCCGAAGCCGAGCCGATTGACCTTCAGATCGGCGCCCAGGACGAGTTGTCCGGCCGCCGCCGCATTCATGTTGACATTCATGGGAACCTCCGTGCGCGCGAGCGAGCAAGCGGCATGCCGGCTACCGCAGCGGCAGCGCCGTGGCGCGGGTGACGGTGCGCATGGCGAAGCTCGACTGCACGCTGACCACGCTCGGCAGCCGTGTCAGATGTTGGCTGTGGATGCGTTCGAAGTCCGCCAGGTCCGCCACCACGACCCGCAGCAGGTAATCGTGCTCGCCGGTCATCAGGTAGCATTCCATCACCTCGGGTATCCGCCGTACCGCGGTCTCGAATGCGGTCAGTCCGGACTGACTCTGGCGATCAAGTGTGATGCTGACGAACACATTGACCGGATAGCCCGCCTTCTGCTGGTTGATGAGCGTGGTATAGCCCTCGACCAGACCCGACTCCTCCAGCGCCCGCACCCGCCGCAGGCAGGCGGATTCCGACAGGCTCACCTCGCTCGCGAGGCGAGCGTTGGTGATGCGCGCCTCCTGCTGCAGCAGGCGCAGAATGGCGCGATCGTAGCGGTCGAGCTCCATGGGCGAAGGATTCTGCCACAAAATATATGATTTGTCGCAGATTCTGCCGCTGTGCGCCCCGCCGGCGGCCAGTTCGCAAGCTGCCACCGCCCCCCGCGCCCTAATCTGCCCGGATATTCATTCCTGGGGGTTTCGAGCCATGCGTATCGGCGTTCCGCGCGAGATCAAAGTCCACGAGTACCGGGTCGGTCTGGTTCCTGCCGGAGTCCGCGAGCTCACCGCCGCCGGCCACGAGGTCCTGGTGGAGACCGGCGCCGGCGAAGGCATCGGCCTCGCGGACGCCGAGTACCGCGCCGCTGGCGCCAGCATTGCGCCGAATGCCGCCGATGTCTTCGCCAAAGCGCAGCTCATCGTGAAGGTGAAGGAGCCGCAGGCGGTCGAGTGCAAGATGCTGCGTCAGGGGCAGATCCTTTTCACTTACCTGCACCTTGCAGCCGATGCCGCGCAAGCGCAGGGGATCATGGCCTCAGGCGCGACCGCGATCGCCTATGAGACGGTGACACGTAACGGCTCACTGCCGCTTCTCACGCCGATGAGCGAGGTTGCCGGACGCATGTCGATCCAGGTCGGTGCCGCGTGTCTGCAGAAGGCAAACGGTGGCCGCGGCGTACTGCTCGGCGGTGTGCCCGGCGTTCCCCCGGGCAAAGTGGTGATCCTCGGTGGCGGTGTCTCCGGGACCCACGCCGCGGAGATGGCAATCGGACTGCGCGCGGATGTGACGGTGGTCGACCGCTCCGTCGAGCGGCTGCGCGAGCTTTCGAGTCAGTTCGGTGCTTCACTGCGCACGGCGTACTCCACCACGCAAACGATCGAGCGCCTCGTCCGCGCTGCCGACCTCGTCGTCGGCGCGGTGTTGATTGCGGGTGCCGCGGCGCCGAAGCTCGTCAGCCGCGCGATGGTCGCGACCATGCAGCCGGGCTCGGTGCTGGTCGACATCTCCATCGATCAGGGCGGCTGCTTCGAGACGAGTCATCCGACGACTCATGCGCAGCCGACATTCGTCGTCGACGGCGTGGTGCACTATTGCGTTGCCAACATGCCGGGCGCTGTCGCACGCACGTCCACCTTTGCACTGACCAACGCCACTCTCCCCTATGTCAGGATGCTGGCCGACCTCGGGTGGCAGGCCGCGCTCAAGCAGGATCCGGGCTTCGCGGCCGGACTCAACGTGCACGCGGGGCAGATTACCCACGAGGCGGTGGCGCAGGCGCTCAACCTGCACGCGCGCCCGCTGGGCTCGGCCGCCGCATGACGGGCCGATCGCCGGGCTGGCGCGGGCGAGCCGCTGCCGGTACGCTTGCGATCTCCCACCCAGGAGGTCCCGAATGTCCCTGAGCAAGCTCGCCCTGGCGGCGGTGCTGTTGGCGGCCTACGCCGGCACCGCGCTCGCCAAGCCCGCCACCGTATGCGATCCGGCGCATACGCATCCGAGCTTCGCCGCCGATCATCTCGGCCTCTCGGTATGACGCGGCATGTTCACCAAGTCCTCCTGCACCATCGTGCTCGATCAGGCGCAGCAGACCGGCACGGTGGACGTGCAGGTCGACGCTGCCTCGATCGAGTTCGGGCTGCCGAAGCTCGACGAGCACGTGCGTACGGCCTCGAATCTCCTCGACGCGGCCCAGTATCCGACCGCGACCTACAAAGGCAAGCTGACGGCCTTCGTCGATGGCAAGCCCACGAAGGTCGTCGGCGACTTCACTCTGCATGGCGTGACACATCCGCTGACGCTGACCATCGACTCCTTTGACTGCAAGGAAATGATGAGTCAATACCGCTGCGGCGCGGATGCCAGGGCGAATTTCGACCGCGACCGGTACGGCGTCGATTTCGGCAAGCAGTACGGCTTTCTGATGTGGGTGCGCCTGCGCATCCAGGTGGAAGCGCTGCGGCGGGGCTGAGCCGCCTCGCCCTGCGGCGTATCGACATTCCGAAGAGTTCTGAGAACCGCTGAGCTGCAACCGGCCGCCCGCAAGGGCATTGTGTAGACTGCGGGTAAGACCCCAACGAGCAACGCTGCCAGTGACCCCTGCCTTACCAGATGATGAGCTGATCGAGGCCCTGCTCCCTGTCGCCGTGGCGGCGGGCCGGGCTGCCCTTGAGATCTACCGCGCCGACTTCACGGTGACGCAGAAAGCCGACAACTCGCCTGTGACCGCGGCCGACCACGCCGCCGAAAAGATCATTCTCGAGCATCTGGCGCGGCTCGTGCCGACCGTGCCGGTGGTGGCTGAGGAAGCGGTGGCGGCGGGCTCCATCCCGCAGGTGGGCGCGGAGTTCTTCCTGGTCGATCCGTTGGACGGCACCAAGGAGTTCATTCACCGTCGGGGCGAGTTCACCGTCAATATCGCCCTCATCCGCCAGGGCACGCCCGCATTCGGCGTCGTCTATGCGCCCGTGGGTGGGATGCTTTATGCCGGCAACGTTCTCAGCATGCGCGCCTTTCGATGCTCCTCTCCCGCGAACGCCGTGACGCCAGGACCTCGTGAGCCGCTGCGTGTGCGCCCCGTTCCCGCCACCGGAATTACGGCAGTGGTATCACGATCGCATTCGACGCCAGAAACCGACGCCTATCTGAGTCACTACACGGTGAGTGACCGCGTCTCCGTCGGCTCGTCGTTGAAGTTCTGTCTGGTTGCCGCCGGCGAGGCCGACCTGTATCCGCGTTTGGGGCCCACGATGGAGTGGGACACGGCCGCCGGACACGCCGTGCTGGCAGCCGCGGGCGGCAAGGTGTTGGCTCCGGGCGGCAGGCCGCTCGCCTACGGCAAGCCCAACTTCCGCAACAGTTTCTTCATCGCGAGCGGGGCACTGAGCCCCGTGCCGCTCGCCGCCTGAGGCGCTCATGACTAAATCGTCTGGAACGATTTTGGACGGCGGCAGTCGGCCCGACACTCCATCCGGTCAGCTGCTGTCGCAGCACCTGAAGCGCCTCGAAGCGGAATCCATCGGCATCATCCGCGAGGTTGCGGCGGAGTTTCGCAATCCGGTGATGCTCTACTCGATCGGCAAGGACTCCGGGGTGATGCTGCATCTCGCCCTGAAGGCCTTCTACCCCTCGAAGC
>JBOIAB010000124.1:0-2394 GCA_050738635.1 Steroidobacteraceae bacterium
ATGCTCTATTCGATCGGCAAGGACTCGGGGGTGATGCTGCATCTGGCCCTGAAGGCCTTCTACCCCTCGAAGCCGCCCTTCCCGCTGCTGCACGTCGATACGAAATGGAAATTCCGCGACATGATCCGCCACCGCGACGAGATCGTGACGCGCTATGGGCTCAAGCTCCTGGTGCACACCAACCCCGAGGGTCTCGCCCGCGGCATCAATCCGATCGACTCCGGCTCGCAGCTGCACACACAGGTGATGAAGACCGAGGCGCTGAAGCAGGCGCTCGACAAATGGGAGTTCGATGCGGCCTTCGGCGGCGCGCGCCGCGACGAAGAGAAGAGCCGCGCCAAGGAGCGCATCTTCTCCTTCCGCTCCGCCGGCCACGTCTGGGATCCGCGCAACCAGCGGCCGGAACTGTGGAACCTCTACAACACGCGCATCAGCAAGGGTGAGACCATCCGTGTCTTCCCGCTTTCCAACTGGACGGAGCTCGACATCTGGCAATACACGCGCGCCGAGGCGATTCCGGTGGTGCCGCTTTATTTTGCCGCGCCCCGCCCTGTGATCGAGCGCGACGGCCTGCTCATCATGCGCGATGACGACCGCATGCCGCTGCAGCCCGGAGAGGTCGAGCAGGTGCGCACGGTGCGCTTCCGCTCGCTCGGCTGCTATCCGCTGTCGGCGGCGATCGAGAGCCGTGCCGCCACCCTCGATGAGATCATCGAGGAGATGCTGATTGCTCGGACCTCGGAGCGCTCTGGACGCCTCATCGACAGCGACGAGGCGGCTTCGATGGAAAAGAAAAAGCGTGAGGGCTACTTCTGATGGATGCGAGGCCATGACCGCTTACGCGCACGACCAGGTGACGGTGAGCTCCGGCGGCCGCGGTGGCCCCGAGAAGGGGCTGTTGCGCTTCCTCACCTGCGGCTCGGTGGACGACGGCAAATCGACCCTCATCGGGCGCCTCCTCTATGACACCAAGCTCATTCTCGAGGACCAGCTCGCGGCGCTGAAGCGCGACAGCCGCAAGCATGGCACGACCGAAGATGACATCGATTTCGCGCTGCTCGTCGATGGCCTCGAGGCCGAGCGCGAGCAGGGCATCACCATCGATGTGGCCTACCGGTTCTTCTCGACGCCGCGGCGCGCCTTCATCGTCGCCGATACTCCCGGGCACGAGCAGTACACGCGCAACATGGCCACCGGGGCCTCGAACTCCCAGGCCGCGGTCATCCTGATCGATGCGCGCAAGGGCGTCCTCACCCAGACCCGGCGCCACAGCTACATCTGCTCCCTCCTCGGCATCCGACACGTGGTGCTGGCGGTCAACAAGATCGACCTGGTCGACTTCTCGGGTGAGCGCTTCCACCACATCGTGGGCGACTATCTCGGCTTCGCGCAGGCGCTCGCCTTCAGCTCGGTCACGCCGATTCCGGTTTCGGCGCGCTACGGCGACAACGTCACCGCGCGCTCGCAGCGAATGGGCTGGTATGACGGGCCGACGCTCCTCGAGCACCTCGAGGGTCTGGATGCGACCGAAGGGCTCGAGGGCAAGCCGTTCCGTTTCCCCGTGCAATGGGTCAACCGGCCCAACCTCGACTTCCGCGGGTTTTCCGGCACCGTCGCCTCCGGCGTCGTGCATCCCGGTGATCGCGTGGTCGTCGCCGCCTCCGGCCGGGAGACGACAATCGAGCGCATCGTCACCGCCGACGGCGATCTGCCGCAGGCCAGCGCGGGCGATGCAGTCACCCTCACCTTGAGCGACGAGGTCGATGTGGCGCGTGGCGACATGCTCGCGCCGCCTCAGTCACGACCGGAGGTCGTCGACCAGTTCGCCGCCCAGGTGCTGTGGATGATCGAGGAGCCGATGCTCCCCGGACGCTCGTATCTCATGCGCATCGGCACCAAATATGTGCCGGCGCGGGTGACCAGCCTCAAGCACAAGACCGACGTCAACACGCTGGAGCACATCGCCGCCAAGACGCTCGCGCTCAACGAGATCGGTCTCTGCAATCTTTCGACGGCCACGCCGGTCGCGTTCGATCCTTATGCGGACAACCGCGAGACCGGCGCCTTCGTGCTGATCGACCGCTTCACCCACGCCACCGCCGGCGCCGGCATGATCACCTTCGGGCTGCGCCGCGCCACCAACATCCATCGCCAGGCGTTGCTGGTCGACAAGACGGCACGCACACGCCTGAACGGCCACCGCCCCGCCATCCTGTGGTTCACCGGGCTCTCCGGCTCCGGCAAGAGCACCATCGCCAACATCGTGGAGCGCGAGCTGCACGCCCACGGCAGCCACACCTACATGCTGGACGGCGACAACGTGCGCCACGGGTTGAACCGCGACCTGGGCTTCACCGATGCGGATCGCGTGGAGAACATTCGTCGTGTCGGCGA
>JBOIAB010000125.1:0-8972 GCA_050738635.1 Steroidobacteraceae bacterium
GTGCACACAGTGGGGCCGGCGCTCGAGTGGCTTGGGGTATACTCCACACGGTGAAAGAGCGACTGACGGGCGCCATTATCCTCGTGGCGCTGATCGTGCTGTTGGTTCCGGAGCTTCTCACCGGACCGGTCCGGATCAGGTCCGCGCCGGCTGCAGGCGTGACTGCCGCCAGCGCGCATGCGGAGCCGCCGCTGCGCTCCTACACGCTGACACTCGGTGCGCCGCCGCCGGCTGCCCGCGACAGCCTGCCCGTAACGGCCGCGCCGGCGCAGCCCGCGCCGAGCGCGCACGCCAGCTCCGCGGAGGTCCCGCCGGACATCTCGCGGCAAAGCCCCGCACCCACGGCCGCGCCCGGCGATGCCCCGAGCGGCGCGCCGGCGAGCCCTGAGACCGGCTCCGGGAGCTTGCAAGGGGCGAAATCGCCCGCACATCCGTCGCTGCAGGCAGGCCGCTCGTCGGGCTCGACGGCAGGATGGGTGGTGCAGCTTGGCAGTTTTGCCAGCCGTCGGAATGCTGAACGGCTGGCGCAGTCTCTCCTGCACAGGGGCTTTCGCATGTCGGTCTCCCCGGCGCGGGCGGGATCGCGCGTCCTCTGGCGCGTACGCGCGGGTCCGGCGCACGACCGCGCCGGCGCTGTGCATCTGGCGGCCCGCCTGCGAGCGCTCGGGCATCGCGGTGAGCTGCTTCCCGTACGGTGACGCGTTTCCGAGCGATAGTCAGGACGGTCTTGTACAATCCGCCGCGTTTCGTGGGCCCGCGCGTTCGCAGCAGCGGGTTCCAGAGGCTTCCGCGCCAACATTGCGCCATGAACATAGCCGATTATCTGGTGATTACCGCCGTCGTGCTGTCGGCCATCGTGGGCGCCCTGCGCGGCTTTCTGCGCGAGGCGATCGCCCTGGCCGCCTGGATCGTGGCGCTATTCGTCGCCTGGCATTTCTCCGACATGATCGAGCCGCACCTGGGCGGCCTGCTGTCGGCGAGTTACGTGCGCCCCTGGGCGGCGCGTGTCATCATCGTCGCGCTCATCCTGCTCTGCGGCGCCGCAATCGGCGCCATCGTCGGTCACTACGTGCGCCTCTCGATATTCAGCGGCGTCGACCGCTTCGTCGGCTTTCTCTTCGGTGCCGTGCGCGGTGTGGTGCTGATCGGGGTGTTCGTCATCCTCGGGCAGCTGCTCAAGCTCAATGGCGAGGTGTGGTGGCGCCATTCCATGCTGCTGCCTTACGGTAACTCGGTGGCCAACGGCTTGCGCGTGCTCGTCGGCGCGGAGTCTGCGAGGTAGGACCATGTGCGGAATCGTCGGTGTCGTTGGAACGAGCGCGGTCAATCAGCGCATTTACGACGCGTTGACGGTGCTGCAGCATCGCGGTCAGGACGCCGCCGGCATCGCCACCTTCGGTGATGGCGAGCTCTACGTCCGCAAGGGCAGCGGCCTGGTACGCGATGTCTTTCAGCAGCACCACATGGTCGAGCTCAAGGGCAACGCCGGCATCGGCCACGTGCGCTATCCCACCGCAGGCTGCGACAGCGCCTCGGAGGCGCAGCCCTTCTACGTCAACTCGCCTTACGGCATCTGCCTCGCCCACAACGGGAATCTGACCAACGCGCGGGAGCTCGCCGAGGTGTTGATTCGCGAAGACCGGCGCCATCTCAATACGACTTCCGACTCCGAGGTGTTGCTCAACGTTTTCGCCTCGGAGCTGCAACGGATCGGCACGCCGCGCATCACTCCGGCCGACGTGTTCGCGGCGCTGAATGCCGTCTATCGCCGTTGCCGGGGCGGTTACGCCGTGGTGGCGATGATCATCGGGCACGGCATCCTGGGCTTCCGCGATCCCAACGGCATCCGCCCGCTCGTGCTCGGGCAGCGTGACACGCCGAAGGGACCGGAGTGGATGCTGGCTTCCGAGAGCGTGGCGCTGGACATGCTCTCCTTCCGCCTGGTGCGTGACATCGCTCCGGGCGAGGCCGTGTTCATCGACGAGAGCGGCCGGCTGCATTCGCACCAGTGCGTGGCGAGCGTGCACCATACCCCCTGCATCTTCGAATACGTCTACTTCGCCCGGCCGGACTCGAAGATCGACAACATCTCGGTCTATCGCGCGCGCATGCGCATGGGCGATCGCCTCGCGGAGAAGATCCTGCGCGAGCAGCCCAACCACGACATCGACGTCGTCATTCCGATCCCGGATACCAGCCGCACCAGCGCCCTGCAGCTCGCGCAACGACTAGGCCTCAAGTACCGGGAAGGATTCATCAAGAACCGCTACATCGGGCGCACCTTCATCATGCCGGGGCAGGAAGAGCGGCAGAAATCGGTGCGCCGCAAGCTGAACGCCATCGACCTCGAGTTCCGCGGCAAGAACGTGCTGCTGGTGGACGACTCCATCGTACGCGGAACCACCTCCGCGCAAATCATCGAGCTCGCACGCGAAGCCGGCGCGCGCAAGGTCTATTTCGCCTCCGCCGCGCCGCCGGTGCGCTTTCCCACCGTCTACGGCATCGACATGCCGGCGGCCCGCGAGCTCGTTGCGAGCGGCCGGCGGATGGATGAGGTGGCGCGACTCATCGGCGCCGACTGGCTGATCTACCAGGACCTCGAGGACCTGATTGCCGCCTGCAAGCACGAGGACGCGCGCATTGACGAGTTTGACACGTCGTGTTTCTCCGGCGAGTACGTCACGGGCGATGTGACGCCGGAGTATCTCGAGAGGCTGCAGCTCGAGCGCTCCGACGAGGCGAAGAAGCTGCGCGATGACCGCCGCCCGCTCAAGGTCATCCGCGGTTAGTTCAGGCCGCTTGCGGGCATTCTGCCCGACCTGCCAAGATGACTTCCGACCAACGGCGCGTCCTGCTGGTCGATCTGCTCCAGGCCGGACTCGCCAGAGTCGAGGGACGGCGCTGCGTGCGGGAGGCGCTGCTTGCGCGGCCGCCGCCGCCCGGCACGCCGGTCTGGGCCGCGGCAGTCGGCAAGGCGGCCTCCGCCATGGCGCTCGGCGCCCTCGACGCCTTGGGTCCCTCCCTCGAGCGGCTGTTGGTGATCACCAAGGCCGGACACCTTGCGCCGCAGCTCCTGTCTTCGGCCGGTGTCGAGACTCACGAGGGCGCCCATCCGGTTCCGGATGAGCGCTCGCTCGCGGCCGGACAGCGGCTCCTCGACTGGGTACATGCATTACCGGCGGCGGTGGTGCCGCTCTTTCTCATCTCGGGCGGCGCCTCGAGCCTGGTGGAAGTCCTCGCACCGAACGTCTCGCTCGCACAGCTCGAGCAGTTCTCGGCCCGTGGGCTTGCCGAGGGCGTTCCCATCGCCGACCTCAACACGCAGCGTGCGCGCCTGTCGCAGATCAAGGGCGGTCGTCTCGCGGCGGAGCTTGCCGGTCGTGCGGCACGGGCCCTGTTCATATCAGATGTGCCGGACGACAACCCCGCGGTCATTGGCTCCGGGCTCCTTGGCGCTGCCGCGAGCGGCGCGGATCACATCGAGCGGCAAGTCATCGCCTCGGTCGATGACGCCATGGAAGCTGTCGTCGTGGAGGCGCTGCGGCGCGGGTTGACGGCGGAGTGCGTCTGGCCACGATTTTCCGGCGACGCGACGCGTCTGGCCGCGCGCTTCGCCCATGAGCTCCTCATTGGCAACACGCAGGTCCGTGTCTGGGGCGGCGAGTCGACCGTACGCCTGCCGCCGCAGCCGGGATACGGCGGGCGCAATCAGCATCTCGCACTCGCCGCCTCCAAGCTGCTCGCGGACTACCCGGAACTGCTGCTGCTTGCGGTGGGCACCGACGGGACCGATGGCCCGACCGAGGTGGCAGGAGGTCTGGTGGATGCCGACACCTGCGCGCGGCTCGGCCTGGCCGGACTCGACGCCGACGATTGCCTGGCGCGGGCGGATTCCGGCACGGCGTTGGCTGCCACGGACGCGTTGCTGAGCACGGGTCCCACCGGAACCAACGTCGCGGATCTGGTGATCGGCCTGAAGCTGCCGCGCATGGACATGATATAAGTGCCAATGCCCCCGGGAACGCCGCCGACCCATCCCCACGATCCGCGCACCGTGCCGGAGTCGCAGTGCTTCGGCGGTGCTTTCGTCCGCGGTTACCAGCGCGTGCGTCAGGTAGCCTCGGGCACGCGGGCCGACATCTTTCTCGCGAAGCGCATCGCGACCGGCTCGCTGGTGGCGCTCAAGGTAGTGCGCGACGAGGCAGAGCAGGATGATGCGCCGGACGCATTTCTCAGGTTCCTGCAGGAATACGAAATCGCGCAGCGCATCCGCCATCCCGGCATCGTGCAGCTCTTCGATCTCGGTGTCAGTGACCATCATGCGTGGCTGGTGATGGAATTCTTTCCGCACGGCGACCTGCGCCGGCGCATGAAGTCGCAGGTCGCGCCGCGTTGGGCCGTCGGCGTCGCTGCGGCGATAGCGCGGGCACTCGCCGCGCTGCACGCGGACGGCGTCGTGCATCGCGATCTGAAGCCCGGCAACGTCATGTTGCGGGAGGACGGCAGCATCGCTCTGATCGATTTCGGCATGTCGAAGGATTCGGCGCAGCGGCTCGATCTCACGGAGCGCGGCCTGATCTTCGGCACGCCCCATTACATGAGCCCGGAGCAGGGACACGGTGAGCCCACCGATGCGCGCAGCGACCTCTACAGCCTCGGCGTCATCCTGTACGAGATGCTGACCGGCGGTAAGCCGTATCGCGCCGAGAACCCGATGGGGGTCATCTACAAACATCGCAAGGAGCCGGTGCCGCAGCTCACACCGGGTCTCGGCAGCCTGCAGCCCCTGCTCGAGGGACTGCTCGCGAAGCTGCCGGAGGAGCGCTTCCCGAGCGCGCTCGCGGCCGCGGCCGCCCTCGATCGGCAGCTCGAGCAGTTCCTGCAGCCGGTGTGAGGCCATGAGCCGGGGCGAAACCGAGGTCCTGCTGGCGC
This sequence comes from Steroidobacteraceae bacterium, assembly GCA_050738635.1. Taxonomy (GTDB): domain Bacteria; phylum Pseudomonadota; class Gammaproteobacteria; order Steroidobacterales; family Steroidobacteraceae; genus 13-2-20CM-66-19. The sequence goes on from JBOIAB010000125.1 coordinate 4,933, forward strand.
CGACCCCCGATGCCTGGGTGCAGGCGGCGGTCGGCGGCTGGCGGCAGCTCCTCAACGATCACGCGCAATGCGAAAAGAAGGCCGCCTCGACGGCTCTGGCGCTGATGTTCACCTATCCCGAGGATCGGCGCCTGGCGAGCACCCTGTCGCGCCTCGCGCGCGAGGAGCTGCGGCACTTCGAGCAGGTGCAGAAGCTGATGATCACGCTCGAGGTGCCTTTCGAGCGGCAGCGCCCGGGGCGCTATGCCGCGGGACTGCGGGCCGCCCTGCGCACCTTCGACCCGGGGCGCAAGCTCGATCTGCTTCTGGTGGCGGCGCTGATCGAGGCGCGCTCCTGCGAGCGCTTCCGGCTGCTCGCGCCGCGGCTGCCGGCGGAGGTCGGCGGATTCTATGCCCAGCTCGCGCGCTCCGAGGCGCGCCACTTCGAGCAGTATCTCGATCTGGCGCAGGAGTCCGCGCCGCAGTGGCGGCAGCGGCTGCGGGAGCTGGCGGAGCACGAAGCGCGGCTCGCCACGGGGCCGGATCCACAGCTGCGCTTCCACTCCGGCCCGCCGCCCGCTCACCGGCCGGATCCGGTGGAATAACAGTTCTTTACAGCCGCGGCGCGCAGCCCGATTATCTTTTATTCGCCATGGCCGACCGTCCACACCTGCTCATCGTCGATGACGACCGCGAGATCCGCTCGCTGTTGAGTCAATATCTGGAGAAGAACGATTTTCGCACCACGGCCGTCGCCGATGGCGGCGAGATGCGGCGGGTCCTCGACCGCGCATCGGTCGACCTGATCGTGCTCGACCTGATGCTGCCCGGGGAGGATGGCCTCACCCTTTGCCGGGAGCTGCGCACCCACTCGCAGATCCCGGTCATCATGCTGACGGCGCGCGGCGAGGACGTCGATCGCATCGTCGGGCTCGAAATCGGCGCCGACGATTATTTACCAAAGCCGTTCAACCCCCGCGAGCTCCTGGTCCGGGTCCGCGCGGTGCTGCGCCGAACCGCGCACGCGCCGCGGGATCCGAACCCGCAGTTGGTCCGCGGATTCACATTCGGTGGCTGGCGGCTCGACACGACTCGACGTACGTTGACAGATGCCGCCGGTAAGGACGTCTCCCTCAGCGGTGCGGAATATCGTTTGCTCGCGGTGTTGCTTTCCGCCGGCAACCGCGTGCTGTCGCGCGCGCAGCTCACGGAGCTGTTGCGCGGTCGCGAGGCGGACCCCTTTGACCGCAGCATCGACGTGCGGGTCAGCCGGCTGCGGCAGATCCTCGGCGATGACGCGCGCGCGCCGCAGATCATCAAGACCATTTACGGCGAGGGTTACGTGATCGGCGTGCCGGTCGAGACTGCCTGAGCCCGCGCGGATCGCGCCATGCGCCTGCCACTCTGGCCGCAATCGCTGTTCGGCCGCCTGATCGCGGCGCTCGTCATTGCCGTCGTGCTGGCGCAGGCGGCGAGCCTGTACCTGTTTGCGCGCGATCGCGAGCGATTCGTCGTCGCTAGCAGCGTGCGGGAGTGGTCGCGGCGGATCACTGAGATCACGGTGCTGCTCGAGCAACTGCCAATCGAGCAGCGCGAGGCGACGGTGGCGATGCTGAAGGAGCAAGCGGAGAGAGTCGCCCTGCGGATGGCGCGGCGGGACCGCGCGCGGCCGGATCGCCTCGGGGGCGAAGGGCCGCTGCTGCTGCCGCCGCTCGATATGGGGCCGTCGCAGCGCAACCGGCGGCCCCCCGGCCTGCCGCCGCGCGGCCGTGTCGTCATGCGCGAGCGCCGGCCGTCGTCGCAGAGTCAGTTCTGGCCGCAGATCTTCATCCAGATGCCGTTTGTCTCGGACGTGCAGGGCGTCCTGACGGCGCAGCTGCGCGGCGAGCTCGGCAACGGTTACGCCGTCGAGGTGCTGCCGGCAGTTGCGCCGGTGGCGAGCGTCATTCCCATTCCATCGCCGTTCTTCGGTCTGCCCACGCAGCGGCCCACCGAGTCGTACGATGTGGACGTCCGCTTGCCCGACGGCTCGATGCTGGTCTATCGCGTGACGCGCGTCTCCCCCGGAACGCCGCTGCCGCCGAGCCTCATGCTCAATCTGATTTTGCTCGTGGTCGTGCTGGTTATTGCGCTGTACGTCGTGGCCCGCAGCGTCACGCGCCCGTTGTCGCGGCTGGCGCTGGCGGCCGACAACCTGGGGCGCAGCATCCTGCAGCCGAAGCTGGCGGAGGAGGGAGCGAGGGAGCTGCGCCGTGCGGCGCACGCCTTCAACACCATGCAGGATCGCCTCCATCGATATCTCGACAGCCGCACGCGCGTCCTCGCGGCCATGTCGCATGATCTCAAGACTCCCCTCACGCGGCTGCGGCTGCAGGTCGAGACGCAGATCGATGATCCGGCGCTGCAGGCGCGCTTCGGCAAGGAGCTCGACGAGATGGAGAGCATGGTGCGCGGCGCACTCGCGCTGTTTCGCGGTCTCAACGACGATGAGGCGCCGGAGCCGGTCGACGTCAACCTGCTGCTGGAGACCATACGCGGCGAGTTCGTGGAGATGGGGAAGGAGGTGACGCTGGAGGGACGCGCGCTCGGGCCGTTCACGGGCAAGCCACAGGCGTTGAGGCGCGGCATCACCAATCTCATCGCCAACGCCATCAAGTTCGGCAGCAGCGCGCGCATCGTGGTGCGGGATGGCAGCCAGCTCGAGATCAGTATCTGCGACGACGGCCCGGGCATCCCTCCGGAAGAGCTCGAGAAGGTGTTCGAGCCCTTCTATCGCCTCGAGTCCTCGCGCAACCGTGACACCGGGGGTACGGGGCTCGGGCTCAGCATCGCGCGTGACGTGGCGCAGACCCATGGCGGCTCCATCGCCCTCAGGAATCGTCCGCAGGGGGGGCTCGAGGCGCGGCTCACCCTGCCGCGCCGCGGCTGAGCCCCATATGGGCTCCGGGACGCGGTTTAATGATTGCTTACGGCTCCCTTGGCGCACGCCGGCTACAGTGCCCCTCAGTCAGACCCAAACAGGGGTACGTTCGATGGTTAGACATAGTGTTGTCGTGGTCGCGCTGCTGTGCGCTTCGGGGATGGCTCTTGCCCAGACGAATGCCCCGGACGCGCACGCGAACTGGCAGGCCAAGCACCAGCAGTGGGCGCAGAAGTGGCAGCAGAAGCGGGCTGAGATGGAGCAGAAGCGGATGGATCGCCTGGCGGTGCTTCTCGACATGACACCGGCGCAGAAGCAGCAGGTGCAGACCATCATTGCGACCGAGCACAGCGAAGTGCAGCAGGCCATGAAACAGGCGATGCAGGCGCGGCGCACGGCCCACACCGAGACCGTGACGAAGCTGGGTCAGGTGTTGAGCCCCACCCAGATGACGAAACTCAAGCTGCTCATGCCGCACCGGCATCGCTTCATGATGCGGGGAGGAATGGGTATGCACGGACCCATGGGCATGCATGGCGGTATGCATGGGCGCATGGGCATGTGGAAGGATCACGGGGCGGGTCCGCCGCCGCCTCCGGGCCCGGGCCCGGGCCAGCAGTAAACGCTCAGCGGGGGAGCGATCGCAGGTCGTAGCGTCCGTTCTCGTACGCCAGATAGCTACCCTGCTCATACCAGGCACCGAGCACGATGCGTTGGACTGGGTGACCCCCAACCAGCGCGTCGTGCACCGCGGGCCGATGTGTATGGCCGTGAATGATTCGGCGCACCCGCGCAGCTTCGAACGCCGCAGTGACCGCTGCGGAATTGACGTCCATGATTTTCGGTATGGTGCGCGCGGTATGGGCGCGACTGCCGGCGCGTACCTCGTTGGCCAGCATTTGCCGGTCTGACAGCGGCAGACGCAGGAAGCGGCGTTGCCAGCCGGGTATCCTCACAATGCTGCGCAGCTCCTGATAGGCATGGTCGTCAGTGCAAAAAGCATCGCCGTGCGTCAACAGCACCCTCTCACCGCCGATCTCGGCCACCACGGGGTCGGGCAATAGCTGACAGCCGGTCTGGCGGCAGAAGTCCTCGCCGAGGAGGAAATCCCGGTTGCCATGCATCAGGAAGCAGGCAACGC
>JBOIAB010000126.1:0-4586 GCA_050738635.1 Steroidobacteraceae bacterium
ATGAGCCCGAGCTCATCGAAATTCTCGACCACCGGAATGATGGTCCGCCCGAGCTTGGTGGCCAGTGTCACCGCCTCGATGTAGCTGTCGTCCTTGAAGCCGTTGCAGATGATCAGCCGCTCGGGAGCGTTCTCGGTCATCGCCATCACGGCGAGTAGCTCCGGCTTCGAGCCGACCTCCAGGCCGAAACCGAATTCCTTGCCGTAGCGGTAAACCTCCTCGACGACGAGGCGCTGCTGGTTCACCTTGATCGGGAATACGGCGGCGTACTGATTGCGGTAATCGTTCTCGGTGATCGCCTGGGCGAAAGCGGCATGCAGATGCTTCAGGCGATGCGCCAGGATATCGGAGAAGCGCACCACGACCGGAGTAGTCAGGTCCCGCGCCTCCAGCCCCTCGACGACATCGTAGAGGTCGATGTCACGCCCCGGCTGCGCGTCGGGTCGCACCACGACGTGGCCTGCCGCATTGATGCCGAAGTAACCCTTGCCCCACCCATTGACGTGGTAGAGCTCCAGGGAATCCTCGAAGCGCCAGGGCTGGGCGGGGTTGAACTTGCGAGCGCCGTTCAAGGCGCTCTTCGGGTCTACGGCCACGTGTGAGAGTCCGCTGTCGGTCGCGATGCGTTCACTGGCCGCGCAAGATACCAAAATCGTGTGACATCGGTCCTTCTATTCTACTGGCGAAAATCGTCTAGACGATTTTCGCGAGACCCTACGCCTTTTCCGCAGGCCCGGGAACGGCCCGGGCCCGCTATGCTGCGTCGCTGCATATCGGGTGCTTCGGGTCGCGGATCCACTCGCTCCACGAGCCGCCGTAGAGACGCGCGCCCTGGAGGCCAGCCACCTCCATTGCCAGCAGGTTGTGGCAAGCGGTTACGCCCGAGCCGCACATGCAGATCGCAGCGTCTGGAGGCACCCCCTCGAGCGTCTTGGCGAACCGCTCGCGCAGCGTGCCGCGAGCGAGGAATCGTCCGGCGGTGTCCACATTGTCGCTGAAGGGATGGTTGCGCGCGCCCGGAATGTGGCCCGCGACAGGATCGATCGTCTCGTTACGGCCGGCGAAGCGGTCGGCGCTGCGGGCATCGATCAACACCACGTCCGCGGCGGCAAACTGGCGCGAGGCGATGAGGTTCTCGAGCTCAGTGGTGCTGACCACCATCTCCGCGTCCGGCCGCGGATCGAAGCGCCGGGGCGGCCGCTCGGGCTGTGCCTGCGTCCGCGAGTCCAGCGGCGTCGTGTCGAGTGCCAGCCGCTCCTCCTGCCAGGCCGCGAAGCCGCCATCGAGCACCGCCACTCTGGTGTGTCCCAGCCAGCGCAGCAGCCACCAGAGGCGGGCCGCGTAGACCCCTGAGCCCTGATCGTACGCAACCACATGCACCTGAGCATCGATCCCCCACCGGCCGAGCCGCGCCGCCATCTCATCGACCGGCGGCAGCGGATGTCGGCCCGTCGAGGCGGAAGTCTTCCCGGACAGGTCGTGGTCCAGGTGGGCGTACAGCGCGTGGGGTATACGCGCGCTTGCGTACGCCTCGCGACCCCACTCCGGCCGTGCCAGATCGAAGCGGCAGTCGATCACCACCAGATCCCGATCTTCGAGCCGCGCGGCAAGCTGCCGCGGAGTTATGAGCGTCGTCTGAGACATATCCGAAGGACTCCCGATCTCGCTACAATTCACCGATGGCGATCGAAGTTTACTGGGGCAGCGGCAGCCCGTACGCCTGGCGGGTGCTCCTGGCGCTCGAATACAAGCGCCTGCCCTACACGAGCCACCTGCTGCAGTTCTCCAAGCAGGAGCACAAGTCGCCGCAGATGCTCCACCTCAACCCGCGCGGGCGCGTGCCCGTGCTCAAGGACGGGGACTACGTCTGCTTCGAGTCGCTCGCCATACTCTACTACCTCGATCTGAAATATCCCGCGCCGCCGATCTTCGGGCGCAGCCCCGAGGAAGCAGGCACCATCATGCGCGTCATTTGCGAGTACCAGGCCTATATCGAGCCGCACCTGACGCGCATCGCCCAGGCTGTGTTCAGCAAGAACGCGGACCTGCGCAGTGACGAAGTCACGCGCGCCATGCATGCGGCCGCGAGCGAGGCGCGCACGATCGAAGGCCGCCTGTCGAAATCCGACTGGGTGGTCGGCGAAAGCTTCTCGGCGGTCGACATGGTGATCTTTCCGGGCTTCCAGCTCTTGAAACGCGCGCTCGAGCGGCCCGAGGCGCGTGAGCTGGCGTCCCGCTTCATGCCGGTGGAGGTGAACTATCCAGCAGTCGCACGCTGGGTCGCGCGCATCGAATCGCTGCCTGGTTACGAGCGCACGTATCCTCCTCATTGGCGGCATTGATCGGGTAACCTAGCGGGATCATGACCGAGTACCAGATTCACGTAGAGTTCCCCGGGCGCATCCTTCTCGTCGGCTTCGGCAGCATCGGGCAGGGCGTCCTGCCTCTCATCCTGCGGCACATCGGCATCGCTCCAGAGCGCATCACGATCGTGACCGCGGAAGACAAGGGCAATGCCGAGGCGGCCAATTACGGCATCCGTTTCATCAACGAGCGCCTCACTCGGGAGAATTATCGTCGGGTTCTCAACCCGTTGCTCGGACGCGGCGACTTCCTGATCAACGTTTCCGTCGAGGTCTCGAGCATCGCGCTGGTCAAGCTCTGCTGGGAAAAGGGCGCGATGTACCTCGATACCTGCATCGAGCCCTGGCCGGGAGGCTATACCGACCCGACCGTGGTGGCCGGCCGACGCACCAACTATGCGATGCGCGAGGAAGCGCTGGCACTGCGCCCGGGCAATGCGCGCGCGCCGACCGCCGTGCTCACGCATGGCGCCAACCCCGGCCTCGTGTCGCATTTCCTCAAGCAGGCGCTGCTCAATATCGCCGCTGACACCCAGGTGGACGCCGGCAAGCCGACCACCCGGGCTGATTGGGGCGAGCTGGCACGTCAGCTCGGCGTCAAGGTCATTCACATCGCCGAGCGCGACACCCAGGTCGCGCGCGTAGCCAAGGAGCCTGGCGAGTTCGTCAACACCTGGTCGATCGACGGCTTCGTGAGCGAAGGTGCGCAGCCGAGCGAGATGGGCTGGGGAACTCACGAGCGCAACTTCCCCCGAGACGGCAAGCGGCATGACTTCGGCTGCATGGCGGCCATCTATCTGATGCAGCCCGGTGCCGGCACACGCGTGCGCACCTGGACGCCGCGGGCCGGTCACTTCCACGGTTTCTGCATCACCCACGGCGAAGCCATCTCGATAGCGGACTACCTGACTGTACGCGACGGCGCCCAGGTCGTGTACCGGCCGACGGTGCATTACGCCTACCATCCGTGCGATTCGGCCGTGATTTCCGTTCACGAGCTTGCCGGCCGCAACTACGTGCAGCAGGAGCGCCAGCGCATCCTCATGGACGAGATCGTGAGCGGCGTCGACGAGCTCGGCGTGCTCCTTGCCGGCCACAAGCGCAACGCCTACTGGTTCGGCTCCCAGCTCGCGATCGAGGAGGCGCGCAAACTGGCCCCGTACAACAACGCCACCAGTCTGCAGGTCACCATTGCCGTGCTCTCGGGTGTCGTGTGGGCGATGGAGAACCCGAACTGCGGCATCGTCGAGCCCGACGAGATCGATTACCAGCGCAACCTGCAGATCTGCATGCCGTACCTCGGCCCCGTGGTCGGCCGCTACACGGACTGGACGCCGCTGCACGAGCGCGAGCGGCTGTTCCCCGAGGATCTCGACAAGACCGATCCCTGGCAGTTCAAGAACGTCCGCGTGGCGTGGTAGACGGGGGGTAGTCGATCTCCACGATGACCAGTGCGTGGCTGCCGCCGGGCAGCTCCACCGTCACTTGGTCATCCAAGCTTCGGCGCAGCAGTGCGCGTCCGAGCGGCGAATCCATGCTGATGAAACCGGGCTCGCGATCAAATTCGTCGGGCCCTACAACACGGTAGCGTGACTGTGTGCCGTCATCGGTTTCCACGGTAACCCAAGCGCCGAAGTAGACTTTGTTGCGATCCGTAGGCGGCTGATCGACGACAACCATGCCGTCGAGGCGCTTACGCAGAAAGCGCACGCGCCGGTCGATCTCACGCAGCCGGCGTTTACCATAAGTGTATTCGGCGTTCTCCGAGCGATCCCCCTGAGCCGCCGCTTCGGACACGGCCTGCGTCACCCGGGGCCGCTCCTGGCGCCAAAGCTGCTCGAGCTCCGCGCGCAGGCGCCGCTCGCCCTCGGGGGTAATGTATTTCGAAGCCGCCGGCGCGGCCGCCCGGAATCGTCCCATGCGTCGATTTTGTCAAAACCCAGGTGTTCTGTGGAACCGGTCACGGACGCGATTGCGCGACGAAATTACGCTTTCCACCGTGGCTACCAAGTACTACACCCACTTCCTTACCGGGGCCCCGCCGGCGCTGACAGCGGCGTGCTCGAGCGAGTGGAGTGGTGTGGTGGAGCTGCGCCATCCGCTGGAGAGTGGCGGTGGCACTCGCGAGTTGCGCTGCCTGCTCGCCCAGAGCTTCGATCTGGATTCGGACGAGATCAAGATCCTGCATTGGGCGCGTTTGCACTGAGAGTCGGTATCGGTATC
>JBOIAB010000127.1:0-6648 GCA_050738635.1 Steroidobacteraceae bacterium
ACCTGCGCGAGTGCGTCGAGCGCCAGCAGCCCGCTCTGGTCGGCACCGCCTCGATCGAGACCTCCGAGTATCTTTCCGGCCTGCTGCGCGAGCGCGGGATTCAGCACGAGGTGCTCAATGCCAAGCAGCACGAGCGCGAAGCGCACATCGTCTCGCAGGCCGGGCGGCCGGGCGCGGTGACCATCGCCACCAACATGGCGGGCCGCGGCACGGATATCGTGCTCGGCGGCAGCCTGGAGACGGAGCTCAACGCCCTGGCGCAGGCGGCGGAGGCCGGCGAGGACGCCCAACAGTTCGAGCGCCAGCGGATCAGGAACGAATGGGAGGGGCGGCACGAGAGGGTGGTGCAGGCGGGCGGCCTGCACATCATCGGCACGGAGCGACACGAGTCACGCCGCATCGACAACCAGCTGCGCGGCCGCTCCGGCCGCCAGGGCGACCCGGGGTCGAGCCGCTTCTATCTCTCGATGGAAGACAACCTGATGCGCATCTTCGGTGACCCGGTGCGCACGCAGCGCCTGCTCAAGATGGCCGGCATGAAGGAAGGGGAAGTCATCGAGAGCGGCATGCTGAGCCGCCAGATCGAGAAGGCGCAGCGCAAGGTCGAGGCTCACAACTTCGACATCCGCAAGCAGCTGCTCCTGTTCGACGACGTCGCCAACGATCAGCGCAAGGTGATCTATCAGCAGCGCACGGAGATCATGGGGACCGCGGAGGTCTCGGCGGCAATCCGCGGCATCCTGGAAGAGGCCATCGGCACCCTGGTCGATCAGTACCTGCCGAAGCACGCGATGCCCGCCGACTGGGATCTCGAGGGCCTGGGCAAGGCGCTCGAGGGCGATTTCAACGTACGTGTGGACGTGAAGAGCTGGCTCGAGCAGGAGCCGGAGCTCGAGGAGCCGGCGCTGCGCGCGCGGCTGGCGAAGGATGTGCAACAGGCTTACGACGCCAAGGTGTCCCGCATCGATCCGGCGTTGATGCGTCACATCGAGAAGGACGTCATGCTGCGCACGCTGGATGCGCACTGGCGCGATCACCTCGCGGCGATGGATTACCTGCGTCAGGGCATTCACCTACGCGGCTATGCCCAGCAGGACTACCGCACGGAATACAAGCGCGAAGCCTTCCAGATGTTCACGGCGATGCTCGATCGCGTGAAATTCGAGACGGTGACGCGCCTGATGCAGATCGAAGTGCGCACGCAGGAGGAGGTCGAGCGTGAGGAGGAGGAGCGCCGTCGCCGTTTGATGGGGGCTTTGAGCCCGCAGCATGCGGAAGCGCTCTCCGCCCTGGCGAGCGGCGAAATGCCACCGGATGCCGCGCTGCCCGCGGCAGCACGCGCGGGGATGATGCGCGGTGGCGTTCGTGGACGCGGCGGAGTCGACGCGCCGGTCCCGCCGCCGCCACTGGACGCACAGGGCACCTTCGTCCGCGGCGAGCGCAAGATCGGCCGCAACGAGCCATGTCCCTGCGGCTCCGGCAAGAAGTACAAGCACTGTCACGGCGCCCTGTCGAGCGTCGAGTGATGGGCGAGGCAAGAGCTCTGGACGACTAGCATGACTCTGGTCGTGGCAGCGGCCGTTCTCGATGCCTCGGGGCGAGTTCTGATCGCCGAGCGTCCGGCGGGCAAGCACATGGCCGGCCGCTGGGAGTTTCCTGGCGGCAAGGTCGCGCCGGGTGAGGCGGAAGCGGCGGCCCTCGCCCGCGAGCTTGCCGAGGAGCTCGGCATCGAAGTGCTGCGCGCACGGCCGGTGATGCGGCTGAGCCATCCTTATCCCGACCGCACCGTCGAGCTTTCCATGTGGCTGGTGGAAAGTTACCGCGGCGAGCCGCAGGCGCTCGACGGCCAGCGGCTCAAGTGGGTGGAGCGCACGCAGCTTGGCGGTGAGGACATCCTCGAGGCGGACCGTCCGTTCGTAGCCGCGCTGGTACAATGGCCGTCGCCTCCTTAGAACCCAGAACAGGATCTCCCATGGCAGCGCAGAGCGATCTTCCGGAAGTACACCTCGACCCGGCGGGTCTCTACCGGGAGGAGATCTACACCGATCGGCGCGCCGGCACGATCCGTCGCCTGACCCCCGTGAAAGTGGACGGAGCCACCGATCCGGGGCGACCGGTGCTCTTTTCCGGACAGACGCAGCTCCTCACCCCGGCGGGCGTGCTGCCGCTCGCGTTCGAGATCGAGGCAAGTACGCTCGAGGAGGCCCTGGCCAGGTTCCCCGAAGGGGTCAATGCCGCGCTCGAGCAGGCGATCGATGAGGCCCGCGAGATGCGTCGGGAGGCGGCCTCGCGCATCGTGGTGCCGGAGGTCGGCGGCGGCGGCGTCGGTCCCGGCCCGGGCGCCGGCGGCGGTGGCGGCAAGATCAAATTTCCCTAGTTTATTGGCGCAAATCGCTCCCGGTGATTTGCGCGGACAGGCCCCGCGACGGGGATTGATCCCGCGGCCCAGGGAGCGGCCCTGGGCCGCTTGTCGGGGTGCTTTCGGGCTGCGCAGACTGAGACTTCGCGGAACGGAACGTGCTGATCGGGCATTGATCCCTTCCCGGCGCAGGGCGCCGAACACCGTCTAGGGGGTGCAATGCGTCAGGCTTCCGAGTCGACGGCCGAGGTGCCTCTCGTCAGCGTGGGAATGCCGGTATGCAACGGCGAAGCCTTTCTCGAGGACGCGATTCGCTCGACGCTCACCCAGTCGCTCGACGACCTGGAGCTGATCCTGTGCGATAACGCCTCGCAGGACCGGACGGCCGAGATCTGCAGCGATTACGCCGCCCGCGACCCGCGCGTGCGCTATTTCCGCAACCCGCGCAATCTCGGCGCCGCCGCCAACTACAACCTCGCCTTCAGCCATGCGCGCGGGCGATACTTCAAGTGGTTGGCTCATGACGACCGCATGTTGCCTGCCTTCCTCGCCAAGACTTACCGGGTCCTGGAGGAACGCGGCGACGCGGTGCTGTGCAACACGGTCATCACCTACATCGACTCCGGCGGTACTCGCCTTGGCCTGTACGACAGCCGGCTCTCGGGCGCGGATTCGCTGTTGCCGTCCGAGCGCTTTGCCTGGATGGTGCTGCGATCGCACACCTGCGTGGATTTCTTCGGCCTCATCCGCCGCCAGGCGTTGCTCGACTCCCTGCTGCACGGCAGCTTTCATGGCGCGGATCGGGCGCTGCTCGCGCAGCTCGCACTGCGCGGCCGCATGATACAACTGCCGGCACCGCTGCTGGCCGTGCGCGAGCATCCCAACCGCTACACCCGCGCGCAGTCGCGCGCTTCCGACCGGGCTTCGTGGCACGATGGCAGCGATGGCGGCCGCGTGAGCTTTCCAACCTGGCATCTCTACGGCGAGTATCTGAAGCTGGTCCGGCGGGAGATGCTGACGCCCACCGAGCGCTCACGCTGCTATACCGTGCTCGCCAAGTGGTGGGGACACAACTGGAACATCGCCCGCGCGGCGGTTGATCTGTTGGCCGTGGCGGCCCCGAGCGCGCCCGCGCGGGCGGAAAAGCTGAAGATCCGCTTCTTTGGCGCCGCTCCCGGACATCTGCTGGCGGACCGGCGGCGTTGATGGCGTCGGTTGCGCCCGCGACAGTAGTTCCCGACCGGAGAAAACCCCCGAGACCTCACTTGCCGAGCGGCTCCAGCGAGCGATTCCGGATAGCGATGGTCGCCGCCTGTCCCATGCCGGCGCGGCGCGGTACGCCGCTGCGCGTCGAGCGGCTGGCGGAAGCGCTGGCCGCGCGCGGTCACGAGGTCGAGCTCATCACCTATCACGTCGCCGATGGGCCGCAGTCGCTGCGTGTTCCGGTGCACCGCATCTTTCGCCGCCCGGTCTACTGGCGGATGCCGGTCGGGCCGAGCTTCCGCAAGCTGGCGTTCTACGATCCGGCCCTGTCCTGGAAACTGTCGCGCGTGCTTTCCGGCGGCCGATTCGATGTCATCCACGCGCATCATGTCGAAGGCCTGTTGGTAGCGCTGCCGCCGCGGCTGCGCCACCGCCTGCCGCTCGTCTATGACGCGCATACGATGCTGGCAGCCGAGCTGCCGAGCTACGCGACGGGGCTCACGCGCAGCGCCTTCGCCGCGCTCGGCGGCTGGTTGGACGGGACGTTGCCCAGGCGCGCCGATCACGTTGTTGCGGTGACCGCCGACATCCGTGAGCGACTGGTCAGGGCACACGGGCTGGACCCGGATCGCATCACCGTGGTCACCAATGGAGTGGAGACCGGCTGTTTTCGGGCAGACACGCCGCCGCTGGCGGATGGGCTCGTCCGCCTCATCTATACCGGGACTCTGGCGCCGTACCAGAACGTCGACCTGCTGCTCGAGGCGTTTGCGCGGGCGAGACGGACGCGGCCGGACCTGCGGCTCTGCTTCTCGGTCAGCTCCTCATTCGAGCCCTATGAGGCGGCGGCGCGCCGGCTGGGGGTGAGAGAGGCCATCGAAGTGTTGGCCGACGGATTCGGCGAGCTGCCGCTGCGCCTGGCGCAATCGACAATCGCCGTGCTGCCGCGTGTCAGCTGTCCGGGAATTCCGCAGAAGCTGCTCAATTACATGGCAGCGGGCAAGGCGATCGTGGCAAGCGCCGGGTCGGCGAAGGTCCTGGAGCACGGGCGGACCGGTCTGGTGGTCGCGGATGGCGACGTGAGCGGGTTCGCCGCGGCGCTGCTGCGATTGGCCGGCGATCCGCAGCTGCGCAAGGAGCTCGGCCGGCGCGCGCGCGAGACCGTCGAGCGGGAGTTCAGCTGGGAGGGGGCGGCGGAGAGGTTGGAGCCCGTGTACACACGACTGGCCGCTACAGCGCAATCAGCTCCGGGTGCAGCGCGCGAGCGGCGAGGTCATGCCTGATCTCGTCGCTGTAAATTGAGTTCATGACCAGCACCACCTCCGGGCGCAGCGCGCGCAGCGCATCGGGGGAGACGATCTCGAGTCCGCTGCCGGCGAGGAATTTGCCGTGCTTGTGCGGGTTGATGTCCACCACGGCGACGAGCTCGCTGCCGAGCCCCGGAGATTGGGCCAGCGAGCTGATCAGCGAGACGCACTTACTGCCGGAGCCCCAGATCGCGAGCCGGTGACCGCGGTCGCGATGCCGCGCCAGGGCGTCGGCGAGCGACTGCAGCCGCTCCCTGACCTGCCGCTCGAAGCGCGCGACGAGCGAGCTGAGCGTCGCCAGATCATTCTCCTGCGGCAGCAACGCATCCGTGGGTCGGGCGGCGGGCTGGCTCTCCAACATCAGGTACTGATCGTCATAGGCCTTGTAGAGCCGGCGGACGTCGAAGCCCGCCGAGCGGAAGAGGCGTGCGAGCGAGCCGCGGGTGAAGTAGGAGCAGTGCTCATAGTAGATGTCCCAGAACGCACCCTGCTGCAGCACCCGCTCCATGTCCGGCAGCTCGAAGAACACATTGACGTGGCGTCGGTCGCCGATCGTAGCGCGCACCAACCGCACGAATTCGCGCACCGGCGCGATGTGCTCCAGCGTATGGCGACAGCACACGTAATCGGCGTGCAGATGCGAATACTTCGGCCCATAGAAGTCGCGGATGAACCTGATGCGGTCCGCGGCGCTGGTGCGCGTCCGCTCCGGCCGGTAACCGGGGTCGAGCCCGACGCCGCCGCAGCCGCTGCGCTCGCAGAGCCCGACGAGAAACTCGCCCTTGCCGCAACCGATCTCGAGCGCCGTCATCCCCGGCCCGAGTCCGAATCTCGCGATCTGATCCTTCCACACCCCATCGAGAAAGCGCATGAACCGCGGCGAGTAGGCCTGGGTCTCCTCGTAGGCCGGCGAGTAGCGCTCGAGCGCCGGGTCGAACCTAAGATTGCCGATGAAGCCGCAGCTGCCGCAGAATCCGAGCTCGATGTCGCCACGCGGAAACGCCAGCGCCTCCTGCCGCGAGGACATCATGAGGCAACTGTGCACCGGCACGTTGGCCATCCTATAGAAGCTATGGATGTCCGCGCCGCCGCAGCAGGCGCAGCGCATCGCCGCAGAGTCGGCCGCCGCCATGACAGCTCCTAAAGCACGACCGGTTCCGGCACCGGGACGATGAATCGTCCGCCGCGCCGGCGATATTCGGCCTGCTGCGCCATGATCTCCTCCTGGAAGTTCCACGGCAGAATCAACAGATAATCCGGCTGCTCCTGCAGAATGCGCTCCGGCGGCACGATCGGCAGCCGCACCCCCGGAATGTACCGCCCCTGCTTGTGCACGTTCCGATCCGCCACGAAATCCAACATCTCGCCGCCGATGCCGGCAAAGTTGAGCAGAATGGTCCCCTTGGCGGCCGCGCCGTAGCCGGCGAGCCGCGCTCCCTGCCGCTTCAGCCCGCCGAGGAGCGCCACCAGGTCATCGCGGATCCGGTTCACTCGCGTCGAGAATCCCGCGTAGTACTGCAGCCGATCGAGCCCCGTGCGCCGCTCCGCCAGCAGAAACTCCGCCACCGGGCGATCCTCCCGTTCCCGCTTGCCGACGAACAGACGCAGCGAGCCGCCGTGAATCGGCAGCGGCTCGACGCGGTTCAGGGCGAGGCCATGGCGCTGAAAGAGTCGCCGCAGCGCGGTCACGGAAAAGTAGCAGAGATGCTCGTGATAGATGGTGTCGAACTCGCCGTGGTCGATGAGGTCTTTGACGTAGGGGACCTCGATGACCGCGAC
>JBOIAB010000128.1:0-3575 GCA_050738635.1 Steroidobacteraceae bacterium
TCTACGGCAATCGCAGCATGGCGCGCGCGATGTGCCTGGAGGAGCTGCTGGCGCTGAAGGATCGCTACCTCGAGCGCCTGTCGCTGCACTTTCTCATGAGCCGCGAGCCGCAGGAGGCGGAGATCTACAACGGCAGGCTGGACGGCGAGCACCTGCGGCAACTTGCCACATCATTCTTTGCCCCCGCCCAGGTTGTCGAATACTTCGTCTGCGGACCCGGCGACATGATCGACACCCTGTCGCAGACCCTGCGCGAGCTCGGCGCAGCAGCCGATCGGATCAGAGCGGAGCATTTCACAGTCGCCACGACCACGCCGGATACGGCCGCGGTGGCCGCGCCGGAAAAGGCTCCGGCGGCGGACGTTGCCGAGGTAACCATCATCATGGACGGGCGGCGGCGCTCTTTCACGATGGCGATGAACGGCGAGAGTGTGTTGGACGGGGCGGCGCGGGCGGGCCTCGAGCTGCCCTTCTCCTGTCGCGCCGGTGTCTGCTCGACCTGCCGTACCAAGGTGGTGCGGGGCGAGGTCGCGATGACTCAGAACTATGCCCTCGAGGACTGGGAGCTCGAGCAGGGCTACGTGCTCGCCTGCCAGTCGCAGGTCAAGACCCCGGTACTCGAGCTCGACTATGACGAGCGCTGAGATCCCCACATGAGCTATCAAACCATCGTCTTCGAAACCGCGGAGGGAGTCGCACGGCTCACTCTCAACCGCCCGGAGCGTCTGAACAGCTTCAACACGGTCATGCATGCCGAGGTGCGGGACGCTCTGGCCGCCTTGCAGCGCGACGCCTCCGCACGTGTTCTGGTTCTCACGGGTGCGGGCCGAGGCTTCTGTGCCGGTCAGGACCTGGGCGATCGCGTGGTGGCGCCAGGCGCCGGGCCGCCCGACCTCGGTCCCTCGATCGAGAACGGCTACAAACCCCTGATTCTGGCGCTGCGCCGGCTGCCGCTGCCGGTGATCGCTGCCGTCAACGGCGTGGCCGCGGGCGCCGGTGCCAACATCGCTCTGGCATGCGACCTCGTCATTGCCGCGCGCTCCGCAACCTTTGTGCAGGCCTTCTCGAAGATCGGCCTGATCCCGGATTCCGGCGGCACGTGGCTGCTGCCACGGCTGGTCGGCCACGCCCGCGCGCTGGGACTGGCACTGCTCGGTGACAAGCTTCCCGCCGAGCAGGCGGCGCAGTGGGGCCTCATCTGGCGCTGCGTCGCTGACGTTGAGCTCGCCGCCGAAGTCGACACGCTGGCCCGCCAGTTGGCGCTGGCTCCCACCCGCGGTCTGGCGCGCACCAAGCAGGCGATGCTCGAAGGCTGGAGCAACACGCTCGAGCAGCAGCTCGACGTCGAGCGCGACTATCAACAGGAGCTCGGCCACTCCGCCGACTATGCCGAGGGCGTCGCGGCCTTCATGCAGAAGCGCGCGCCACGCTTCACCGGGCGATGAGATCGCGCCGCTGAGACACGCAGGATTTCTCGAGGTACCCCTATGCAGTTAGAAAGCTTCATCGCGGGGCGCTGGCAGGCGGGCGCCGGCACGGCCGTCGCGCTGCGCGATGCGACGACGGGCGAGGTCATCGCCAACGCCTCCTCCGAAGGGCTCGATTTCGCTGCAAGTCTCACCCACGCGCGCGCAGTCGGCGGCGCAAATCTTCGTCGCCTGAGCTTCCACGAGCGCGCCGCTCTGCTCAAGGCGCTGGCGAAGCACCTGAGCGACAAGAAGGAGGAGCTCTACCAACTGTCGTACGCGACCGGAGCGACCAAGGCAGACTCCTGGATCGACATCGACGGCGGCATCGCCACACTCTTCGTCTACGCGAGCAAGGGCATGCGCGAGCTGCCCGACGCCCATATATACCTCGATGGTGCAACGGAGAGCCTGTCGAAATCAGGCGGCTTCGTCGCTCAGCACATCTGCGTACCGCTCGAAGGGGCGGCGGTACACATCAACGCCTTCAACTTTCCTGTCTGGGGGATGCTGGAGAAACTGGCTCCTACCTTTCTCGCCGGGGTGCCGGCGATAGTCAAGCCCGCCACCGCGACCGCCTATCTCACCGAGCTGGCGTTCCGTCGCATCGTCGAATCCGGCATGCTTCCGGAGGGCGCCGTGCAGCTCATCTGCGGTGGGGTGGGTGATCTCTTCGATCATCTTTCGTGTCAGGATGTCGTTGCTTTCACCGGCTCCGCATCGACGGCGCGCAAGCTGCGCATGCATCCGACGGTGATCGACCACTCCGTGCGCTTCACGGCGGAGACCGATTCACTCAATTCCTGCGTGCTCGGGCCGGATGCGATGCCCGGTACGCCGGAGTTCGACCTGTTCGTGCGCGAAGTGGCGCGCGAGATGACGGTGAAGGCGGGACAGAAGTGCACCGCGATCCGCAAAGCGATCGTCCCGGCGGCAGTTGCGGCCGAGGTGGTGGAGGCGCTGAAGGCGGCATTGGGCAAAGTGGTGATGGGTAATCCGCGCCTGGAACAGGTTCGCATGGGACCGGTGGCCTCGCTCGCGCAACGGCGGGAGGTTCTCGCGCAGCTCGCGCAGCTCGAGCGCGAGGCCGAGATCGTGCACGGCGGCGGCCGCCAACTCGAACTCGCGGATGCCGATGCCGATCGCGGCGCGTTCATCCCGCCGACGCTGCTCCATTGCAAGGACTCGGCGCGCGCCGCGGCCATTCACCAGGTCGAGGCCTTCGGCCCGGTCTGCACGGTCGTCCCCTACGAAGGGTTGGATTCCGCCATCACGCTCGCCCGGCGCGGGGCCGGGAGCCTCGTCGGCTCGGTCTTCACGGGCGACGATGCTGTTGCCGCGCGACTCGTGCTCGGACTCGCTCCCTTCCATGGCCGCATTCTCGTCGTCAACCGCCACTGCGCCACGGAGTCGACGGGACATGGCTCGCCGCTGCCGCATCTGGTCCACGGCGGCCCTGGACGCGCCGGCGGAGGCGAGGAGATGGGCGGGATCCGTGGCGTTTTACACTACATGCAGCGCACGGCAGTGCAGGGCACACCGGACGTCCTGACCGCCGTCACCGGCCGCTGGATCAAGGGCTCTCGGCAGCGCGATCCCGGCGCGCATCCGTTTCGCATTCCATTCAGCGCGCTCGTCATCGGCGACACCTTCAATTCCCGGGAGCGGGAAGTGACCGTGGCGGACATCGAGCGCTTCGCGGAGCTCTCGGGTGACCGCTTCTACGCCCACATGGATGAGGCCGCGGCGCGCCGCAATCCGATCTTCGGCGGCCGCGTCGCCCACGGCTATTTCCTCATCTCCGCCGCGGCGGGCCTGTTTGTCGACCCGCCCCTCGGTCCGGTGCTCGCCAACTACGGCATCGATTCCCTGCGCTTCACCAAGCCGGTGAAGCCCGGTGATCGCATCAAGGTGCGCATCACCTGCAAGGAGAAGTCCCTGCGTGCAGGGCAGGGCTACGGTGAGGTCCGCTGGGACGCACTCGTCACCAACCATGAGGGCGAGACGGTGGCGGCCTACGACGTACTGACGATGGTTAGCGAGAAGACTCTGCCCGACGCGTAATCCGTCGCATCCTCGGCCGTGTCAAACCGAAGAGGCGTATGCTAC
>JBOIAB010000129.1:0-13465 GCA_050738635.1 Steroidobacteraceae bacterium
TGCGGCAGACGCCGATGGGCTCCGCGCACACGAAATCGTAGACGAACATCGCCTGTTCAGCGTCGGCGAGAAGGCCGCGGACCACGTGCTCGCGCAGCATGGGGAACATCCGTTTGGCCGATTCGACAAACGCATCGCGCCCGGTCAATTCGGCCATGGGGCCCTTCAAATGCACGGCTTGGTGCACGCAGGCGGCGATTCCGTTGGCGTCCTTGGCCCGCCACGCGGCGAGGTACTGACTCATGAGGTTCTTCGTCGAGGTCGACATAGTCGGCTCCACTTTTCAGGTGTATTGGAGAGGATAGCCTCATACTTGACGAAGTCAAGTGAGTACTTGACATTCTAGCGTCGTTGAACCTATCTTAGCCGATGCGTTCCTATGACCAATTCTGCGCGCTGGCGAAGGCTCTGGACATCGTGGGCGATCGCTGGACCCTGCTGATCGTTCGGGAGCTGCTCGTCCGTCCGTGCCGGTACACCGATCTGTACAAGGGGCTACCGGGCATCGCGACCAACCTTCTCGCGCGGCGGCTGGAAGAGCTCGAGGCCGCTGGGCTCGTGAGCCGGGAAGCGGCACCGCCTCCGATTGCGACCACGCTCTTTCACCTTACGCCGCGCGGACGCGAGCTGGAGCCGGTGATCGCGGCGCTGGGACGCTGGGGCGCTCCCGTACTTGCCGAGGCTACCGGCAAGGAGGTGTTCCGCGGCCACTGGTACGCGTTGCCAGTAAGCCTCTACGTGCAGGACAACGCGCCGGCGGATCGGCCGGTGTCCATCGAGGTAGCCGTGCCCGAGGGGACGGTAACCGTCGAGACTGTGGGCGATGGCTCGGTGCAGGTGCGGATGGGGCGAGCCGAGAAACCGGATCTACGCATCGAAGGGCCGCCGAACGTGGTCCTGAGCGTGCTGAGCGGAAAGCTCAAACCCAACGCCGCGCGCGCGAAGGGACTGCGACACTCGGGCGATGTGCGCGTGCTTCGTCGGTTCGCAGCGAAGTGACCAGCGCGTAGGGTGGGGTGACTTCAAGATTCGGAAATTTACGTACGCTAAGGGCGCGAGAGATCCTCTAAACCGGGCGCGTCGCGTTCCGAGCTGTGACTTTCAGAGATAAATGGCGCCATTTCTTCAGCGCTATGTGGCGCGACAGCAGCGGCGCAAGCACGGCGTGCGGCTGCCACGCACGCCCCGTTTCAACTCGCCTAACCTCATCCGTCCGGCCCGTTCTGCCGTTGACGCGACCGGCACGGCTGGTCGAATGGAGATGGGTAGAGCGTGCCGAACGACCGCGTCTCCAACGACTGGCGCGAGGAAGAAGTAGTGCCAGGCGAGTATCGCATGAAGAGCGCGATGATCGGCCGGACGCGCAACGGATCGGTTCTGGCCAGCGTCGCGACCTGCCACAGCACGACGACCTCGATGACGCCCCACAGGATCGCGATTAAGCCTTAGCCGAAGTAGAAGTCCCAGTAACTGCGGTTGAAGCCTCCGAAGAGGAAGCGGTGAGCTTTCATCTCCTCGAGCAGCGCGGATTCCTCGGGGCCATGTACTGGTGAACAGGGTTGCATGTGCTTCGTACTGCAGCATCGCGAGGAGCGATGCGAGTCTGAGTACGGCCACACGTTCGTCCCGCATAGCTCTTGTTCAAAAAAGAGGTTGTTCGTTCGGTCGTTATCGAACACGGAGCACATGACCAATACTACTCCGAATGGTATGATGCGAACAAAATCCCACCGGATCGATCACCGGATGCAGCCGACAGAGGGTCTGAGTACAGCCGCAATCATTTCCGTGACGGTCGCGGGGTTTTCCGGGATCGTCGCCGTATTCGGTGGCGGCCTGCTGCATGAGTGGCCGCGGATCGACAGGTTTCGACTGCAGCTGCTCCTCGTTTTCTCATTGAGCCCGCTCGCGCTTTCGCTGCTGGGGCTGCTGCTCGAGTCGACTCACCTGCCGCAGTCCACCGTTTGGTGCTCGTCGAGCGCGGTCGCAGCTGTTTTATTCCTGACCGCCGGCATCTGGAATCTTCAGCAATTCGTCCGCTTTTCGTCGACAGAGCTTCGAAACGCCGGTGCTAGCAGAGTCGTGTTCTCCGTGACCGCGACTTTGGGTTTTGCAACCTGCATCCTGCAGATCTACAACTTAGTAGCTCTGAGAGAATTCTGGCCCTTCATGGTGGCGCTGGTGGTGCCACTTCTCGGGTCTACGTGGCAGTTCTCGCGATTGGTGCTCAATCGCCCGGCTCGCCAGGCAAATACCGCCGCTCGTGATGACATAGACGCTGGTTAAGGGCACCAGGAATGTCCGCTTCATCCGTTCTGACTGACTCCTCTGGAGCCGTGTGACTGGTGCTGGAGGGCACATTGGGGACGGTGGCTGACGGTGTGGCTAGACCGTCTTCTTAGGGCTGATTCGGGGTGCCGCGAGCCTGCGACGCACGGATGACCGGCTGATCCCCAGTTTCGATGCGATTTGACGCTTGCTGGTGCCGCTTGCGAACAGCGAGCTGATTTCCGTGGCATGGTGGGTGACTGTCGCCGGTCTGCCGTGGGGTCGGCCTTCCTTTCGCGCCTGCGCAATGCCAGCTCTGACTCGGTCACGCAGGACGTCGCGCTCGAACTCGGCGAATACGGCGAGCATGCCGGCCAAGGCCCTGCCTGCAGGGGTGGTCATATCCAGCGCCTCGCTGAGCGAGACGAACCCCACCCCGACGGTGTGCAACTCGTTAAGGGATCCGATCAGATCCAGGAGAGACCGTCCCCAGCGATCCAGGCGCCAGACGACAATGGCGTCGATCTCGCGCCGGCGAGCGGCGCGCAGCAGCTCCTCGTGGCGCGGACGTGTCTTTGCGCCGGACCCGACCTCCTTCTCCTCGAGCGCCACCGACCACCCGCGTCGCTTGGCATAGGCACGCATCGCGCTCATTTGCATCGGGAGGGTCTGCTGGTCTTGGGTGGATACGCGGGCGTACAGACCCACGCGGAAGCTCCCTGGCTTGGTCGGTGCCCCTCTGGCCAAAAACCCTCCGAAAACGGCTGCGCAAAACGCCGGGATTTCCAGTGTCCGGCGGCGGTGATCCCGCTATGGCGAGAATCTTTAGTTATTCGCCATGCTACGCGGCCCTGGGATGGAGGGGAAGGCATGCCGCATCGTGAGTTGTTGAGCCCCGCCGAGCGGGCAGCGCTCCTGACCATCCCGACCGAGGAGAGTGAGCAGATCCGGCATTACACGCTCACCCGGGCCGACATTGCCTTCGTTCGACAGCACCGCTGGGATCACAACCGGCTCGGGGTCGCCATTCAACTCTGTTACCTCCGCCATCCCGGGCGGGTGCTGAATCGCGGCGAGACGCCGCCGGCCTCACTCCTCGGCATGGTGGCCGCGCAACTGCAGGTCACCAGTGCCCTGTGGGAGAAATACGCCGAGCGCGATCAGACCCGGCGCGAGCATCAGCAGGAACTCGTTCGGCGCGTCGGCCTGACGCTGTTCACGCTCAAGCACTTTCGAGCGCTGGTGACCTGGCTGGTGCCCCTGGCGAGCCAGACGATCCAGGGCGTCGTGTTGGTCCGCTCGGTGATCGACGAGCTCCGGACGCGCCGGATCGTGTTGCCCGCGGTGGCCGTCATCGAGCGGGTCGCGGCGCAAGCAGCCACCCGTGCCGACCGCCAAGTGTTCGCGCGGCTCGTTGAGCCGCTGACCGCCGAGCATCGTCACGGCATCGATCAGCTGCTGGAAATCCGCGAGGGGACGCCCTACAGCACGCTCGCGTGGTTGCGGCTGCCCACCGGGCGCCCCGAGTGCGCGCGCTTTGCTGCGGCACATCGAGCGGCTTAAAGTGATCCGCGCGCTCGACTTGCCTCAGGATCTGGAGCGGCGTATTCATCACAATCGACTGTTGCGCCTGGCGCGCGAAGGCGCGCAGACCGCCGTCTACCAGCTCAAGGACTACGCCGATCAGCGCCGCTACGCGACGCTGATTGCGATCGTGCTCGAGGCGACGGCCACGCTCACCGATGAGATCCTCGACTTGCACGATCGGATGATCGGCAAGGTCTTTGCCAAGTCGCGGCACAAGCACGAGCGGCAGTTGGCCGAGAGTGCCCCCGATCTGCATGAGACGGTCCAGCTTTTTGCCAAGATCGGCGGCGCACCGGTCGAAGCCAAAGAACACTCGGCCGATCCGTTCGCGGCCATCGAGAGCGTCATGCCGTGGGCGGAGTTCGAAGCGCGCATCACGGCCGCGCGAGATTTGGCGGCGGCTCAAGACGCCGATTTCCTGCCGCTCCTTGCCGATCACTACGGGCAACTGCGCCGGTATGCACCCTCCCTGCTCGAGGCCTTCGACTTCAAAGCCGCCCCGGCCGTGGCCCCGTTGGTGGAGGCGATCGGCGTGCTCAGGACCGGTGCCAGGTTGGTACCAGCTGATGCCCCGACCGGCTTCATCCGACGGCGATGGGCTGCCTATGTCCAGCAAGGCGGCGGCCTGGATCGCAAGTTCTACGAGCTGTGCGCGCGTTGGAGCTCAAGAACGGGCTACGCGCCGGGGATATATCCGCCCCTGGTAGCCGTCAGTTCCGCGACTTCGAAGAATACCTGATCGCGCGCGACGCCTTTGCCGTGCAGACGGCGGATGCGACCACCGGCTTGTCTATCGCCGTCGACCCCGATACTTACCTCGCCGAGCGCGTCACCGGCTTGCGGCACGAGCTGGACCTGACCAATGCCATGGCGCGTCGGGGCGAGCTGCCGGATGTCGAGATCACGGAGCGAGGCCTGAAAATCACGCCACTTGATGACAGCGTGCCGCCTGCCGCCGACACACTGATCCGCGGAGCCAATGCGCTCCTGCCGCACGTCAAGATCACGGATCTGCTGCTGGAGGTGGATCGCTGGACCGATTTCTCTCGCCACTTCCCGCACCTCAAAACGGGGGAGGCGGCGCGCGATCGGTCGTTGTTACTGACAGCCATCCTGGCCGACGGCACGAATCTCGGCCTCACCAAGATGGCCGAGGCCTGTCCGGGGACAAGCTTCGCGAAACTGTCGTGGCTCTCGAGCTGGTATGTGCGCGACGAAACGTACTCTCAGGCGCTTGCCGAGTTCATCAACTGCCGGCACCGACCGCCGTTCGCCGGCTACTGGGGCGAAGGGACGACATCGTCATCCGACGGTCAACGGTTCCGCGCCGGCGGTCGCGGCGAGGCGACCGGACACGTCAATGCCCGCTATGGCGATGATCCCGGCGCGCTGTTCTACACGCATGTGTCGGATCAGCTCGGCGGCTACCACATTCAAGTGATCCACTCGGCGATCCGCGATTCGACCTATGTTCTCGACGGTCTGCGCTATCACGAGTCAGAGCTGCGAATCGAAGAACATTACACCGACACGGCCGGCTTCACCGACCACGTCTTTGCCCTCTGTCCCTTTCTCGGGTTCCGCTTCGCACCGCGCATCCGCGATCTCGCAGACAAGCGACTCTACGTCCCTGGAAAGCCCGAGCAGTGGCCCGCGCTCGTGCCTTTGATCGGCGCCTCGCTCAACCTTCGTCTTCCCGAACAGCAGCTACCTGAAATCCTGCGGCTCGCCTCCTCGATCAAGCAGGGAGCAGTAACCGCCTCGCTGATCCTGCGAAAATTATCCGCCTATCCTCGGCAGAATAGCCTCGCCGTGGCGCTGCGCGAAGTAGGCCGTATCGAGCGAACCATCTTCATGCTCCAGTGGCTACGAGATCCGGCGCTGCGCCGACGCGTGAATGCCGGCCTCAACAAGGGCGAGGCGCGTAACGCGCTGACCCGGGCCATCTTCCTGAACCGCCTCGGCGAGCTGCGCGACCGATCCTTCGAGAATCAGCACTACCGTGCCAGCGGGCCAACGCGATCACGCTGTGGAATACCGTCTACCTGGATCGCGCCGTGAACGCCTTGAGCGCGGACAACGCCGTTGATAAAACCCTGCTACCCCATCTGTCACCGCTATCCTGGGAACACATCCATTTGACCGGTGACTACATCTGGCATGCCAACAAACGGGTGGCAAAGGGGCGATTCCGGCCCCTTCGGCAGCGACAGCGGTCGGTCGAGGAGCCTTAGCGGGCTATTTTTTCCCTTTCTTGAGGTGACCCCCTGATGCTCAAGCCGCGCGGCGCGGCTCACGTACCGCCTGCAACTCGCTCGATCGCGCCGGCAAATTGACCCGAAACCTCTGCCGCCGTGGATACCGAAAAGCGCAAGGGCTGCACTAGGCCATCCGATAGTCGATAGATCCACGCATGGATCGCAAGGAGCTGCCCTCGTTTCCATGCGTCCTGGACGATCGTCGTGCGGCAGACGTTGTGCGCCTGTTCGAGCACATTCAACTCGCAGAGCCGGTCAGCCCGCCACACAGGATCGCCCTCGCGAGCGAGCATGCCGTGGCGCAGCTCGGCAACGTCCTGGATGTGCCGCAGCCAGTTCTCGATGAGCCCGAGCGGATCCCCGCGCAGCGCGGCCGCGATGCCGCCGCAACCATAGTGACCGCACACGATCACATGCTCGACCCGCAGCGCCTCGACGGCGTACTGCAGCACTGAGAGGCAGTTGAGGTCGGTGTGCACCACGAGGTTTGCGACGTTGCGGTGCACGAAAACCTCGCCGGGCTGCAGCCCTATGATCTGGTTCGCCGGCACGCGGCTGTCGGCGCATCCGATCCACAGGTACTTCGGCGCTTGCTGCGCGGCAAGCCGCCGGAAAAACTCCGGATCGGCGCGGACCTCCCCCTCCGCCCAGCGGCGGTTGTTCGCGATGAGGTCTTCGAGTGACATATCAGCGGCTCAATTCACAAGGGGAGTCGAATGTTGGCCTGAGGCGTCTAGCTCCGCGCGAATCCGATCCCGGTCGGCGATGCACGGAGCCTGAGTCTCCTCCATTTGGTGCAGAAGCGCTCGGGTATAGCTGGTCTCGTGACCACAGCGTTTGAGCTTCTCAAGGAATGCGCGTTCTCAATCGAGACGACGGTGCCTTTCAGGGAGGGAGGGCACTCAACGTGTCCTCGCTCCGGCGAACAGCCGCGCACGGAAGAGCGGGCCGGGGCCCTGCCGCCAAGGGCGCCAGTGGCACGGCCCCCGTCCGCGTCGCGCTAATCAGGCTGCGTGCGGATGTCCCGCCCCATGCTGCACCTGATCGACATTGGGGCTGTGGCCCTCGCGTCCGAACAGGATGACATCGGAGGCGGAGATGATCGCAGCGATGATGGAGCTGATCAGTCCGAGATAGCCGCTGATGAGCTCCAGCACCCGCAGGTCCGTCCAGCCGTAGATCGCCTTGGCGAGGAACGTGAGCGAGATCCCGAGCAGGAACAGCTGCCGAGGCAACTCCGCTTTGAAGGAGGCCAGCCACAGGTAGGCGAAAAATACCGTCCACACGATCCAGTACCAGCCGACATAACTCATCGGCGCCGCGGCCGGCGCGCCCGTCATGGCCACGGCCGAATGCGTCGACGTGAAGAGCGCGGCGAACGCGAAGAAGGCAATGGAATCCAAGCTGCGGCCGTGCAGATAAGCCAGGATGCCGATGATCGCCAGGAGGAGCGCGAACGGCAGCATGATGGATGTTCCAGCGAGATAGAAATGGTCGTACCATCCGGCGGCCGTCATCGATAGCATCCAGCCCGTCAGGGCGAGCGCCATGTAGCCCACTGTGGAGGTGGTGACGCATCGGTTGTTCAGGTCTGTGACATTGATAGCCATTCGTGGATACCCCTTGTTCTTGAGAGAGTTGCGGAAGAGCACTTCTCCATGTCGGAATGCACGTCGCCGATTTTACTCCTAACCGCGCCTCAACATCCGATGGAGCCTGAGCTCTAGCGGGGCCTCGCCTGGGAGCGGGGGCCTCGGAACCTAGATGTCACTTGCGCGTATCAGCAAGATGGCCTTGAGAGAAGCCCAAGCTCAGGCTAGGGCCATTTTCACTTCCCTTCTCAAAGCCTTCGCGTAGTGGTGCTCGCCCGAGCGCGCGATAGCGTTGCGATCACCCGATCGATTTCTTCAATCTGTCGATCGATGTCGTCGCTGACACAGCGGCCTACGATCAGGGCGAATTCGGCGTCCATCTCGGCGCTCTGGAATTCCGGCGCGGCGCTGACGTGAACGCAGCGGCATGACAAACTTCAGGCGCCAACGGATGGCAGAGCGAATCCCAACGGCAGACGTCGGGCTAAATCCGGCAGTGGGCGCGGGCAACGGGCGGCGCTTGATGCGCGGCGGGGGAGTGAGCGCGCGTGCCTCGCGCGGGTATTCTTCGCAGCAGCATGTTCGGACCTCCTCAGAAGGCTCAGATGTGGCTCCTTGCCGAAGGCGGCCTTGAGTCCGACGAGAGCTACGAAAGGCGGCGGCAGAGGGCTGCGGCACAGTCCCATTTTCGGATGGGCTGACGGCAGTGCGACGACAGCCGATGCGTCGCGTGCTGACCCCAAGGAGGAGAGATCGCGGAACGACTTTCGCCGGACTCATCGATGCCCCGGTTGCGTGCGTCGCACCGTCACCGACTTCTTGCTCGCTTCGCCCGGGAGTCGGCGTCGCTCAGGAGTCTCGCAGACATCCATTATTAGTAGGAGCTGCTCGCGCGGTATGTCGAGTGGTTGAATGCCCAGCGGCGAACAAACGGCAAACCCTGGGCCACTCCTGGTCGCTCCGGTCTCTACATCGTGCTGCGCGGTCTCCTGCAGTGGACCGTGCGGTGTCGACCCGATTGCTCGGGGAACTGCACGTTCCATTTACCCCCTTCCGTTGCGCAACCGCGATAGCGAGCACACCCGCAGACACTCGGCACGAGGGCTGCGCGCGATTCTCCAAGCCGGAGCGGGACGTCACGGCACTTCGCGAGCTACGTGTTCGAGGCGAGCGTAAGTGTACTGCCAGTCGCAATGGTAATTCTGACGCCAGCCTCGGTGCTGATCTTAAGATCATCGATTAGCGCCATCATGGGATCGTATCTCCCAGACGTGGCCTTGCTTGGAGCATTCCTGCATCCCCGGCTTTAGGGAGTACACGATGTGCGTCCTCAACCGACCGATCGATCCACACCGGGATAGACAACCGTTCCGTCGGGTTGAACAACAGCCCCTAGTGTGAGGTGAGCAGGCTCCGAGCGGCCGTGCCCCATGATGTGAAACACGGTTTCTCCGCAGGCGATGAGATAATCAGTGATGATGCGGCGGTGGCATCGCCACCAGACGGCCTCCGAGCACATGATTGCGCAGCGTCGCTCACGGCCCTCATCGAGCAGCCGCTCGAGGCCCGCCTGAAACTGCCCCGAGAGCGCATAATCAGCGTAATTGTGAAAGCTGTCGTTCGTCCAGAGACCGTTGATACCGGGAGATACTGCCGGCGCCTTGGCACGACGGCCGCCCAGCGCGGCCTCATGCCGGTAGGAAACGCCGGCGGTCGCCAGTGCGCTGGGAAGCGTATTCTTATTGAATTGCGGATTGGCTTTCGATCTCGGAATCCTTCGGACATCGATGACAAGTTCGCCGTCGACTCCACGCAACAGCCCGATGAGCTCCTCGAGGCTGCGGTTGGAATGGCCGACGGTGAAGAAGGGAAGCTTCACACGTCGCCTCGGCCCTACGTGAGCTCGAGGGCGCTGCCCTTATGCGCCGCGATGTGGTCGGTTTTGTCGCTCTTGATTTCGTATTGGGGTTCGTTTTCCGAGGCGTGGTGGACGTGTTCCTTGTAGTCGAAGTCGCTGGTATGGATCACGATGATCGTGCCCGACACGCGGCCGGCCTCTGAGTTCCAGGTCACATGGTCGCCGATCTTGAATCGCTTGGTCATCTCCTGCTCTCCTCTTTTCGTCATGCCGACATCGCCTGCTCGAACGCGGTCTACGCCCGAAGGCGATCGAGTTCGCAACCGACGGTCGCCATGGCGAGCCGTCTGTCGTCGCGCCAATAGGTCAGCGTGCAGTCGTGCGCGGCGGGTTCGTCATCGACGTCGATGCGGCCCATACGACGTTCGGTCCTCAATGTCGCGGCGGCCGCATTCCCCGCCGCTCCGCCTCCAATGATCACAACCGATTCGGAGAGCCCTTTCGTCACCTGAGTCGGTGCTCGTGCCTGCGGTAGTGCGTGCACGTCGCGCCGATCGCGACCAACTCTCCAGCCTGACGGGCGAGCACGGCCGGCGCGCCACCGACATGACCGGCCGCCATACCGCCTGCAGGGACGTCGTTCAAGGGAACGCCAAGCGTGAAGTCTGGTCCGCGATGCGTGCTCGCTCATCGTAGATCTCCGTGCGCCGGTCAAAACCGGCGAGGTGTTGTGATTGAAAGTGTCATACATTGAAGGACTAGCCATCCACGATGACCCCGAGTCATGCGCTGACGACCGCAAGGTCGAGGGCGAAGCGTTGACAGGGGTACGTGCAGGCTGGGTATTGAGCCGCGAAATACATGCCCCGCCGAGAGGCGGGTTACTTCGGGGTGCCGACGCGCTGGAGGTAAGCGGAAGGCCATATCCGAGACGTCGTTCTGGCGAGACGTCTCGGGACCCCGCGCGGTCAGAGACCCCACGCATGTACGGATGCACCTCGCACGGGAACCGGGAGATCCCACTGCCGTCTGTGGCCGCAAGGCGTGCAGACCGTATCGGGAAGCCGCAAGGCGTACGCCGATGACGAACGGGAGTGGGAAGTCGGACCGCTTGGTAGTACCTGAGAAGCCCCCGAACAAGGCCGAGGGAACGGCTGCGGAGAGGGCGGAGGGAAGCGGGCGGGCCAAGGGGAACTCGCAAGAGCGTAACGCACCCCGGACACAGGGCCGGGCTGGTGCGCCAAGCGCGCTCGAGCGAGTACGCGAGGCAGCAAGAGAGGATAGGAAACAACGGTTCACTGCGCTCCTGCACCACGCGTACGACATCGAACGACCGCGCACAGCCTTTCTCGGATTGAAGCGAGACGCTGCGGCGGGAATCGATGGCGAGACCTGGCAGCACTACCGGGAGGGACTGGAGGGCAACCTTCAGGACCTCTCGGGAAGGCTCAAGCGGGGCGCATACCGAGCAAGGCCGGTGCGTAGGGTGTTCATCCCCAAGAGCGACGGACGGCAGCGCCCCTTGGGTGTGCCGGTGCTGGAGGACAAGATCGTCCAGCGCGCCGTGGTCGAGGTGTTGAACGCGATCTACGAGGAGGACTTTCTCGGTTTCTCGTACGGCTTTCGGCCCAAACGCAGCCCGCATCAAGCGCTGGATGCATTGACGGTCGGAAGCCTCACCCGCTTCTCCAGCCTAACGTACGAGAACATCCCGTGTTGTCCAGAGACCTCGCCTCTCATACCTACCCGGCAGATCCGGGTTTTTAAGACAATAACCGATTTCAACGACGTTTTCAGCGGCCTGCTAGTTTAAGCAGGCTGGCGGTGTCAAGCTGAAACGGATCGCGGCTGTTCGGCCAGGGGAGCCGTCAGGCGATCCACCGCCGCCACACCCCGGGAGCGGACATTCGATGCTCGCTCCAAATCAGTTATTGAGCAACGCGGTCTGCGTGCGCCGCGGCAGCACCAGCCGGAAGATTGTCGTGCCATCGGAGGAATCGAGCTCGAGGTCGCCGCCGTGCGCGCGCGCAATTTCCTTGGCAATGAAGAGCCCCAGCCCGAGGCCATCGCCGCGCTTGCCGTGGTGGCGGCCTGAACGAAATGGTTCGAATATGCGGGGCAAAAGCTCGTTCGGAATCGCGCCTTCGTTGCGAACCTCAACCACGACGCGCTGTGCATCCCCCGTGAGGCGTAAGCGCACCGCAGAGCCGGGCGTGCCGTGTTGCACAGCATTAGATGTCAGGTTCGAAATCGCCTGCAAGATGCGATGCTCGTCCCATGCACCGTAGACATCACGCTCGCAATCGAAAGTGATGTTGCGATCGCCGGCCATTCCCTTGAGCTCTTCGATGATCTGTTGGCACATCGCGCGCAGATCGCTTGGTCTCGGCTCAATGGGAATCCCCCCGCCCTGGCGCACTCGCGACAGATCGAGCAGGTCCGCAACGATGTGCTGAATGCGATTCACGCCGCGTGTGACGATCTCCGCGTTCTTTTTTACCAGTCCGCTGGAGCCACCGGCATACATCAGTCCACGGGTCGCGAGCTGAATCGCGTTCAGGGGATCGCGGATGTCGTGGCCTACGATCGCGAGAACCCATTTCTCGAAATCCCGGGCGAGCGTGAGTTGCTCCTGATTGTGCTGCTGCTGAGCGTCCTGTGCCCGGCGCCGTTCGTCGACGTCCACACAGCTACCGATGAACCCGGCGAACCCCCCCGCCTCGTCGCTAAAAGGAACGCCACGATCGAAAATCCATCTGTACACACCGTCGTGGCGGCGCAGGCGATATTCCATCTCGAATGGTTGTCGGGCGCGGAAGTGGTCGAGGTAGTGCGCTACACACCGATCGAAATCATTCGGATGCACGCCTTCGGTCCAGCCATCGCCGATCTCCTGCTCGAGTCTCCGGCCGGTGAACGCGACCCACGGCTCGTTGAAATAGTCGCATTTCGCGTCGAGACCAGAGCGCCAGATCATCACCGGTGAATTTTCGATCAGCAGGCGGTATTCCGTCGGCGTCAGTGTTCGTTTCACGACGACGATTATGCATCCATTCGACCTTATGGCACTGATTTTCTACTGCGTACAGCTTTGCCCGATGGCCGTCGTGGGCGTGGCGGGTTTGCACATCGCAAGTCGAAAAGGACCGAGGACATCAATGCGCTCGCAGCCGAGGCTGCCCCCTGAAACTGCAAGACCATTCGGGCTCAGCGAATATCAATACGACGCGTAGCGAACGCTGCGCGCAGTTAGCGGGGCGCCCGCTACTGCGCTCGCGAGCATCGCTCACTGAGCGACGCGACTGGCGGATTTGCTCGCGGCACGACCAACGTTGACTTGAGCGCGAGCGGTTCGTCTCGTAGTCGCGACTCGAGAAGCACTCGGCCGTGTTTGCTATTCGCTCATAGCCCTCCGCGATATCGAGCATGATGCGTCGGCGTTCTGGGCGACGAAGGTGTAGCGCGACGGCGCGGGCCTCCTGGGCGCGTTGACGCCAATACTTCGCAGTGTATCGCTGACCCATGTCTTCCGATGCGGCGCTCCGCTCGAGCCTTTGTGTGTGACCTTCTTCGGCAACAGCACTGAAGGGCTCCTGCCGAAGACTCCGATTCCGAAAGACAGGGTAGGCGCGCGAAAGTTCCTGCCAAATAGGGTAACGGTATCGAACCGTGTGTGACATGTCGTCTTACTCGACCCGGGAGAGGACCCTGAGGCATCTACTCGACATCACCAGCACCACGAGGAGATAGCGCTCTTCAACGAGCGCCGGCGCGCGCTGCCTGCCGACACCCGCGCACGCTCGGCCGCGGCCACTGCCGCCGCGCGGTCTAATGCATGTGGTGCCGCAGCTTTTCGACATCGGGAATCGTCACGATATCGTCGGCGACCTCGATCAGGCTCT
>JBOIAB010000130.1:0-5160 GCA_050738635.1 Steroidobacteraceae bacterium
ATCGCGCCGCTGCGGCTGCGCCGGGACGATGTCCTGCCGCTCGCCATGCAGCTGCTCACGGCGCGCTGCCGGCCGGGCGAGCCCATTCCGGCGCTGAGCGCCGAGGCCGCCCACCTGCTCCTCACCTATCCCTGGCCTGGCAACGTGCGCGAGCTCGACAACCTGCTGCAGCGGGCGCTCATCCTGGTCAACGGCCCGGTGATCCGCCCCGAGCACATCCAGTTCGAGCTGGCCAACGAGGTGCCGCAACCGGCGGCCGCCGCGGCCGCCGGCGAGGCGTCCGGCTCGCTCGCCGGCTCGCTGGTACAAGCCGAGCGCGACCTCATCCTGGATGCGCTGCGCAACCACCAGGGGAGCCGGCGCGAGGCGGCCGAGCGCCTCGGCATCAGCCCGCGCACCCTGCGCTACAAGCTCGCACGCCTGCGCCAAGCGGGCGTCGACGTACCGGCCGCCTGACGAGGTCCGCCATGAGCCAGATGGAAATCGATCGCGTTCTCGCCCAGATCCGCTCTCTCTCGACCCAGCTGCGTCCCAACGTGGCGCAGCAGCCGACCGCGCAAACGAGCGGACCGAGCGACTTCGCCACCCTCCTCCGTCAGGGTGTCACACAGGTGAACCAGAGCGAGCAGCGCGCCACGCAGCTCGCCGATGCCTTCACGCGCGGCACCCCCGGCGTCGAGCTGCCGCAGGTGATGGTGCAGATGGAGAAGGCGAGCGTGTCCCTGAAGGCACTGACCGAGGTGCGCAACCGCCTCATCAGCGCCTATCAAGACATCATGAACATGCAGATGTAACGGACCGGATGTAACTACCTACCATGGCTGCCGATTCCGCCGTCGTGTCGAATAACTTGGCCAACAATCCGGCCAACGGTTCCGCCAACATGTCCGGGTTGCCCGCGAGTCTGCGACCGCTGCTGTTGCTGATCGGCATCGCCGCCGCCGTCGCGGCCGGCGTCTGGATCGTGCTCTGGTCGAAGGGCCCGACCTACAGCCTCCTCTACGCCAGCCTCTCCGCGCAGGACGAGGCGCAGGTCGCGCAGGCCCTCGATGCCGCGCAGATACCCTACAAGCTCGACTCCGCCACGAGCGGGATCGAGGTGCCGGCCGAGCGCCTGGACGAGGCGCGCCTGAAGCTCGCCGGCCAGGGAGTGACGGACAACGATAGCTTCGCCGCGCTGGAGAAGAGCTCCGGCTTCGGCGTCAGCCAGTTCATGGAGGACGTGCGCTACCAGCACGCCTTGGAGATGGAGCTGGCCCGCACCATCGCGAGCCTGCAGCCCGTCGCCGGCGCGCGGGTCAACCTGGCCGAGCCGCGCCAGTCGGTGTTCGTCAGCGACAACCGCACGGCGAGCGCCTCCGTATTCGTCGAGTTGAAGCCGGGATTGACGCTCGAGTCCGAGCAGGTGCAGGCCATCGTCAACCTGGTGGCCTCCAGCGTACCCAATCTTTCGCCGGGAGCGGTCACGGTCGTCGACCAGCAGGGACGCCTGCTGTCCTCGCCCAATGGGCACGACCCTTATGCCATGGACGAACGTGAGTACGACATGGTGCATCGCATGGAAACCGATTATGCGCGGCGCATCGAGGCACTGCTCTCACCGCTCGTGGGGCCCGGCCTGGTGCATGCGCAGGTCGTCGCCGAGCTCAACCTGGGAACCAGCGAGCAGGCCAAGGAGCAGTACACCCCCAACAGTCAGATCGTGCGCAGCGAGCAGCTCTCGGAGCAGAGCAACGGCGGCGCGGCCAGTGGCGGCGTGCCGGGATCGCTGTCCAATGAACCCCCCACACCGGGCGTCGCCGTGCCGCAGGCCATGACGCAGTCGAGCGCCACGGCAGGCCAGAACGGCGCCGCCGCTGGCGGCACCCCTGCGTCGGCGACCGCCGCGCCGGCCGCCGGTGCCGCGAATGCTGCGCAGCCAGCAGCCGCAGGCGCGCCTGCGACCGCCGCCGGCCAACCCGCGCTGGAGCCCGTCGGTGGTATCGGCGCACCGGGCGACAAGACGATCTCGCGCGATGTCACGCGCAACTATGAGATGGACCGCACACTCAACTACACCAGCCAGCCCGCGGGAACCGTTCGCCGGCTGACCGTCGCGGTGCTGATCGGCGATCGCACCGTGACCGGAGTCGACGGTAAAACGAAGAAAGTGCCTCTCAGCTCGGACGACCTGACACGCGTCACCCAGCTCGTCAAGGACGCTGTGGGATTCGATGCGACGCGAGGAGACAGCGTCAGCGTCGTCAATGAGTCACTGGATACCACCAGCGCCCCCACCCCCGAAGGCAGCTTCCAGGCAGCACCGCTCTGGCAGTCGCCCTTCGCCTGGACTCTGCTGCGCATCGTCGCCGGCTTCGTCGTCGTGCTGGTACTCGTGCTGTCGGTGCTGCGGCCGCTCGTGAAGAGCCTCGTCAGTCCCATGCGTCTCGCGCCGGCTCTGCCGACCGCGCCGCCGCCCGCGGCCGCGCTGCCCCATGGCCAGAGAGAGGGCGCGGGCGCGGTGAGCCACGAGCAGCAGCTGTCGCAGGCGCGCTCGCTCGCGAACCAGGATCCGAAGCGAGTCGCGCAGGTCGTGCGCGGCTGGGTGGGCTCCGATGAGTGAGCGCGCCGAGCGGCGCGACGCCGCCCGCAGCGGCACGGAGCGCGCCGCCATCCTGCTGCTGACTCTGGGGGAGAGCGAGGCCGCTCAGGTGCTCAAGCACATGGGTGCCAAGGAAGTGCAGCGCGTCGGCACCGCGATGGCGCGGCTGGCCAACGTTTCGCGCGAGGAAGTGCACGGCGTAATGTCCGATTTCGCGCAGAGCGTCGAGGGCCAGACTTCGGTCGGCATCGGTGCCGACGAGTTCCTGCGCAAGGTGCTGGTCGATGCCCTCGGCCAGGACAAGGCCGCGAGCATCATCGACCGGATCAACATCGGCCGCTCCAGCAAGGGACTGGAGGCCCTGAAATGGATGGACGGGCGCGAGGTTGCGGAGCTGATCCGGCACGAGCACCCGCAGATCATCGCCATCGTGCTCGCCTACCTGGATGCCGATCAGTCGGCCGAGGTGCTGGGGCTTCTGCCGGTGAACGTGCGCCCGGACGTAGTGGCGCGCATCGCGACGCTCGATGGCGTGCAGCCGAGCGCGCTGACCGAGCTCGACGACATCATGGAGAAGCAGTTCGCCGGCAAGTCGGGCGGCAAAAGCTCGGCGCTCGGCGGCGCCAAGGTGGCCGCCGAAATCATCAACTTCCTCGAGCCGAGCCAGGAGAGCGCGCTCATGGAGCAGATCGAGAAGGGCGATGAGGCGCTGGCCGCCCGCATCCGCGATCTCGTCTTCGTGTTCGACAATCTGATCGACGTCGACGACCGCGGCATGCAGGAGCTGCTGCGCCAGGTCCCGGCGGAAAAGCTGCTGCTCGCGATGAAGGGATCCGAAGACGTGCTGAAGGAGAAGATCTACAAGAACATGTCGCAGCGAGCCGCGGAAATGCTGAAGGACGATCTGGAGGCGAAAGGTCCGGTGCGCCTCTCGGAGGTCGAGGCGGCGCAAAAGGAAATCCTGACGATCGCCCGCAAGCTCGCCGAGGCCGGCACCATCGCGCTCGGCGGCAAGGGCGAAGAATATGTCTGACACGCGCCGCGGTCCTGCGGCCGCGCCGACGATCGAGCGCTGGCGGCTGCCCGCGGTGGAAGGCCCCATCGTCGGCGGTGCGCGCGAGGAGCGGCGCGGCGCTGCGACGGAGGAGGCGCAGCGAGCCGCCGCCAGGGCGGCTGAGACGCGCGGCTACGAGGCCGGAATGGCCCGCGCCCGCGCCGAGACCGGCCAGAAGCTCGCCGCTCTCGATGAGCGTATCAAGCGGCTGGATACGGCACTGCAACTGCTTTCCCGGCCGCTGCTGCAACTCGATGCCGAGATCGAAAGCGAGCTCGCGCAGCTCGCTTTGGGCATCGGCAAGCAGATCGCCCGGCGGGAGCTGCACATCGATCCCACCCAGGTGATCGCCATCCTGCGGGAGTCGCTGGCACTGCTGCCGATCGCGGCGCGCGAAGTCCGGGTCCACTTGCATCCGGAGGATGCCGCGACCGTGCGCGAGCACCTCACCGCACCCGCCGCCGATCGCGCCTGGACGATCGTCGAGGATCCAACGCTGTCGCGCGGCGGCTGTGTGATTCACAGCCAGTCCTCGCGCATCGACGCGCGGCTCGAAGCGCGCATCGCCGCCGTTGCCGCCAGCGCGTTGGGTGATGAGCGCGCCGCGACACGGGAGGAGCAATGAGCTGCCTCGATCTCGCACGAGGCGCAATCTGGCGCGACGGCCTGGCGCGCCGTATCCGCGCCGTGCAGGAGACGGAGCCTCCAGCAGTCGAAGGCTCCCTCACTCGCATGGTTGGACTCACGCTCGAGGCGGCGGGCTGCCAGGCGTCCGTCGGTGATTACTGCGATATCATTGCCGGTGACGGCTCGCGCACAGCGACGGAAGTGGTCGGCTTCGCCGGCGATCGCCTATACCTCATGCCCTCGGGCGATGCACACGGTCTCGGACCCAACGCGCGGGTCATTCCCCGGCAACGCGCGGGAACCGCGCGAGTAGGGCCCGAGCTCCTCGGACGCATCGTCGATGGCGCCGCGCAGCCGCTCGACGAACTCGGCCCTCTGTCTTGCAGCACGTCCGTGCGCCTCACGGGCCGGCCCATCAACCCGCTGTCGCGACACCCCATCAGCGAACCGCTCGATGTCGGCATCCGCTCCATCAACTCCCTTCTGACCATCGGCCGTGGCCAGCGCGTCGGTCTCTTCGCCGGCAGCGGCGTCGGCAAGAGCGTGCTCCTTGGAATGATGGCCCGCTACACCAGCGCAGACGTGATCGTCGTCGGGCTGATCGGCGAGCGCGGCCGCGAAGTGAAGGAGTTCGTCGAACGCATTCTCGGACCCAAGGACCGCTCCCGCGCCGTGGTCGTCGCCACGCCGGCGGATCATCCACCGCTGATGCGTCTGCACGGGGCGTGGCTCGCCACGGCGATCGCCGAATATTTCCGCGACCGCGGCTCGAGCGTCCTGCTGCTGATGGACTCCCTCACCCGCTTCGCGCAGGCGCAGCGCGAGATTGCGCTCGCCATCGGCGAGGCGCCTGCCACCAAGGGTTACCCGCCGTCGGTGTTCGCGCGCCTGCCGCAAC
>JBOIAB010000131.1:0-31174 GCA_050738635.1 Steroidobacteraceae bacterium
ATCGTGCGCGGTGTCGAGCCGCTCAACGTCTCTTTCGAGATCGTGCTCGTCGATGACGGCAGCCGCGACGGCACCGCGCGCATCGCGGATGAGATCGCCCGCGCCGATCCGCGTGTCTGTCTGGTGAAGTTCCGCCGCAATTACGGACAGACGCCCGCCATGGCGGCCGGCATCGCCGAGGCCCGCGGCGAGATCATCGTGACCATGGACGGGGACCTGCAGAACGATCCCGCCGACATCGGCGAGCTGCTGGCGAAGATCGACGAGGGTCACGACATCGTGGTCGGCTGGCGTCACCAGCGGCAGGACAAGCTCTGGACGCGCAAAGTCCCGTCACGCATCGCCAACGCACTGATTGCGCGCGTCACCGGCGTGCCGATCCGCGACAACGGCTGCTCGCTCAAGGCCTACCGCGCCTCGCTCATCAAGCGTATCCCGCTCTATTCCGAGATGCACCGCTTCATTCCCGCCATGGCCTCGATCGCCGGTCCGCGCATTGCCGAGATCCGCGTGCGCCATCATGCCCGGGCGTTCGGACACTCGAAGTACGGCCTGTCCCGCATCTACAAGGTGTTGTTGGATCTGATGGTGATCAAGACGATAGCCTCGTTCACTGCCCGGCCCATGCTCTGGTTCGCCATGCTGTCGCTGCCGATGTTCGCCATCGCGGCCCTGACGCTCGGCTGGTCGTTCCTCAACTTCGCCGCCAGCGGCAGGATCTCGCTGTCGATAGCGGGCACGGGAGTCATTTTTCTCACCTCGACGGTGATGCTGCTGGCCGCGGGCGCTCTGGGCGAGCTCATCTACGAGCTCGGCGACGTGCGCGAGCATCAGTTCTCCGGCCTCACCCAACGCTTGCTGATCGCATCCGGGAGGCGTCAATGAAAGAGTCGGCCTGCGCTGACGGCAACATCGAGATCACCGCGATCATTCCGGTGGGTTGGCGGCACGAGGCCGATCTGCTCGCGCTCTATGCCGATTACACCTCGGCGCTCGATGCGCTCGGGATGACCTACGAGGTGATCGTGGTGTTGGACGGGCCGCGGCCGGAGCTGGCCGCCGACGTGCAACGGCTCCTCTCCTCGGGGGAGAGCGTCTCGGTCATCGGCCTCACCCGGCGGTTCGGCGAGGCAACGGCACTGGTCGCCGGCTTTCAGCGGGCGCGGGGACGCGTTATCGTGACTCTGCCTGCCTACCACCAGATCCGCGCCAGCGAGATCGGCAAGCTGGTGCGGGCGCTTGGAGTCGTCGACCTCGCCGTCGGCCGGCGCTGGCCGCGGTCGGGAAGCCGCTTCGAGGCGGCGCGCCGCAACGCCTTCCACCGCATGCTGGCCTCGGTGACCGGCCAGCGCCTGCACGATCTGGGCTGCGGCGCGCGCGCCATGAAGCGGCGGGTGTTGGAAGAGGTCACGCTGTACGGCGACCAGCATCGGTTCCTGCCGGTGCTCGCCAGCCGCAACGGCTTCAAGGTCATGGAGATCGAGCTGCAGCAGTCGCCGCGCGACCGGCTGGCCGGCACGTACCCGCCGCGCGAATACATCCGCGGCGCGCTCGACATCTGCACCGTATTTTTCCTGGTGCGCTTCACCAAGAAGCCGCTGCGCTTCTTCGGCATGGTCGGCGTGAGCACCTTCATGGTGGGCGCGGCGCTGGTCGCCTGGCTGGCGATCGATCGCCTCGTGTTCAGCCATCCGCTGGCCGATCGGCCGGCGCTGCTCTTGTCGTCGCTCCTGGTCGTCCTCGGCATGCAGCTGTTCGCGCTCGGGCTGCTGGGCGAGCTGATCATTTTCACCCACGCACGCGACATCAAGGACTATCAGATCGAAGAGGTGGTGCGGTATCCCGCGCCGCAGCCACAGCCGCAAGAGCCGCGAGTCATCCAGAGGGCCGTGTGATGCCGTTGGCCGGTGCGCAGGCGGCCCCGGCCACAGAGTGGCGCTCGACGGCGGTATCGGCGGCAGCGCTCAGGCTGCGCCGCGCCGTGCTGGCGATCGCGCTTGCCCTGATTCTCGCCAGCTGCGTGTTTGCCGCCGGCCGTTTGCTATGGCGGGTGATCAGCACCGACGGCGGCTGGTACTCGTATCCGGGCTATGCCTTGTCGCAGGGGCGCGATCCGGATGAGAACCTGCTGCCGCCGCCGCAGCTGCCGCTCGGCACTCCGGGAGTGCGCTCGCTCTTCAAGTGGGAGAACCGCAGCTTCCTGCTCACCGACATCGACCGGGCCTGGTTCGAGGTCGCCGGTCACGGAGAGGCGAGCATCGTCACCTTCGGCGTGCTGCAGTGGCTGGCTCTCGCCGCGCTCGTCGGTTGGGCCGTCAATCGAGCGACCGGCAGCCGTTGGGCGGCCGGAGCGGCCGCGCTGGCCGCCCTGAGCGACGTACAGTTCATCTTCGAGAGTCTGGCGGACCTGCGGCCGGATATTCCGCTGGCGCTGCTCGGGGTCGGTAGCCTCTGTTGCTTCATCCACTTCCTCCGGCGGCGCTCGCCGCTCAGTTTCATTGCCGGCGGAGTCCTCATCGTTCTCTTGCCGCTGGTGCATACGACGGGTGTCGTGCCTGCGGCAATGATGCTGACCTGTGTAGCGCTGTCCGCTCTGATACCGACGGCGGGGCGTCTATCGAGGCCATACATGCTCGCGTGCGCGACGCTGGCCGCGGCGACACTGGTTATCTTCGTCTTCCGCAAGCCGATCATGGATGTCCTCATCCCGACCAAGGTATCCCTCGGGGTCCAGCTCAGCGGCCGGCATGACCTGCCGGCGATGCTGCTGGGGATGGCCCACCGCGGCATCGGCTGGAAGCTGGCGCAGGAGCGCGAGCGCTGGACGAGCTATTTCCTCCCCGGCAATCTGCCGCAGCTCCTCTTTCTGCTGAGCGGACTCTTTGCCCTGCTGCGCGCCGCGTGGCGGCGCCGAGCGCAGCTCGCCGAGCGGCTGTGGCTGCCGCTCGGCTGGCTGGTCGGCGTTCTCACCCTGACCGTGACCGATCCGCACTTCACCAACACGCACCTGATCCCGATGATCGCGCTGGGATATGTGATGGCGGGGGTCGGCTGGGCGCTGTGGCTCGAGGGAAGTCCGCAGCGGATGGCGCGGACCCAGGAGGTGCTGGCGCTCGCCGTGCTCGCGTTTTTGGGCCTGGGCCTGCGTACGGCGCAAGCCTCCATCGACGTGTATCAGGGAACTCACCAGGGCGTCAGCCGCGCCGCCGTGCGCAGTCTTCTGGCGAAGGTCTTTCCGGGCACGGGTGTCACCTGGGCCGTGGGACCGACATCGATCTGGCTGTATGTCCCGCCGCATGGCACGCCGGTGGTGGTGGACGATCGCGATGATCCGGGTGTGATCGGGACACCGCTCTGGCAAAGAGTGAGTGTGCTCGTCATCGATTCCAACTTCCTCGACTACGGCTGGGGGAGCCTCACCCGCCGGGGTGTCGCCGCCGGCTGGCTGCAGCCGATCGGCCGCGTGGGTACACCCAAGGACCCGTATTTTCTCGCAGCCTTTCGCGTCGTGCACGCCGGAGGGCACTGATGGCCACGCTACTCAAAGAGACCGTCTACGACTACCGTGACCTGGCCGCGGACCGGTCCACCGGGACCTCGCCCGCGCTGCCGCTGCCACGGCTCACCGTGGTGGTGCCCTGCTATGACGAGGAGGAGGCGCTGCCGCAGACGGCGCAGCGCTTGACGCTGCTGCTCGAGCGGCTGCGCAAGAACGCCCGCATCGCCGCCGACAGCCGCATCATGTTCATCGACGACGGCAGCCGGGACCGCACCTGGCAACTGATAGAGCGGCTGGCGCGCGAAGATGGGCGGATAGGAGGCATCAAGCTCTCGCGCAACCGTGGTCATCAGAACGCACTACTCGCGGGTCTTTTCACAGCGGATGGCGATGTGCTGGTGAGCGTGGATGCCGACCTGCAGGATGACATCGAGATCATCGAGGAGATGCTGAAGCAGCACGGCCACGGGGCCCAAATCGTGTATGGCGTTCGGGACGATCGGGCGAGCGACGGCATATTCAAGCGGGTGTCGGCGCAGGGGTTCTACCGCGTGATCCGCGCCCTCGGAGTGGACTCCGTCTACAACCATGCGGACTTCAGGCTGCTGAGCCGCACGGCAGTCGAGGCACTCAAGGATTTCGGTGAGGTGAACCTCTTCCTGCGGGGTATCGTGCCGCTCATCGGCTTCAAGTCATCGATGGTCTACTACGCGCGCAGCGAGCGGGTGGCGGGAGTCTCCAAGTACCCGCTGCGCAAGATGCTGGGCTTGGCGTTGGATGCGGTGACCTCATTCTCCGTGGTGCCGCTGCGGATGATCTCGGTGCTCGGCTTCATGGTCTTTCTCTTCAGCGCCGGGATGGGGATCTGGACTCTTTGGGTGCGGCTGTTCACCGAGCGGGCGGTGCCCGGATGGACCTCGACGCTGTTGCCCATCTATGCGCTCGGCGGCCTGCAGATCCTGTGCGTCGGGATACTGGGCGAGTACCTCGGCAAGGTCTATCAGGAGACCAAGCGGCGGCCCCGATACATCATCGAGAAGGTGCTTTGACCGCAGCTGCGCTGCGGGGCGGCAGGACGCATTTCTCGCGATTCGTGCGCTTCGCCGTCGTCGGCGGCATTGCGACCGCAATCCAGTACGCGATTCTCATTCTCCTGGTGCGCGGCTTCGGGATGGCGCCGACCCTCTCATCATCGATAGGTTTCGCGCTGAGCGCGGTTGCCAACTATCTCCTCAACTACCGCTTCACCTTTCATAGCGACCGTCCGCACGGGCCCGCGGCGGCGAAATTCGGACTGCTCGCGGCTACGGGGCTCCTCATCAATGCCGCCATCATGCATCTGCTGGTCACAGCGGGAGTGCACTATCTATTCGCGCAGGTGTGCGCGACAGGAGTCGTGCTCGTCTGGAATTTCGCCGGCAACAGCCTCTGGACCTTCGCCGTCGGAGAACGCACGAGAGCCTGACGCATCAAGCACCGTCCTGATACGCGCGTGCATGTTGGCGTCATGTCAGGTGGTTCACTCCTGCTCCGAGTTGTGATCCAATGTCCCTCATGGCGCACAGGATTGAGGTGAAGTTCCATGTCGGCGGCAATGGCGGAGGGCTATATGGATGACAGTGTCGTCAGACTCGAGCCGCGGTTGGTGCGGATCGAGTCCGGCGTGGCGAGTATCAACGAGCGAGTAGAGCGTATCGAGCAGAGGGCCGAGCGGCTGGATGGCAAGATGGATCGCCTCGATGAACGCGTAGGTCTCATCGATCGGAGGCTGGTCGTCGTCGAAGTGAACACCGAGAATATCAAGGAGAACCTCGGCAAGCTGGACATCGACATGCGCGACATGCGCAACTCGATGGACCAGAAATTTGACTCGATACAGCAGGAGATTCGCGGACTCATGCGTTTCATGGTCGGGATCATCATCACGTTCTTCACGACCTTGATCGGCTTCGGTGCGGGCATCCTCGCAGTGTTGGCGAAAGGACT
The DNA here is from genome assembly GCA_050738635.1 of Steroidobacteraceae bacterium. GTDB lineage: Bacteria > Pseudomonadota > Gammaproteobacteria > Steroidobacterales > Steroidobacteraceae > 13-2-20CM-66-19. The sequence continues at coordinate 5,486 of JBOIAB010000131.1, forward strand.
TCATTGGCTCCAATAGCGCGCCGGTGATTGCCGGTCCGCGCCGAGGTGCACGAGCGTATACGAGAGCTCGCCAGCGGCGCGGGGTGTAGCGTCCCTTTTCGCCGACAGCGCTTGCCGGCCTGGGTATGGGCTTTGCTCGATCCGATCGGGCATGCGAATACTGCTCGTCGCGCCGCAGCCGTTCTATCAGGAACGAGGGACACCCATCGCGGTGCGAATGCTGGTGGAGGTGCTCTGCGGTCAAGGTCATGCCGTCGATTTGCTGACGTACCACGAGGGTGCGGACCTCGATATCGACGGACTGAAGATTTTGCGCACACCGGCGCTGCCCGGTCTTCGGCATGTCCCGATCGGCATCTCCTGGAAGAAGCTTGTCTGTGATCTGCTGATCTCGGGGCAATTGCTGCGGCTCGCCCTGTCGCGCCGTTACGATGTAATACATGCCGTCGAGGAGGCGGTTTTCCCGGCGATACTGCTACGCTCCTCGGCGCACGCCAGAGTGGTCTATGACATGGACTCGATGCTCGGCGAGTCACTCGTCTCCAAGTGGCGGCTGCTGCGCCCGGTGGAGCGCGCGCTGCGCGCGATGGAACGGGCCGTGATCCGCAGGGCGGATGCAGTCTTCGCCGTATGCAGCGATCTGGCGCAGCATGTCAGCGACGATGCGCCGGGCGTACCGGTCTTTCTGATCGAGGACGTGGCGCTGCCGTCGCAACAGTACTGCGGCAGCGCTGAGCCGCTGCGCGAGCTGTTGGATATCCAGGGCTCGCTGGCGCTCTATGTCGGCAACCTGCAGCGCTATCAGGGCGTGGAGCAGGTCGTGCGGGCGATGGCCCAGCTGCCGAAGGTGCTCGATGTCACGCTGGTACTGATCGGCGGCGCGGAAAGCGACATCGCGCGGCTGCGAGCGCTGGTGCGCAAGCTCCACGTGGAGGAGCGTGTGTATCTGCTGGGCCCGCGGCCGCTGGCGCAGCTCGGCGGCTTTCTCGCCCAGGCCGACATTCTCGTCTCGCCGCGCTCGCAAGGCAGCAACACGCCGATGAAGGTCTATTCATACATGAATTCGGGAACCCCGATTCTCGCCACCCGGATTCTGTCGCACACGCAGGTGCTCGATGACGATTGCGCGCAGCTCGTCGAGCCGAACTCTCAGGCGCTGGCGCGGGGGCTCGCGACCCTGGCCACGGACGAGCGCCTGCGCGCGCGTCTCGGGACGGCGGCGCGCCGGCGGGCGCGCGAGAGGTATTCGGTGGAGGCGTTTCGCGAGAAGGTGCGTGCCGCCTACCGGACGCTCGAGCCCTTGGGCGCCGTTTCGGAGCCGGCGCGAGCGGGCGGCAGGTAGCCCGCGCTGCGATACCACTGCGCGGTGCGGCGGATGCCGTCCGCCGGGGTGACTTGCGGCGCGTAGCCGAGCAGCCGTAGCGCCTTCGAGCAGTCGAACTCGCGATGATGGGTGAAGAAGGCCACGCGCCTGCGGTGCAGCGGCGGCTCGATGCGCAGCGGCACACAGAGGGATTCGCAGAGCAGGCCCGCGGCCTTCACCGGCCATACCGGGATCCGCCATCGCGGCTCCGCCACACCGAGGGATCGCGCGATGTGCCGGACGATGTCGTTGAGCGTCGGTGCTTGTGGACCGGCGAGAATGAAGACCTCACCGAGTGCCGCCGGGGAGGTGCTGCAGAGGAGGATGCCGTCGACGAGGTCGTCGATGTGCACCATGTGCAGTTTCGGCATGCCGCTGCCGATCATCACGAAGACGCCTCGGGCCACGGCGCGGTACAGCTTCAGGAACCGCAGATCCCCTTCGCCGTATATCGGGCCGGGACGCACGATCGTGACGGGCTGACCCCGCTGCGCAGCAGCCGCGGCGGCGAGCTCGCCTTCGAGTTTGGTGCGTTGGTAGATATCCCCGGGACCGAACGGATAGGTCTCGTTGGCCGGCGGGTTGGCGATATGCCCATGCACGCCGCCGGTCGAGCAGTGCACGACCCGCTCGCAGTCGAGGCGGCGCGCGGCTTCGAGCACGTTTTGCGTGCCGCCCACGTTGACGTCGTGATAGTGGGTGTCGGGATGCCCCGCGGTGCGAAACACCGCCGCCACGTGGTGAATCTGGTCGCAGCCGCGTGCTGCCGCGATCACGTCATCGAGTGAGGTCAGTTGCCCTATGCAAACGTCGATGCCGTCGGCGGCAAGCGACGGGGTCTGCGCCGGGTCGCGCACGAGCGCGCGCACTCTCTCGCCTTGGGCGGCGAGCCTGCGGGCAAGGTTGCCGCCGGTGAAGCCCGTGGCGCCGGTGACGAGAATAGTGCGAGCCATGGCCGAGCTGGAGGAGCACGGATCGTGCCTTGCCAAGGCGGGACGACGGCTACTTGAGGCTCTGATCGATGACCAGCTCGATGGCGCACTGGATGCGGTCGCGCAACCCGACGATGTCGCGAGTTATGCGGCCGCGCAGTTACGCCGCCGTCGCGCAACTGGTTGCGGCTATCTCTGCTTGAACTCTTCCGGCGTGAGCTGGTGCCGCGCCAGCAGCTTGTAGAAGTCCGTCCGATTGCGCTTCGCCAGCCGCGCCGCCTGACTCACGTTGCCGCCGGTGATCTGCAGGATCTGCGACAGATAGCTGCGGGTGAACTCATCGCGGGCCTCATCGAAGGACGGCAGGCGCCCGGGTGAGCCGCCGAGCGACTGCTGCACCAGCTCGACGGGAATGATCGGAGTCTGCGACAGGGCGACGTTCTGCCGTACCACGTTCTGCAGTTGCCGGATGTTGCCGGGCCAGTCGGCCGTGGCGAGCAGCTCCACCGCTTCGGGGGCGTAGATCTTGCGCTGCGCGGTCTCCTTGGCGATCGTGGCCAGGAAGTGCGCTACCAGCAGGGGGATGTCCTCCCGCCGGCGATTCAACGGCGGCATCTCGATGTGCACGACGTTGAGGCGGTAGTAGAGGTCTTCGCGGAACTGTCCCGTGGTCATCAACTGTTGCAGGTCGCGGTGCGTGGCGGAGATGACGCGCACGTTGACGGGCAGCGCGTCGGTGCTGCCGACGGGACGGATCACGTTCTCCTGCAGGACGCGCAGCAGCTTCACCTGCAGGCGCATCGGCATGTCGCCGATCTCATCCAACATCAGCGTGCCGCCGTCAGCCGCCATGAAGAGGCCGCGGTGGGCGCGGGTGGCGCCGGTGAAGGAGCCCTTCTCGTGGCCGAAGAGCTCGGATTCGAGGAGGTTCTCGGCCATGGCGCTGCAATTGATGGCGACGAACGCCCGGTTGCGCCGCGGGCTAGCCAGATGGATGGCGCGGGCCAGCAGCTCCTTGCCGGTGCCGCTTTCACCCGTGATCAGGACGCGCGCATCGGTGCCGGCGACCATATGGGCCTGCGCGAGCTTCTCTTCCATCACGGCGCTGCGGGTGACGATCTCGGCGCGCCAGTCCTCGTCCGAGGCGCCGAAACCGGATATGCGCAGCGCCTTCTGCACCTGATCGAGCAGCTCCTGCTTGTCGACCGGCTTGGTCAGGAAGCCGAAGGCGCCCATCTGCGTGGCCAGCACCGCATCCGGGATCGTGCCGTGAGCGGTGAGCAGGATCACTTTCAACCCCGGCCAACGGTTCTGCAGCTCTTTCAGCAACCCGATGCCGTCCATCTGATCCATCTTGAGATCGGTGATGACGAGGTCGGGGCGGAAGCGGCTCGAGGCCGCGAGTGCCTGAGCACCGCTCTCGACGGCTTCGACGTCGTAACTCTCCGCGCGCAGGCGGATGGTGAGGAGACGCAGAAGTCCGGGATCGTCATCGACGACCAGGATCCGTGCCTTGCGCCGTCCGGACTGAGTCAGGGTGTTGGGGGGGGTTGTCATCTTGCGCTGCTCGGGCAGTACGCTGCCAGGTGTCAGGGTCACTTGGGTCGTGCCTCGTTGCCGGGTTTGCGCTCGTTGAGCGACTTTTCGATGTTGGCTATGGCCGCCAGCTTGGCTTGTGCCTCCTGGAGCTCCTTTTTGAGCTTCGCGTTCTCCCCCGCGGCGCCATCGAGGCGATGCTTGAGAGGCGCGAGCTCTCCAGCCCGGGCGGCGTCAGCCTGGAGGGTGCGGTTTTCCGCCTCCAACGTCAAATAGTCGCCAATTTGCTTCAGTTGCAGGGCAGCGAGGGTCCGCTCGCCGGGAAGGAGGGAAGACTGCGGGTCGTCGCCGAGCTCCTGCAGCATCTCCTGCGCCCGCGGCAGGTCGGAGCCGGCCTGGTCGGGCGTGCCGAGGATCAGTGCCAGGCGCAGCTTCCTGCTCGGTGTGGGGGTGGTGCGGAAGTCCTCCTCCGCCGAGCCGACGATCTGCATCTGCTGCTCCGGCGCGCCGGCGATCAGCCTGTCGAGGAGCGTGAAGTCGTCCGCCAGCGCCTCGGAGGAGGCAGCCTTGTGATCGATCACGGGCTTGGGCGGCGGCGGCGGCTTCTGCGTGAAGAAGTCGCTCGTGCAGCCGCTCAGGAGCAGCGTGGCCGCGACGGCCAGCGTCGGCAGGTGCTCACGCCGCATGGGCCTGGGTCCTAGGCTGCGGGTTGTCTCCGGGCCGCCCGCCGCGCGCCAGATTGATCGGCATCGAGATGCGGAAATGCGCCCCGGGATATTCGCCGTCCATGATTTCGACGGTGCCGCCGTGGGCGGCAACGAACTCCAGCACCACGGAGAGGCCGATGCCGGTGCCCTTGACCGCGGTGCTCTTGGCTGCTCGGCCGGTATAGAACGCCTCGAAGACATGGTCCCGGTCCTCTTTGGGAATGCCGGGGCCGTTGTCGGCGACGTCGATGACGATGGAGCCGGAAACAGTGGCGGCCTTGATGTGAATGGTTCCCCCCTTCGGGGAGTACTTGACGGCATTCGACACCAGATTTTCTAGTATGAGCCGGATCTTGCCGCGGTCGGCGACGAGGGTCACATCTTCCACCTGCACATCGAGGCGCACGCGCTGCGACAGCAGGGTGAGCTGCTGATTCTCGAGCACCTGCTTGACCACCGGCCGTAGCCGGAACTCGCTCGACTCCAGGCCGACGCTGGTGGTCTGCCAGGCGCTGAATGACAGCAGGTTCTCGATCATTCGCTGCAACTTGATGCCATTGTCCCGCAGGATGGCAGCGACTTCCCGTTGCCCGGAATCGAGCTCACCGACCGCCCCGTCCATCAGCAGCTCGGTGCCCTCGCGGATATTGGCGAGCGGCGTCTTCAGCTCATGCGACATATGACGGAGGAAGCGGTTCCGCTCCTGGGCGACCTCCAGCAGCCGCAGGCGCAGCCATTCCAGCTGCTTGCCCAGGCGCTCGAGGTCGTGGGGCCCCCGCACGGTGATCGGATTGTTGATCTTGCCGTGGCCGATGTCATCGATGGCGCGGTCGATGTGCCGCAGCGGTCGGCCGACGACGAGGGTCAGGGTGAGGATGGCAATCAGGGTCAGGGGCAGGAGCAGGGTCACGTACCAGAAGAGTCGCGCCTGGGCGCGATCGACTTGGCGTTGCAAGGAGGCAACCTCACCGTCGATCTGCTCGTTACTTTGCTCCGCTACCTTGTCCACGAGGGCGCTGAGCGTCGAGAACTGCCTCGTAAGTCCCGCGGTATTGGCTGCGGCCGTGCTCGCCGGGGTCGTCAGCACCGCGTCTCGAATGCCTTTTTGCACCACGGCAACCTGGGCGAGGGTCCGACGAGCGTCGCTGGTCGCGTCCAGGTAGAGCTTCGAGCGGGTGGAAGAGAACGTCTCGTCCTCCTGCTCGTAGGACTCCAGCAGCTTGGAGTCGTTGAGAACGTCGTAGAGGCGCGCGGTGCGCTCGAGCGAGGCGATCTGGCTGAAGAGCTGCTGGCTGGCACGCGCAGCCGTGACGCCCTCTATGACGATCTTCTGGCCAGCGGTCGCGAGCGTACGAATCTGCAGCGCGGCCGTAATGATGGCGACGAGAAGCGGCAAGGCAATGAGCATCAGCCCGAAAAGCATCAGGCCGCTCAGAGACTTGGGCCTCAGCCACTGCATTCCCGTAGATTCTACGCCCAAGGCACTTGCAGCAATCGCCTTTCCCACGCGAGAGACGTGCGGACGATGGTGTCGAGGTCATCGAGCCGCGGCTGCCAGCCGAGCTCCTGGCGAATGCGGTCGGCGCGCGCCACCAGGGCGGGGGGATCGCCGGCCCGGCGGGGCTCCTCGATGATCTTCAGGCGCCCGCCCGCCACCCGCTCCACGCTTTGCAGCACTTCGCGCACGCTGTAACCGTGCCCGTAGCCGACATTGAGAACGGTGGACGCACCCCCGGCGCGCAGGTAGTCGAGCGCGTTGAGGTGTGCCGTCGCCAGGTCCTCCACGTGAATGTAGTCGCGCACTCCCGTGCCGTCCGGCGTTGGATAGTCAGTACCAAAAATCGAGATGTGCTGACGCTTGCCCACGGCTGCCTCGCACGCCACTTTCACCAGCAGAGTTGCCTTGGGAGTCGCTTGCCCCAAGCGACACTGGGAGTCCGAGCCCGCGACGTTGAAGTAGCGCAGCGCGACGTGCTTCAGGTCGGAGGCCGCAGACACATCGCGCAGCGTCCATTCCGACATCAACTTCGATGTCCCATAGGGATTGATGGGAGCAGTCGGACTGCTCTCGGCCGCTATGCCTTCGGCCGGAATGCCGTAGACCGCCGCCGTGGAGGAGAAGACGAAATGCTTGACGCCCGACTCCAGGCAGCATTGCAGCAGCGAGCGCGTCGAGCAGGTGTTGTTGCCGTAGTATTTCAGCGGCTCGCGCACCGACTCCGGCACGATGGTATAGGCGGCAAAATGCATCACGGTGTCGACGCCATGCTCGCGCAGAATCTTGAGCACGGTCTCGCGGTCGCCCACCTGGCCGACGACGAGCGGCGTGTCGAGGACCGCCTGGCGGAAGCCGCGCGATAGATCATCGAGCACGACGACGCGCTCGCCGCGGGCCCGGAGCTGGAGTACGACGTGGCTGCCGATATAGCCGGCGCCGCCGGTCACGAGGATGGTGGCGTGTGTCATGCAAAATGGGGGTACGCTTTGATGGATGGATGGGAGCCAAAGCTCGCAGGCGATGATAAACAAAATCGAAACGCCCTTCGCGGGACTGTCCCCGGATCGGGTGCTCGATGCCGCGACTTCCGTCGGCCTCGATCCGGACGGCCGCCTCTTCGCGCTGAACAGCTACGAGAACCGTGTCTACCAGCTCGGCAGCGCCACCGGCACGCTGGTGCTCAAGTTCTACCGCCCGGCGCGCTGGAGCGACGCGCAGATCCTGGAGGAGCACCGCTTTGCCGCCGAGCTCGCGGCCGGGGAGCTGCCGGTGGCCGCGCCGGTGGCGATCTCGGGCCAGACCCTGTTCCGCCACCTCGAGTTTCGCTTCGCGGCCTTCCCTTACATGCGTGGCGGCGCACCGGAGCTCGACGCGCCCGAGGCCCGGGAGCTGCTCGGCCGCGCCATCGCCCGCCTGCACCAGGTCGGTGCCCGCCGGCCTTTCGAGTGGCGCCCGGAGATTGACATCGAGCGCCTGGGGTTCGAGGCCCGGGGCCTGGTTCTGCAGGCGGATCTGATGCCCGAGGGACTGCGCGAGCGCTATGAGAGCGTCAGCGACATGCTCCTCGAGCGCATCGAGAGCGCTTGGCGGGAGGTCGGGCCCGTCGGGCGGCTGCGCCTGCATGGCGACTGCCATCTCGGCAACTTGCTGTGGAACGAGCACGGTCCGATATTCGTCGATCTCGACGACTGCGCCATGGGACCCCGCGTCCAGGACCTGTGGATGCTGCTCTCCGGGCCGCCAGCCGACCAGCAGGCGCAATGGGCGGCGCTCCTCACCGGCTACCAGCAGTTCGCCGATTTCGACTTTCGCGAGCTGCGGCTCATCGAGCCGCTGCGCGGCCTGCGGATGCTCCACCACGCCGCCTGGGTCTGCCACCGCTGGCTCGACCCGGCCTTCCCGCGGGCATTTCCCTGGTTCGGGGAGGCCCGCTATTGGGAGGGGTACCTCGGTGACTTGCGCGAGCAGCTCACGGCCATCGACGAGCCGCCGCTGCTCGTGGGGTTGTGAGGGTGAAGTCACGAAAATCCAACGATTTGCGTGCGCGCGGGGCCCGCGGCGCGCTATTGTCATAAGGTCGTCGCTGTGTGTTGTGCGGAACTTAAGCGGATGCCAAGAACAATCTCCGCCACCTTGCGCTGGGGGGGGCTGGCGGCAGTGCTGGGCCTGCTCGCCGCATGCGGCTATTTCAGCGGCGGGGCGCACCCGATACTGCCATCCCACGCCAATTCCAAAGCGCATGCGGCCCGGCCCATGGACCCGACCGCCAGGGCCCTGGCCCGCATGGTCGAGGCCGTGGGTCCGAGCGGCGCTCAGCCGCCGATCGAGCTGCGCTTCTCCATCCGCAACCGGCCGCAGGTCGGTGAGGACGATGAGGTCGATTACGCGGTGATCCCGCAGGTCGGCGGATTGGATACCATCCATCTTGCATTCGGCGCTCTGGATGGCCTGCAGGTCACGAGCCAGGCGCCGTCGCTGGCGGCGATCAAGCCGGCGACCGGGGTCCCCATCTTCGGCTCGGTCATGGTCCGGCCCACCAAGGCGGGCCTCTTCACGCTCACGGCTGCGGTGGCCGTCGAGTCCTCCGCCGGCTCGGTGGTCTGGCCCTTCAGCATTCCGGTTATCGCAGGGGATGGTCCGGCCGAGACCGCGGCAAACCAGCCTTAGCGCCACCTGATGTCAACGCCGCAGATAGCCCTGCCGGAGTCTGACGACACTCAGATAAGCGCGTCGGCGACGACGACCCTCGTGCGCGCTGAGCCCGGCCTCGCGCCGCCGGCGCCCGATGACCTGCATCCGCAGGTACGCGGCATTCTCAAAGAGGCGGCGCTCAGGTCGGGGCTCGAGGACCCGGACGTCGGGGTCTTGCTCAAGCTGATGAGCGTCCAGTGCGAGGCGATGGATAGCGAGCGGCGCGGCATCGTCCAGTCGATGCGGCTGATGGCGGACGAGGCGGCGGAGCTCGGCTACCGGGTGCGGGAATCCGAGCTCACCGAGCGCGTCGCGGTCGCGGCCCGGGCCGTGCTGGAGCAGCTCACCGGCACGGCGCCGTTGGCCGAGATCCTGGCTTCCATCACGCGCTTCATCGAGGCGGTGGGGGCGGGCACGGTGTGCTCGATCGCCGTGCTGGATTCGCAGGCACAGGCGTTCGCTTACCTCGTTTCGCCGCGGCTGCCGGAGAAGCTGCGCAACGCTCTCGCGACCTGCGCCGTCGACATCCGCAATGGCTCCTGCGCGGCCGCGGTATATCTCGGGCGGCAGGTGCTGGTGGCCGACGTCGGCACCGACCCTTTCTGGGAGGGGCCGCGCGAGCATGTTGTCGCGGCGGGGCTCAGCGCCGCCTGGTCCACGCCCATCAAGGCGGCCGACGGCAGGCTGCTCGGCTCGTTGGGCGTGTATCACTCGACCTCGGGCCTGCCGGGTCAGCGCGAGCTGCGCATGATGGATCATGCGGCGCAGCTCGCCGGCATCGCCGTCGCCCGCCGGCTGTCCGAGGAGGCGCTGCGCGCGAGCGAGGCGAAGTACCGCGGGCTCTTCGAGAGCATCGTCGAAGGGGTCTACCAGAGCACCCACGACGGCCGGCTGCGGTCGGTGAATCCCGCTTTCGTGACCATCCTGGGTTATGGCAGCGCTGAGGAACTGTACGCGCTGCCAAGCGTTGCAACGCTCTACTGGAACCCGTCTGATCGCGCCGAGTTCAGTCGCCGCGTGGAGTCGGAAGGGGAAATCCGCAATGCGGAGTTTCTGATGCGCCGGCGCGATGGCGGGCAGGTGGTCATTCTGGAGAATGCGCGCGCGGTGCGCGATACGGCCGGCCGGATCACGCATTACGAGGGCACGATTGCCGACATTACCCAGCGCAAGCGCGCTGAGCAGGCGGTGTTCGCCGAGAAAGAGCGCGCGCAAGTGACACTCCAATCGATCGGCGATGCCGTCATCAGCACCGACGCCGACGGCAGCATCGAATACATCAATCCCGTCGCCGAGAGCCTGACCGCCTGGACCCTCGAGGAGGCGCGCGGGCGGCCGATCGGTGAGGTGCTGCGGCTCGTCAACGAGATCACCCGCGAGCCGATCGAGAACCCGCTGCTGTGTGTGTTGAGCGGCGGGGACATGAGCGCGCCGGCGGATCACTCCGTGCTCGTCACCCGCGCCGGCCACGAAGTGGCCATCCAGGAATCGGCGGCACCGATCTGCGACCGTCAGGGACGGGTGATCGGCGCCGTGATCGTATTCCACGACGTGACCAAGGAGCGGCGCCTGAAGCGGGCGCTGTCGTACCAGGCGAGCCACGATGCGCTCACCGGCCTGATCAATCGCCGCGAGTTCGACAACCGCCTGCACGCGGCGGTGCTGAGCGCGCAGCGCGGAGAGGGCAATTACGCACTGCTCTACATCGACCTCGATCAGTTCAAGGTGGTTAATGACACCTGCGGTCACCAGGCGGGCGATCGGCTGCTGCGGGACGTCACGGGCCTGCTGCAGTCGCGTGTGCGCACGTCGGATACGATCGCGCGGCTCGGCGGTGATGAGTTCGGCGTGCTGCTCGAGGGCTGTACCGTAGAGCAGTCAACGCGAATCGCGGACGGTGTCCGGCAAGCCATTCGCGATTACCGTTTCGTCTGGGGAGCCACGACCCTCTCCGTGGGTGCGAGCGTTGGCGTAGTGCAGATCACAGCGGAGACCGAGAGCGTCGCCAACGTGATGAGCGCGGCTGATATCGCGTGTTATGCCGCCAAGGACGAGGGCCGCAATCGCGTCCATCTCTACGAGGCGGACGGGATCTCACATCCCCGCCACCGCGAGATGCACTGGGTCGCGCGGGTGACGCGCGCCGCGGAGGAGAACCGGCTGGAGCTCTTCTTCCAACCGATCCGGCCGATCGCGCGCAGCGGCGCCACGGCATTCCACGAGTTGACCGTGCGGCTGCGTGACGATGACGGACGGCTGGTGGCCCCCGGGGAGTTCATCCCCGCGGCGGAGCGCTACAACATCATGTCGGTGATCGACCGTTGGGTGGTGCAGCGAGCCATCGAGTGCCTGAAGAGCTCGGCCGGCCAGCCGCTGCTCGCGGTCAACCTGTCCGGCACCTCGCTCAACGAGCAGTCGTTCATCGACTTCGTGCTGCAGCAGGTGGGCGATCCCGCGGTGGCGCAGGCGCTGTGCTTCGAGATCACCGAGACCGCCGCGGTCACCAACCTGTCGAACGCGACCTTCGTCATGCGCGAGCTCAAGGCCCGCGGCTGCAAATTCGCGCTCGATGACTTCGGCACCGGGCTCTCGTCCTTCATGTACCTGAAGACCCTGCCGGTGGACTACCTGAAGATCGACGGCCAGTTCATCAGCCACGTAGCCGAGGATCCCGTGGACCGCAGCATGGTCGAGGCCATCTGCAAGGTCGGCAAGGCTCTGGGCATCGAGACCGTGGCCGAATGCGTCGAGTCGCAGGCGGTGCTCGATGAGCTGCGGCGCATCGGCGTCGACTACGCGCAGGGATATTTTCTCGCCAAGCCCGAGCCGATCGAGCGGCTCTCCGTGGTTTGAAGCAAACCTGGAGCGTAGTGCAATGAGCAGCTCTGAGCCGCCGTTCACCGTCGGCATCCAAGAAGAATATCTGCTCGTCAAACTCGACTCGCGCGATGTCGACGCGGATCCGCCTGCGCGACTCCTCGAGGAATGTACCAAGCGCTCGAACGGGCAGGTGAGCCCACGGTTTCTGCGCAGTCAGCTCGAGGCGAGCACCAGGCCCAGTCGCACCCTTGCCGAGGCGGGCGCCGATCTCGCGCGCCTGCGCGGCATCATCGCGGAGGTGGCGGCACGCTACGGACGCGCACCGATCGCGGCGTCCACCCATCCTTTCGCCGAGGCCGCCCACCAGATCACCACCGAGCGCGAGCAGTTCTTTGCGCTCGCCAAGGAAATGCAGGGGGCGGCACGCCGCATCATGATCTGCGGCATGCGGGTACACGTCGGGATCGATGACGATGACCTGCGGGTCGACCTGATGAACCAGCTGACGTATTTCGTGCCGCACCTGCTCGCGCTCTCCTGCTCATCGCCCTTTTGGGACGGGGAGCGCACGTGACTCATGTCGTTCCGCATGACCCTGTTGAGCTCTCTGCCGCGCACCGGCCTGCCGGAGCGGTTTGCGAGCTATGCCGAGCTGCAGCGCAATCTGGATATGCTGGTGCGCAACGGCGTGATCGAGCATGGGGGCAAGATGTGGTGGGATGTGCGCCCGGCTTCGCTGCATCCCGCGCTGGAGACGCGCGTGATGGATTGCTGCACCAGCATCGACGATGCGGTGAGCCTGACGGCACTGACATTGTCACTGATCAGGCGGCTCTACCGCCTGAAGCTCGACAACCGCAGTTGGCGCATCTATCCCAACATGCTGATCGCGGAGAACCGCTGGCGCGCCGTGCGCTACAGCCTCGACGGGGAGTTGCTCGACCTCGCGCGCGGCGAGCTGGTGGGCTTCCCGCAGCTCATCGGGGAGCTGATCGAGCTGGTGCGGGACGATGCGGCGGCGCTCGGCTGCCTGCAGCAGGTCGAGCACCTGCGGACCATTCTCGCGCGCGGCACCAGCGCTCACCGCCAGATCAGGATATTCGAGGAGGCGCGCGCCGCCGGCGCCAGCGCCCGGGAGGCGCTGCGCGCGGTGGTCGATTTCCTGGTGAAAGAGACCGCGGCGACTCTCGCGCCCTAGCCGGTCGCGGCGCGGCTGGCCGCCGAGGCGTCCAGCTGTTGCCCCTGCTCATCGAGCGGCTCGACGTCGTGGAATCTCGAATAGTCGAAGCGGTCGATGCCGTCCTCTCCCGATGTGAAGATGTCCACCAAGCCGTGATTCCAGTGAACCGCGGCGGGCATATATTCCTGGCGCGACATCAGCATCTGCCCCGTCGTCTCGTCGGTGCCACCGATCGTGAGGAGGAGATACGCCTTGGAGTCGTCGAAGCTTGCGGCGGTGGCGCCGTACAAGGGACTCGTCTCGTCGATGACGTGCAGCAGCGTCCAGCCGAAGACGAACATCGGCTGCTCGCTGCGGCGCAGCGGCAGATCGTAGATGCGCCGGATTCGTGAGCCTTCGACGGTGAGCTCGTCGCGAATCAGGCGCAACTGCGCCATGGCCTCCATGATCACGTTCTGGCGCTCGTTGGCGGCGCGCAGCATGAGGGTCCGGCGGCCGTCGAATTGCCGCACGACCGCACGCCGCGCAAAGAGGATGCGCGCCGTGGGTCGCGAGAAGCGGGCGAACATCATGCCGGTGATCAGCGCCACGCCCATCAGGCCGAAGAAGATCTCGACCGAGGCGATGACGTGGGCGTAGACCGTCTGCGGGTGCATGTCGCCGTAACCGACGGTCGCCAGAGTCTCGACGCTGAAAAAGAACCGGCCCCAGTAGCCGGCGGGGTTGAGATTGGCGACATCGCCGGACTGCAGCTGATAGAGCGCGGCGAAAGCGAGATTGAAGAGGGCGAAGACGCTGCCGTAGGTCGCAAACAGCCGCGGCCAGCTCATGGTCATCAGCAGATGGTAGAGATCCTGCCAGGGCCGGCGCGGTAGGCCATAGGTTACGATCTGCCGGCCGGTGGGCAGGATGCGATACAGGGAGGGGCGTCTCGTGGCCACCGGTGGAGTTTAGCGGGTTGCACACCTTTTGGAGCGATGCGATGCGGGGAAGAATGATCGCGGCGTGTTTTGGGGCGATGGCAATCGCGGCCGCCGCTGCCGCCCAGAAAACACCGGGCTATGTGTGGCGGAACGTCACCGTCGGGGGCGGCGGCTTTGCGCCGGACATCGTCTTCAGCCGCGCGCAGCGGGGACTTGCTTATTTGCGAACGGACATGGGGGGCGTGTATCGGTGGAGCGCCGAGCGTCAGGAGTGGATACCGCTCGAAGACGGCATCGCCCAGTCGAGCTACCAGGGAATCGAGAGTATCGCGGCCGATGCCGTGGATCCCAAGGTGGTGTACGTTGCCGCCGGGATGTATGCGCGCATGCCCGCCGCGATCCTGCGCTCGGAAGATCGGGGCAACACCTGGCAGATATTCCCGACGCCCTTTCACATGGGGGGCAACGAACCGGGGCGGGGTGTCGGCGAGCGGCTCGCCATCGATCCGAACGAGCGCTCGACTCTCTATTTCGGGTCGCGTTACGACGGCTTGCAGCGCAGCACGGATCGCGGTGCAACGTGGTCGCGCGTCAACTCGTTCCCGATCCACGGTGCGGGCTGGCAGGCGGCGTCGCGGAATGAGACCGGCATCAGTTTCGTCGTGATCGACCCGACGAGCGGCGCGCAGGGGCAGCGCTCGCGACACATCTTCGTTGGCGTGACCGATGCGGGGCCCCAACACCTTTACCGTTCCGAGGATGGCGGGGCAAGCTGGACCGTGGTGCCGGATCAGCCGGGCGCCACTCTGCTTCCGGTTCATGCCGAGCTCGATTCGCAGGGCGTCCTGTACATCACCTATAGCAACGGAGTCGGACCTAACGGTGTGACTGACGGGGCGGTCTTCCGTTACGACACGCATTCGGGGCAGTGGATCGACATCACGCCCGAGCGAGGTGCTCAGCGCGCGCCTGGTGGGTACATGGGACTCAGCGTCGACGCAGAGCTTTCGGGGACTCTGGTGGTCGCGACGCTCAACCGTTGGCACCTGAGCGATATCCTCTGGCGCACGACGGATGGCGGGCGCACCTGGCGGAATCTACGCCCGCTGAGCCGGCGGGACGTCGCGGCAACGCCGTTTCTCCTCTGGGGAAAACCGCAGGCGGATTTCGGCTGGTGGATGGCGGGCGTTGCGATCGATCCTTTCGATTCCAGGCACATGGCGTACACGACGGGTGCAACCGTTTATGCCACGCGGGAGCTGCTCAATGCGAATGAGGGCAGGCGCATCCTGTGGAAACCGTGGGTTCGGGGCATTGAGCAAACGGCAGTTCTCACGTTGGCCAGTCCACCGAAGGGACCCCACCTCCTCAGCGGCTTCGGCGACATCAGCGGATTCGTGCACGAGGATTTGGCGCGCTCACCTCGCGAGCAGTTTACCCATCCGGTGTTTGCCAACACGGACGAGATCGACTACGCCGCATTGGATCCCAGTGTTGTGGTCCGCGGCGGGACGCCGGCGCGTGCGCCCGCTCCGGATGCTGGCCCGGGAGCGCCAACACTAGCGTTTTCGCTGGATTACGGCCGATCATGGCAACCGTTGCGGCCGTCGGGCAAGACGTCTGCAATCTCAGTCTCCGCAGACGGACACGTATTCGTGATCACGGCGTCGGTGCCTCTAGTCACCCGCGACCGCGGTCGATCATGGATGCCAGCGCACGGGCTTCCGGCGGGAGCACATCCAATCGCGGACCGGGTGGCACCGGAAGCGTTTTATGCGCTCGACTTCCGCAGCTCCTCACTTTTCGTGAGCACGGATGGCGGCATGACGTTTCATCGACGCACCAGCCGCGGACTGCCGGCGAGTCTTAAGGACGATCTGCCGGGATCGGCCGAACAACAGTGGCCACTCATTGCGACTCCGCGGCAGCGCGGCGACTTATGGCTGCTCTCGCGCCAGGGACTGTTTCATTCCGCCAATGCGGGCCGGTCGTTCGCCCGAGTGGATGGCGGCATATTCATCACGGCTCTCGGGTTCGGCAAAGCGCCGCCGGGCCATCATTATCCGGCGCTGTATGCGCTCGGCCGGAAAGAGGGCCTTTATGCGATCTGGCGCTCCGATGACAGGGGTGTCTCGTGGATTCGCATCAACGATCCCCGGCACCAGTACGGCCAGCGCTTCCGCTGCATCACCGGGGATCCACGCGTCTTCGGGCGCGTATATGTCGGTACCGATGGACGCGGGATCGTTTTTGGACAGCCGCGGGATTGATTCTACAACTGTAAGCAAGTGTAAGCGAAGGGTCCGTGCGCGCGGCCACGTGGTATGGTTTCAGCTGACACGCGAGCGCGTTAGGACTGTTGGATGCAACGAGTACGGGAGTGGGCCGATGTCGATCTCCAAATGCTGCGCGAGGAGATCATTCCGCGTGACCAGCCGGCGGTGCTGAAGGGATTCGTGGCGCAATGGCCGAGCGTGCGCGCGGCCGCCCAATCCCCCGAGGCTCTGCTCGAGTACGTCCGGGCTCGCGACCCGGGCCAGCCGCTCAAGATCATGATCGGGCGCCCGGAGATCAAGGGCGTCTATTTCTATCGTGACGACATGAGCGGCCTGAACTTCGAGTACCAGGAGCAGCCGCTGCACGGCGCGCTGGCGAAGATTCTGGCCTGCAGGAACCTTCCCGAGCCGCCGGCGATCTATACCGGCGCGCGCGCGGTGGAGCGCTATTTTCCGCAGATCCGCATCGAGAACAACCTGCCCATGCTGGCCGAGATGGGCAAGTCGGCGTGGTCGTATGTATGGCTGGGCAATGCGGTCACGGCCGCCACGCACTACGACAACATGGAAGGCATCAACTGCACGGTCACCGGACGCAAGCGCTTCACCTTCTTTCCCCCGGACCAGCTCGTCAACCTCTATATCGGACCGCTCGAGCTCTCTCCCGGCGGGCAGCCGACCAGCATGGTGAGAGTCGCGGCACCGGACCTGGAGCGCTATCCGCGCTTCGCCGACGCGCTTGCCGTCGCAACCGCGGCGGAGGTCGGACCGGGCGACGCCATCTTCATCCCGAGCCTCTGGTGGCACAACGTGGAGGCGCTCGAGCCGGTCAACTTCTCGCTCAACTTCTGGTGGTGCGAGCCGGCCGAGTGGGCGGCGGAGCCCTTCGGCGCGCTGGTGCACTCACTGCTGGCGCTGCGCTCGCTGCCCGCCGAGCGGCGCGAGACCTGGCGGCTGATGTTCGATCATTACGTATTCCAGACCAACGGCGATCCGGTTGCGCACCTGCCGCCCGAACGGCGCGGCATGCTCGGTCACTTGTCCGAGGCGCAGGTCATTTATCTGAAGAAGCAGCTCATGCGCTCGCTCATCAAGAAGATGCCGATGGAGACGAGCGTGAAGGTTCTGCAGGCGCTCTTCCCCGAAGGTCAGTGACCGCAGGCCACGGCGCCTGCCGTGCCGCTCTCCAGCCGGATGCTGCTGATGGCGAGTGTCAGCGTGCCGGCAGTTTGCAGCGCGAACGGCGTCCACACGTGGCTCATGTTCTCGCCAGCCGAGGCGAAGCAGGCGAGAGGGATGTCGAGGTGCCGCCATTGGCCGCGAGGCGCGGCACGCAGGGCTGATGTGATGGGCACCGTTCCGCCGCAGGAGGCGCCGCAGCCCATGCCGATCGTGACCGCGGCGCTCGGCGCCTGCTGCAGCCGATAGTCCAAGCCCAGGGCCATCTGTCCGTTGGTCTGGCGTGTCAGGTCGATCGCGGTGGCGCCGGTGATTTCCGCGGTCGACTGCCCGCCCGACCAGCGCAGCTGCCGCGAGTCTTCCTGCCTGGTCCTATCGGTCGCCGTGAGAGTCAGTCGTCCGCTATCGGACGCACCAATGCCACGTGCCACGGGGCTCGCGCCGGCGTCGTCGGCGACAGCCCAGCGCCAGCCGGAGCCGGTGCGGCCGAAGCCGAAAAATGCCTTGTTGTCGACCAACGCGGCCGAAGGTAGACCGGAGGCTTCCGGGAGCTGCGCCAGGTTGCCATCGCTCGCGTCGCGCAGCCCATAGCCGAGCGCAAAGAGTGGCTTGCCGGGCGTGTCGCTGCCGAACTGCAGCGGCGTGCGCGGCCAGGAGAAGGACAGTGTGCCGTGAAAGTCGTAGCGGATCGCGCCGTCCGGCTTACGAAAGAGAACGTCGGCGACGCCGTCACCCTCGGATCCCGGGAGCCAGGCGGCCACGAACGCGGTCGACGCGTTGAGCTGCGGATTCACCCACAGGGGCCGGCCCGAAAGGAAGACCGAGACGACCGGGATGCCTGCGGCGTGCAGACGCCGCAGGAGCTGCAGATCGCTGTCGTCCCCCGGGCTGAAAGCAAGATTGGGCACATCGCCCTGAAACTCGGCATACGACTTCTCGCCGTAAACGACGATGGCGACGTCGGGCTTCTGTTTGAAGGCGCCATCGGGGCTGAGCACGGCTTCACCGCCCGCGGCGCGCACCGTCTGCGCAATGCCGTGCCAGATCGACTCGCCGTGAGGAAAGTCCTTGTTGGTCGTCTCCGTGCCTTGCCAGGTGAGGGTCCAGCCGCCGCACTGCCTCGGGATGTCGTCGGCGTCGTCGCCCGCGACGAGCACCCGCTGGTGCGGCTTCAGGGGCAGCACATGGTCCTGGTTCTTCAGCAACACGAGCGATTCGCGCACGGCGCGGCGCGCAATCGCGCGATGCTGCGGCGAGCCGAGGAGAGCGAAATGACCGGCGAGCGGCCGGGAGACGGGCGGCCCCTCCGTGAACAGCCGGTCACGCAGCTTCACCCGCAGGATCCGCCGCACGGCATCATCCAGCCGCGCGCGCGGTATCTGCCCCGAACGCACCTGCTGCAGGGTGTTGCCGTAGAGCTGCTTCCAGTCGGTGGGCGCCATGAACATGTCGAGGCCCGCGGCGAGCGCTTGCGGGCAGCTGGCATCCGTGCAGCCGGGCACCTGGCCGTGCGCATTCCAATCGCCCACCGTGAAGCCGTCGAAGTGCCAGCGGTCCTTGAGCACGCCGGTGAGCAGCCCTGCGTTGGCGGCCATCTTCACTCCATGCCAGCTGGAGAAGGAGACCATTACGGACTGTGCGCCGGCTGCGACCGCTACCGGGTAGCCCGCGCCGTCGCTGTCGCGCAGCTCGGTCTCGCTCTCCGTGTTGTCGCCCTGGTCGACGCCGTGCGTGCCACCATCGCCGAGGTAGTGCTTGGGCGTGGCGATCACGTGCCGCGCGTCGAGAAACTGCGCCGTGCCGGGCTTGCCCTGCAGACCCAACACCATGGCACGCGCGTAGCGGCGCACGATCGCCGGGTCGGCGGAATAACTTTCGTAACTGCGTCCCCAGCGGTTGTCACTGACGATCGCGAGAGTCGGGCCGAAAGTCCAGTCGAGGCCGATGGCGCGCACTTCCTCCGCGGTCACCCCACCGATGAGGCGCATCAGCGTCGGGTCGTGCGCGGCGCCGAGGCCGACATTCTGCGGAAAGATGGTCGCGCCGTAGACGTCGTTGTTGCCGTGGACGGCATCGATGCCCCAGAACTCCGGCACGGGGTGCGGGCCATGAGAGCGCGCCATCGAGGCGAGATAGAACTGGTTGGCAAGGCCGAGCCAGGCGGAGGGCGGCGCCAGCATGTTGCCGCCGGGCTTGGAGTTGCCGCCGTTAAGGACCGAGCCGAGCGGATACTGGCGAAGGTCCGCGGGGGTGAGGGTGGAAATATCGCCCTGGATGAGCTGTCCGACCTTCTGCTTTAGCGTCATGTCGGCGAGGAGGGCATTCACCTGACGCTCGAGCGCGGGATCGGGCGGCAGCTGCGGCCGTGTCTGCGGCCAGATGTCCGGGTGAATGGTGGCGGGCGGCTCGGCGCCGCGGACCTGAGCGGACGCGAAGAGTCCTGAGAGAATGGCCCCCAGCGCCAGGATCACGACCCCCGAATGCTCGTTCTTGGCTAAGCGCATATTAGGACGGCAGAATCCCACGCGCTGACAGCGCTGTCAAATGAAAATGATAGCGGTCACAATAAGTGCCCGGAGCGATAATGACGCGGGTGAGTGAGGATCCGACTTTCGCGCGCGCGGTGGCGCTGCACAAACGCGGCGACATAGGTTCCGCGGAGCAGCTGTACCAGCAGATTCTGCGTCAGCAGCCGCGACATGCGGGTGCGCTGCATCTGCTCGGCTCCATTCATCTGCAGCGGGGGCAGGCGGCGGCGGCTCTCGTCGCCTGTGAAGCGGCGCTGGCGATAGATCCGCGCAACGCCGGTGCGCAGCAGACGCGCGGCGATGCGCTGCATGACCTCGAGCGCTATGAGCCGGCCATCGAAGCCTACGATCGCTGTCTGGCGCTCAATCCCGGCAGCTTCGTCGCCTGGTCGAATCGCGGCTCGGCGCTGCTGCGGGCCCGTCGGTTCGAGGAAGCGGTCGCGAGCTACGAGCGCGCGCTCGCGCTGCAGGGGAAATTCGCCAACCCCTACCTCAACCGGGGCGCCGCGCTGCAGGAGTTGGGCAGGTTCGAGGCGGCGCTTGAGAGTTTCGATCGGGCCATCGCGCTCGAACCCAACCTCGCGGCGGCGCATGCGAATCGCGGCTGCGCCCTCGACTGCCTCGGGCGGCCGCAGGAGGCGCTGGCGAGCTGCGAGCGCGCCATCGCTCTGCAGCCGGACTACGCCGCGGCGCATGTCAATCGCGCCATCACGCTGTTGCGCCTGGGCCGTTTCGCCGCCGGTTGGGCGGAATACGAATGGCGCTGGCGCGACACGCAGAGCGCGCTCTGTCGCGACCGGCGCCACAGCTCCCTGCCGCTATGGCTGGGGCGCGAGCCTCTGGCGGGCAGGACCATCCTGCTGCATGCGGAGCAGGGGTATGGCGATACGCTGCAGTTTTGCAGATACGCGCGCCTGGTCCGCGAGCGAGGCGCGCAGGTTGTTCTCGAGGTTCCCGCCGCGCTCACGCGCCTGCTGGGCGGGCTCGAGGGAGTCGCTCGTGTCATCGCGCGCGACGAGCCGGCGGGCGATGTGGATTTTCAGTGTCCGCTCATGAGTCTGCCGCTGGCGTTCGGCACGACGCTCGAGAGCATCCCCGCCGCGCACCGCTACCTGACTGGCGAGCCGGAGCTGGTCGAGCGCTGGCGGGTACGTCTCGGGGAGCGGCGCGGCTTCAGAGTCGGACTCGTCTGGTCCGGCGGCTTGCGGCCCGACGAACCGCAGTGGTGGTCGGCCAATGCACGCCGCAACATCGGGCTGCGGCGGCTGCTCGAGCTGCAACACCCGCGGATCGAGTATGTCAGCCTGCAGAAAGGTCAGCCGGCCGAGGCCGAGGCGCGGGAGCTGCGCGGCAGCGCGGGCGATCTGCGGTTGCTGGATCAGACGCGGGAGCTGTCCGACTTCGCGCAGACGGCCGCCTTGATCGAGAACCTCGACCTGGTCGTCTCCGTCGACACGGCGACGGCGCACCTCGCCGCCGCTCTGGGCAAGCCGACGTGGCTCCTGAGCCGCTTCGATGGCTGCTGGCGCTGGCTGCTCGGCCGCAGCGACAGTCCGTGGTATCCGTCCGTGCGCCTCTTTCGCCAGCAGATAGCGGGAACCTGGGAGGATGTAGTCCGGCAGGTTCGGGATGAGTTGTTCCGGCTGGTCGCCTAGTCGGCCAGCCGGCTGCTCAGGCATCCACGCGGATGGTTTCGGGCGCCAGCCCGGCTACGTAGCGGTCGTACATTATCGCGTAAGCCGCCTCCAGGTGCCTGGTGGATGCGGCGGTATCGAAGAGCGGCGCCGTCGGCAGGCTCGCGGCGAGCTTTGCCCTGATGCCGGCCAGCCGCTGCGGGTTGTTGGCCAACTCGATGGCCAGCCGTTCGTACTCATCCGCTGACGAAGCGATGAGCTCCGGCAGCCCCACGGCCCTCAGCAGGCTCGCGCCGACCCTGCCCGCAAACGTCGCGCCCGTGCGGGTGAGTACCGGCAAACCTGCCCACAGTGCATCGCTGGCGGTCGTGCCCGCGTTGTACGGCAGCGTATCGAGGAACAGGTCGGCGGTGCGATAGCGGGCGAGATATTCGGCGGGCGGTAGTCTCGCGCCGAAGACGAGCCGCTCGGACGCGACGCCGCGCGCCTGCGCCTCGCCGCGCAGATTTCGCTCGAGCGCCGGGCTGCCGCCGAGGAGATAAAGGACACTGCCGGGCGCTCGCGTCAGGATGCGCATCCAGCCGTCGAAAGTGCCCGGCGTGAGCTTGTAGGTGGAGTTGAGACAACAGAAGACGCAGCCGGCGGGCGGCAGCCCGAGCTGCTGCCGGCTGAATTGCAGCGGCGCGATGCGCCGCGTGGAGTCGTTGACCTGGTAGCTCGGCAGGTAAACGATCTTTTCCGCATAGTGGTGGCGCAGTTCCTGCGGGATGATGCTGTCGTCGGCGATCAGGTAGTCGATGTAGGCGGCCGACATCGTGCCGAGGTAACCCAGATAGCTGACCTGCAGCGGCGCCGCCCGCAGCGCGAAGATTCCGGGGCGGCTGCCGCGGGTGAAGCCGCCGAGGTCGACCGCGATATCGATCTCCAGGCTGCGCGCGAGCCGCGCGATGTCATGGTCGGACTGTTGCCGCACATCGAGAAAGCGATCGAAGGCCGCCGCCACCCGCCGGCGCATCTCGTCCCGGGTATGCTCGCCGAAGGAGAAGGCGGTCAGCTCGAGCCGCGCGCGAGTGTGCGTCTCGAAGAGCTCCGCCGTGAGGGAGGAAGTCGCATGCGCGCGGAAATCGGCGGAGAAGTAGCCGACGCGTATGCGCTCGCGCCGGGCGCGTAGCGGCAGTGGCCCGAGCGCGCCGTCGGGCGGATATTTCTGCCGCACCCAATTGCGCGCGGCCAGCTTCTGCAGCGGTGGTGAGTCGCAGAGGGCGAGCACGACGAAGGGATTGGATGCGGCCTCGTTGCGCTCGATGCGCGCCGTCAGTCGCGCCACTTCCGGCGCAAAGTCGCGCCAGTCGGCGAGTTGCATCCTGGCGTGCAGACGCTCGCCGTGTGATGAGGGCAGAGTGGCATCGAGCGCGATCGCCTGATCATAGCTCGCGACGGCGCTTTCGTACTGCCCGAGCATGGCGAGCGCGTTGCCGCGGTTGTGATGCGCGCGCGCATCCTTCGGCTCGAGCGCAATGGCCCGGTCGTAGCTGGCCACTGCCGCCTGGAACTGCTCGAGCGAATACAACGCGTTGCCGCGCACGTACCATGCGCCCGGATGGTTGAAGCCGAGGGCAGTGGCCCTGTCGAGGCTGGCGATCGCCGCCTCGAAGCGCATCAGCGCGGCGAGTGCTCTGCCGCGTTCGAAGTAAGCCGCCGCGTAGTCGGGTTGCAGCGCGACGGCCTGGTCATGGCTAGCGAGGGCAGCGTCGTAGCGTCCCAGATCGAAGAGGGCCTTGCCACGGCTGTTGTGGGTCGGCGCCTGATCGGGTTGCAGCCCGAGCGCCCGGTCGTAGCTCGCGAGCGCGGCCGCCGGCTGACGCAGGGCGCGCAGGGCATTGCCCTGGTTGTTGTGCGCGGCGAGGTTGCGCGGATCGAGCTGCAGGACTTCACCGAAGAGCGCCACGGCACGCGCGGGATCACCGGTCTGGGCGGCAATGATGCCGAGCAGCATCGTTCCCTGAAGCTGGCCTGGCCGCAAGCGCAGAGCCTTGAGACAGAGCGTCCGGGCCTCATCCAGCCGGCCCGCGCGATGCAATGAATGCGCCTCGCGCAAAGCTGCCTCGACCTGGGCTGTCACATCGTTCGTCATTGTCGGGCCGCGCGCCCTTCAGTGCGCCGGATAGTGGTAGAGCCTCACCCGGTACAAATGCATGGCATGCGCGTCCAGCAGCAGCTCCCGTCCCTGGTCGCTCTGATCACCGTTCATCTGCTGCGCGATCGTCCAGCGGCCGTTCTTCCAGGCCAACTCGGCGATGCCGGCGATACCGGCAAGATGATCGTCGACGTCCGGATCGCGCAGGAACGATACCGTGAGCCCGCTGCCGAGGATATAAAAATCATCGGGCGCGGATTGCATGACGATCATCGCGCCGTCAGCAGTGAGTGGCTGTTGGGTCGGCCAGGATCTCGCGAGGGTGGCGCGGAAGAGGTAGCCGTCGAGTGCGACCGTCTGAAACGGACGAGGGCTCGTCAAGTGAAGCACCAAGCCGCGGGTCTGTCCGCGCGTCTGCGCGTCTATGAAGCTGCGCCCAAGCTCGCTCAGGATCTGATAGACGTCGGCGAGTCTGGGCGTGTCGCGCGCCGTGGTGGGCGGCGCGTCATCCACTCCAAACGCCGAAAAGCCGATTGCCCGTGCCTGACCGAAGGCATAGAGGGCGTTGTAGGGCGCGAGGCTCAGGCGCGATTCGGGGATGAACGCCGGATTTCCCTGCTCCTGGTAGCTCCTCACCCAGTGCTCGAAGTCCGGCCAGTAGATGTCGGGGGCGTAGAAGTCGACGGGGGGCGCCGCGGCGCGGTAGATGGGCTGGGTGAGCGGGTAGGGGCCGCCGCTCGGATAATCCCCGGCGCGCTCGTCCGGTGCCGGCAACTGCGCGTTCATGTACATCGGTAGCGGATACTGGCGCTTGCCCGCCTGCGCCACCTGCCCGATGAAGCGCGCGTAGTACCAGGCCATGAAGACTTCATCGGCGCTGTCGCCGAAGGAGTCGGCCCAGTCCCGCCCGGCGGATCTGAAGTCAGCGGCGAGCCGACGCGGCAGGCGCGTACTGGCGTGCCGCAGCGCGGCGAGAAGCGGCGGCGGCACGGGCCCGGCGAACAGCCGGTTGGCCGCGGCGGAGCGGTCGCGGCCGCCGAGCCCGACATAGCCGACCTCGTTCTCCACCTGCACCATGAGGATGGTGTCACGGCCGGAGTCAACAGTGCGCACGTGGCCCATCAGTGCGGCGAATGCCGCGCCGTCGCGCTGCTGTGTCTCGCTGCCGAAAACCGAGAGGATCGGCAGCGCCGATCCGTCCGCCGCCCGTGCGCGCGGAAAACGTCCGGTGTCGGCCAGCACCCAGCGCGGCGCGTAGCTCGAGAAGGCGTTCTTCCAGCTGCCGAACCAGAGCAGCACCAGATGAAGATTCCGTTGCCGCGCGACCGCGATCCAGTGATCGAGGATGGCGAAGTCGAAGCGCCCCTCGGCGGGCTCGATCTCATCCCAGGCGACGGGCACCAACACCGTGTTGAAATGCTGCGCCGCGAGCCGCGGCAGGATGGCGTCCGCTTGCGCAGCGGTGCCGGCAGAGGAGTTGCCGAGCTCTCCGCCCAGGATGAGGAAGGGCTTGCCGGCCACCAGCAGCTGCGCGGGGCTGGCGGTGTATCGAATCTGGGCATGCGCCACGAGCGCCGGCACCGTGGCAACCAGGCCTACTGCCACCGCTGTCTTCAGCCAAGTTCGCATGGAGACTCGCAATCGTTGGATTTGCCGGCAAAAGCCCGAAGGGTGGGGCGCAGGGTAGCGTCCGCCTTGCAAAGCGTCATCTGCTGCGCAATGATAGCGCTGTCACGCCGGCCGCCATGTCGGCGTGGCACTGGCACAACGCCAGGCCGCGAAGATCCAGGGCGCCCAAGGGGCCCTGGGCTCGGTGTCGCGATGGCCGAGGCTACGGTAACGGCACCGGTGTTCACGCAACCATAGCGCTGCGATGAGCTACACCGTACCCACGGCGGTTGCGGGCGAGCCATCAGTGCGCGGGCTGGCGCAAACAGTACATATGGGGAAATCGCGCTCCAGAAAGCCGAAGCGTCAGCCGCACACAACGACAGTTGACATGGGCCGAAGAACAGGCACATACTCGATCCACGTTAAGGTAGCGCTACCATATAGAGCGTGTAGCAGTGAGCACCATGGCGTCAGGGGGCTTCCGAATTTAGATCCAGGGCATCGGCCGACCGATGGCGATGCCGTCCGTTGTTTTCTTGCAACGTCCATTTCTTTCGAGGGGGAGATGTCTGATGAGCCGCAAGTCTAGGCGAAATATCTCGAACAACGCCGGGGCCAAGCGCACGCTCGCGCTGCGCCTGCCCTACAGCACTCTCGGCCTGTCCAGCCTGGCG
>JBOIAB010000132.1:0-6987 GCA_050738635.1 Steroidobacteraceae bacterium
GAGCTGCCAGGCGCGCTGCACCGTGATCTGCGGATCGTAGCCGAGAACGCTCATGCCGAGCGCTTCCGCGGAGTTGGCCACTTCGACGCCGACCGCCCCGAGGCCCACGACCCCGAGCGTGCGTCCGGGAAGCTCGAAGCCGACGAAGGCTTTCTTGCCTTTTTCCACCGCCTCATCGAGCGCCTGATCATCGCCGCTCAGCGAGCGCGCGAAGGCCCAGGCCTGGCAGACGTTGCGCACCGCGAGAAAGAGGCTCGCGAGCACCAGCTCCTTGACGGCGTTGGCATTGGCGCCGGGAGCGTTGAAGACCGGTATGCCGCGGCGGCTGAGCGCGGCGACCGGGATATTGTTGACGCCGGCGCCGGCGCGGCCCACCGCCCGCACGGTGTCCGGTATCGCGGTGCCGTGCATGTCGGCGGAGCGCACCAGGATGGCATCCGGACGCTCCAGGCCCGATGCGACCTCGTAACGGTCGGGCGGCAGGCGCTCGAGCCCACGGGCGCTGATGTTGTTGAGAGTCAGGATGCGGTACTTCATGGAACTGTCAGCCGTGGCGGCGCTGGAATTCCTTCATGAAGGCGACCAGCGCCTGCACGCCCTCGAGCGGCATCGCGTTGTAGATGCTGGCGCGCATGCCGCCGACCGAGCGGTGGCCCTCGAGGCTCACCAGGCCGGCGGCCTTGGCCTCGGTGATGAAGGTCTGATCGAGCTCCGGTCGCGCCAGCGTGAAGGGCACGTTCATCCAGGAGCGGGCCGGCTTCGCCACCGGATTGCGGTAGAAGCCGGAGTCGTCGATGGTGCCGTAGAGGAGCTGCGCCTTGGCGCGGTTGCGCGTCGCCATCGCCTCGAGGCCGCCCTGCGCCCGCAGCCATTTGAAGACCAGCCCGGCGATGTACCAGCCGAAGGTCGGCGGCGTGTTGACCATGGAGCCCTCGGCAGCCATCGCCTGGTAATCCCACACAGTTGGGGTCCCGGGACGGGCGTTGCCGAGAAGATCCTCGCGTACGATCACGACACAAAGACCCGACGGGCCGATGTTCTTTTGCGCGCCAGCGTAGATGACGGCGAACTTCGCGACGTCGATCGGTCTGGAGAGGATGGTCGAGGACATGTCGGCAACGAGCGGCACCCCGTCCGTCCGCGGTACGTAGGGGAATTCCACTCCACCGATTGTCTCATTCGGCGTGTAGTGCAGATAGGACGCGCCGGCTGACAGCGTCAGGCTGCCTTCATCCGGCACGGTGGTATAGCTCGAGCCGGCCGCATCGCCCGCAACGTTGACCTTGACCTGCAGCCGCTTCGCCTCGCCGATCGCCTTCTTCGACCAGGAGCCGGTATTGACGTAGTCGGCAACCGCTCCCGGGGCGGTGAGATTCATCGGTATGGCCGCGAACTGCGCGCTCGCGCCCCCCTGGAGGAAGAGCACCTTGTAGCCGGCCGGAATCGCGAGCAGCGCACGCAGCACGCTTTCCGCCTCCTCGGCGACGGCGACGAACGCCTTGCTGCGGTGGCTGACCTCCATGACCGACATGCCGCTGCCGCGCCAGTCGAGCAGCTCCTCGCGGGCCTGCTCGAGAACTTCCAGCGGCAGCGCCGCCGGGCCTGCGGCGAAATTGAATACGCGCACGAGTGCCTTCCGGGGTCGGGTAAGGAGACCAGGGAGTCAGCGATAGTACCAATCGCCGCCCAGTGCGTAATAACTTTTGGGAATATCGGCCTCAGGCCGGGGGGCGGTCGCCTTCGCTGGGTCCGCTCTCTTCCGCGGACTCGCCCTCCAGGCTCTCGATGCGCTCGATGCCGACCAGACGCTCGCCCTCGGAGAGGCGGATGAGGCGCACACCCTGGGTGTTGCGTCCGAGCTCGGATACCTCGTCCACGCCCGTGCGCACCAGTGTGCCCGTCGAGCTGATCAGCATGATTTCCTGCCCGGGCAGCACCTGCAGCGCCGCGACAGTGGTGCCGTTGCGGTCTGAGGTCTGCATCGCGATGACGCCCTGGCCGCCGCGGCCGTGCACGGGGAAGTCGCTCACGGGCGTACGCTTGCCGTAGCCCGAGGCAGAAGCCGTGAGCACGGCGCCGCGGCCATCGCCCTGACCGACGACGATGAGCGCGATGAGCTCCTGGCCATCCGCCAGCTTGATGCCGCGCACGCCGGCGGCCTCGCGGCCCATGGGACGGACCTCGCTTTCCGCGAAGCGGATGGCCTTGCCGCCGCTCGAGACCAACATGATCTCCTGCTCTCCGTCGGTGATCGCAACACCGACCAGCCGGTCGTCATCGTGCAGGTCGACGGCGATGATGCCGCTCGGACGGGGGCGCGAAAACGCGGTGAGCGGTGTCTTCTTCACGGTGCCCTGGCTGGTCGCCATGAAGATGTAGTGCTGCTCGTCATACTGCTTCACGGGCAGCAGCGCGTTGATCTTCTCTCCCGGTTCGAGCGGCAGCAGGTTCACCATCGGCTTGCCGAGAGAGCTGCGCCCCGCATGCGGCAGCTCGTAGACCTTGAGCCAGTAGACCTTGCCGCGGCTGGAGAAGCAGAGCACGGTATCGTGGGTGTGGGCGACGAAGAGCTTCTCGACGAAGTCCTCGTCCTTGACGGCGGTGGCCGCCTTGCCGCGGCCGCCGCGGCGCTGCGTCTGATACTCCGAGAGCGGTTGCGACTTCGCGTAGCCGGTATGCGAGAGCGTCACGACCACATCCTGCGGCTCGATGAGATCCTCGGTGCTGAGGTCGAGGTGCTCGCGGTTGATCTCCGTGCGGCGGGCATCGCCGTAGGCGTCGCGGACCTCGATGAGCTCCCCGCGAATCACCGCGGTGAGCCGCTCCGGGCGCGCCAGGATGTCGCCCAGGTCGGCGATGCGCGCCAGCAGCTCCTGGTATTCGGCAATGATCTTGTCCTGCTCGAGGCCCGTGAGACGGTTCAGGCGCATGTCGAGGATGGCCTGCGCCTGCGCCTCCGACAGCCGGTATTCACCGTTGGCGAGCCCTGCAGCCGCGGGCAGTCCGCTGGGGCGGGTGGAAATCGAGCCCGCGCGCTCGAGGAGCGCGGTCACTGCTCCCGGCTGCCAGCCGCGTGCGATCAGCGCGACGCGCGCCTCGGCGGGCGCGGGTGCCGCCTTGATGAGCGCGATCACCTCGTCGATGTTGGCGAGCGCCACCGCGAGACCCTCGAGGATGTGGGCACGTTCGCGCGCCTTGGCGAGATCGAAAATGGTACGGCGCGTGACCACCTCGCGCCGGTGGCGGATGAAGGCGTCGAGCATTTCCTTCAGCGCCATCAGCTTCGGCTGGCCGTCCTGCAGCGCCACCATGTTGATGCCGAACACCGTCTCCCTCGGCGTCTGCGTATACAGGTTGTTGAGGACGATCTCGGCCACTTCGCCGCGCTTCAACTCGATGACGACGCGCATGCCGTCCTTATCCGATTCATCGCGCAGACCGTCGCCGGCGATGCCCTCGATCAGCTTCTCGCGCACGAGCTGCGCGATGCGCTCGATCAGGCGCGCCTTGTTGACCTGATACGGCAGCTCCGTAATGACGATGGCCTGCCGGTCGCCCTTGCCGACCTCCTCGATGTTGACCCGCGCGCGCACCGACAGCCGGCCGCGGCCGGTACGGTAGGCGGTCGCGATCTCCAGCGCGCCGTTGATGATGCCGCCCGTGGGGAAATCGGGTCCCGGCACATGCTGCATCAGGGCCGCGAGCGTCAGCGTCGGATCATCGAGGAGCGCGAGGCACGCGTTGACGATCTCCGTGAGGTTGTGCGGCGGGATGTTGGTCGCCATGCCGACCGCGATGCCGGTCTGGCCGTTGACGAGCAGGTGCGGGATCTTCGTCGGCAGGACCGACGGCTCGAGCTCCGACTCGTCGTAGTTCGGGGTGAAATCGACGGTGTCCTTTTCGATATCGGCGAGCAGCTCGTGCGCGATGCGCGACATGCGCACCTCGGTGTAGCGCATGGCCGCCGGCATGTCGCCGTCGACGGAGCCGAAATTACCCTGGCCATCGACCAGCAGGTAGCGCAGCGAGAACGGCTGCGCCATGCGCACGATGGTGTCGTACACCGCCGTGTCGCCGTGCGGGTGGTACTTGCCGATCACATCGCCCACCACGCGGGCGGACTTTTTATAGGCTTTGTTCCACTCGTTGCCGAGCTCCCGCATGGCGAAGAGCACGCGCCGGTGCACGGGCTTCAGGCCGTCGCGGACGTCGGGCAGCGCGCGCCCGACTATGACGCTCATGGCATAGTCGAGGTAGGACTGCCGCATCTCGTCTTCGAGACTGACCAGCAGGATTTCTCGGGCGATTTCGGGCATCCGGGAATGTTAGCATATAGGCATGATGCGCATGTCCATGGAGCTGCCACCCAATGCCGACCGCGGCGAGCTGTCGAAATTCGACGCGCTGGCGCACCGCTTCTGGGACCCGCGCGGCGAGTTCCGTCCGCTGCATCTGCTGAATCCGGTGCGGCTCGGATTCGTCGCCGAGCACGCGCGCCTCGGCGGCGCGCGCGCGCTCGACGTCGGCTGTGGCGGCGGTCTGCTCAGTGAGGCCCTGTCGCGCCATGGCGCCAGGGTCAGCGGAATCGATCTCGCCCCCGGCATGGTCGAAGTGGCACGCCTGCACGCGGCCGAGGAAGGCCTCGAGGTCGACTACCGCGTGGCGTCGGCGGAGGAGCTCGCGGCGAGCGACGCGCAGAGCTTCGATGTCATCACCTGCATGGAGATGCTGGAGCACGTGCCGCAGCCGGCGCGCATGCTGGCGACGCTCGCCTGCCTCGTGCGTCCCGGCGGCTCGGTATTCGTCTCGACACTCAACCGCAACCTCAAGTCCTTCCTCATGGCGATCGTCGGCGCCGAGTACGTGCTCAAGCTTCTGCCGCGCGGCACCCACGAATACGACCGCCTCATCCGCCCGTCGGAGCTCGCGCGCTGGGCGCGTGCCGCCGGCCTCACGCCGCGAGCCATGGCCGGCATCGAACTCAACCCCTACACCGAGACCTGCCGTCTGACACGCGACCCCGCGGTCAACTATCTCGTGCACCTCGAGCTGGCGCAGGGGTAGCCCAGCCATGCTCTATTTGCTGATCGCAGCAGCCTCGCTCGTCGTCGGCGCGGCGCTCGGGTTTTTCCTCGGACAGCTGCGCTCCGACAAATCCGAGGCGCACCTGCGCGCCTCGTTCGACTCCGTTGCCGGGGAGACGCTACGCGCCAACAGTGAGCTTTTTCTGCGGCTCGCGCGCGAGGCGCTCGGACGTGACCAGGCGATCGCAGAGAGCAGTCTCAAGGAGCGCGAGACCGCCATAGCGCAGCTCGTCGCGCCGTTGCGCACGGCGATCGAGCACACGGAGCAACAGGCGCAGGCGCTGGAGCGCGAGCGGCAGCAGGCCTACACGACGCTGCGCACCCAGATCGAGTCACTGGCGAGCGGTCAGACACAGCTGCAGCGGGAAACGCGCAACCTCGTTACGGCGCTACGCCGTCCGGAAGTGCGCGGCCGCTGGGGCGAGTTGACGCTGCGCCGCCTCATCGAGCTCGCCGGGCTCAGCGAGCATTGCGATTTCACCGAGCAGCTGCACCTCTTCGGCCCCGAGGGGGCGTTGCGTCCGGATCTGGTCGTGCACATGCCGGACTCCCGCGACCTCGTGGTCGATGTGAAGACCCCGCTCGATGCCTATCTGGAAGCGCTCGAGGCGCCCACGGACGAGCTGCGGCAACAGGCCCTGAAGAAGCATGCGCAGCAGGTCGAGGCCCGGGTGCGTCAGCTCGCCTCCAAGGCCTACTGGGCGCAGTTCGAGCACAGCCCGGAATTCGCGGTGCTGTTCCTGCCCGGCGATCAGTTCCTGTCGGCGGCGCTCGCCGAGCGGCCGGAGCTGCTCGATGGAGCGCTCAAGCAGGGCATCATCATTGCCACACCCTCGACGCTGATCGCGCTGCTCAAAACCGTGGCCCACGGCTGGCGGCAGACGGCCGTGGCGGAGAACGCCAAGTTGATCCGTGAGCTCGGTCAGGAGCTCTATCGGCGGCTCGGTGCCTTCACCGGCCATCTCGAGCGGCTCGGCTCGCGACTCGGCGCCGCCGTCGACGCTTACAACTCCGCGGTGGGCTCACTCGAGCGCCAGGTGCTGCCGCAGGCGCGGCGCTTCCCCAATCTCGGCGTCACCGCCGATGCGGCACTGCCCGAGCTCGGCGCGATCGAGCAGCCGCTGCGACCGGTCGCCCCTGCCGAGCCGAGCGATGTCAGAGACTCCTGAGCCGCAGACTCCACGCTTTCTCGCCTGGCTCTACTCCACGCGCTCCCAACAGCCGGTCATTGCCGCCCTTTGCGGGATCGAGCGCGAGGTGAGCGCAAGTATCAGGCCCGGCGTCGATCATCAGGTGGCGCACAGCCGCCTCGAGTGGTGGCGCGAGGAATGCGCACGCTGCACCGCCGGTCATCCGGTGCACCCGCTGACACGCGAGCTGCGCAGCCACCTGGAGCGGCTGGCGCCCGCGGCGCAGGTCAACTCCGCCCTCGCGGGCCTGGCAGGGTTGACCGATGTCGCAACCTGGGATCTGGCGCGGGCCACGTTCGAGGCCCGCGCGCAGCTCACTGCCTACTGCCGCCGTTGGGCGGCGGCAATGGTCACACCACTCGCTGTCGCCGCAACCGACTGGATCGATTGCGGCGCGGCGCTCTGCGAGCTCGAGCTCCTCGGCCATCTCGCGCGCGATGCGCGCGGCGGCAGGATACGCATTCCGCTCGATGAGCTCGACCGGGCGGCGGTGCCACCGGCGGCGCTCGCCACACCGCCCTGGCCGCCAGGGTTGCTCGCGATCCTGCGCGCACGTCATCAGGCCGCGAGGCAGGAGCTGGCGGCGACGGTGGCGCGACTGACGCCCGCCAACCAACAGAACACCCGCGGATTGCTCGTCTGGGCCGCGATCGCCTGGCAGGCGTCGCAGCGCGCCGAGCGCGCGCTGCCGCGCGCGCCCGCCCCTTCAATCG
>JBOIAB010000133.1:0-18714 GCA_050738635.1 Steroidobacteraceae bacterium
TGCCGTTTTTGCAACGAACAGAACAGCCTTTGTATTCAGCAGGTTACAGACGTGCCCCACAATTTCGCCGAGGAATTTGCGGCCAAAGTACCGGCACTTTTGGCACGGAAATCAAGGGGACCCCCAGGGGGAGGACGATGCGCCGAGGGTGGCGATCCTGCAGCAGAAGGCGCTGCTCGATCCCAAGTACCGGGCGGCCATCCAGGCCTACGACGCCTTCCTGGCCAGCAACGTGGCGGCCTTCAATCAGGCGATGACCGCCCGCCACCTGACGGGCGTCGTCATAGGCCCAACTCTGACGCCGTAGCCCGCCCAGGGCTATCTCATGGGAAGGTACGGAATCGGTTGCATGAGTTTCTCCTGTTGCTGCTGCACCAGAAGCTGCTCGGTCTCCATCTCCCACTGAGTGACGCAGTAACGGCTGTCAATCAGCGAGCCCGGCGGGGCGTCTGTCCGGCAGAAATAGTGCTTATTGCCGGCAACAACCACCTGCCGCCAGCCCTGGTCGTAGGCGAACACGAGAAGACGGGGTGGGAAGGCGCTCGTCAACGCCTGGGCCGAAGTAGTGGCAGTTGCCGCGTTGGGCGCTGTCGCCGCGATTGCCGCCGGGGCCGTGTAGTCGGCTCTCGTCGGCTGTTGCGCGCAGCCGGCGGCGGCAAGCAAGGCGGTGCCGAGGAGCAGGGGAAATCGCACTGCGGTCATGATTCGTCTCCCATTTGTGCTGGCCGATCGTCATTCCAGCGTCGGGCCGATCAAGTCAGAGACAGCGCTGCAGCGGTCCTTCGAGGTCGACCCGTGGCGGAGAGTCTACGCTCGATTCGAAGATCGTTGGTTCGACGCGTTCCGAAGTATCCGTAACACATTGATCATTCAGTGAATTGTCGTCGTCTCCGCAGCTCGCCTGCTGAGTTGCTGCTGTTGCTGCTCTACTCGCACCCGTAACGACTCCAGCTGCACCCGATCGAGACATTGGCGGACTGGAATTATCGAATCCATTGGGTCCTCTGTCTTACAGAAATAGTAGTCGTCGCCCTTGATGACTACCTGCCTGTAGCCTTGGTCATGCGCGAACAGGAGAAGATTGGGTGAAACAGCGCCCTTCATCGCTTGAATCGACGCGGCCGTAGCTGCCGCCGTGGCCGGCGCTGCCAACGACATAGCTGGCGGGGAAGTGTGGTCGGCTCTCACCGGCTGTTGGGCGCAACCGGCAGCGGCAATCAAGGCGGTGCCGAGGAGCAGATGAAGTCGCAGCGTGGCCATGATTCGCCGATCTATCGGCGTTAACGAAACAGCTCACAACGAGCCCAACCATGAGCTTAGCGCAACGCTTTGGCGGCGTCACCTTGTGCTCCCTGCATTAAGTAACTACCGTGACCGTAACCGAAGCCCTGGGGGGCGGCGGGTCGAGCTCCCTCGGAAAGGCCCGTCTGGCGACCCCGCAAAGCTCGTTATTTCGCTGTCCGCGATACCCTCTCGGATCCCTGTGGAAGTATAGTGCAGGCGATTCCCCGCCCCGGGGCATTTCCCGGAAGGTTGCCATGAGGTCCGTCCTGTGGATCGTGCTCTGGCTGGCAGCGTCGTTGCCAGCCATGGCAGCGGCCGGCAAGGCTTCGAGCGCCGCGTCGATCGCGTCTGCAGAGTCCGGTTTACCGGCACCTACAGCAAGCTGCGGAAGCTCCCTGTTCGCCTGTCCCACGCAGCCCGATCGCAGCGGGCGCGTTGTTGCGGCGGTCATGCTCGACGGCAAGGGGCCTTTCCGGTTCCTGCTCGATAGCGCGGCCGATGCCTCCATGATCTCGCCCCGCCTCATACGCCTTCTCAGCCTGCACCTGACTCAGGATGAGGTCGTGCGGGTCGAGGGCGCCACAGGCGTGCAGGAGCTGCCCTGGGTCAACATTTCGCGACTCCAGGTGGGCGATGTCGTACGGACCGATGTCAGAATGCCCATCGTCGATGGCGCGGTGTTGCAGGGGCTCGATGGCATCCTGGGGATGGCCGGTCTCAGCGCCGAGCACGTGGAAGTCGATTTCACACACAACCGGGTCTGGATCGACAACTCAGCCGCACAGGCCGCGAAAGGCTTTCTGGTCGTTCCCGCTTCGCGCACCATGGGAGGGCTGCTGCAAGTGAAGGCGCGGATCGGCGGGATTCCCGTTGCCGCCGTCATCGATACCGGTGCTTCGAACACCTTGGGCAACGCGGCGCTGCGCGCGGCGTTACTCCATCAGATGTCCAGCGATGAGTCGCCCGCGCGCGTCTTCGGCGTGACCCGACAGATCGCCCTCGGTAGCGCAATTCGATCCCCCACGATCGCGCTCGGGCCCATCGCGATCCAACACCTGCACATCGTCTACACCCATGTGGCCATCTTCAAGGTCTGGAACCTCGAGTCGCGCCCCGCGGCCATCATCGGCATGGATGTGCTGGGCTCGGTGAGCGCGCTCGTTCTCGATTACGGGCGTTCACGGATTCTTCTCCTGCCGCGGCCGCCCGCCGCGCCGACAACTGCCGAGAACCGCCCCCCGGACGCGTCGCTCTTCAGGTAGCCGTTGGGGGATACGCGGCGACGAGATCGCCCAGGGCCTCGCGCAGGGGACCGAGCCACGGCTCGTAATGCCGCCATTGCTCGACGCTGTCTTTGTAGATCGGACGGCGCACCTGCTCCGAGCTGATCGTGCGGACCGCGCGTCTGTTGGCATGGAATTGCAGGCAGGCGGGCTCGAACGGCACGCCGCAGTAGTCGAGGAGCTTGCGCACTTCCCCTTCAGGCTCCGCAACCAGCCGTTCGTAATAGACCCGATGCACGCGGCCCGGCAACACCGCATCCATGTGGTCCATCAGGCGGACATAGTCGCGATAATAGTGCGCGATCTCTTCGAGGTCGTAACAGAACGGTACCAGATGGGAAAAATGCTGCTTGTAGCAGGCGAAGCCGGAAGCCATCGGATGCCGGCGGATGTCGATGATCGCAGCCTTGGGGAACATCAGGTGAGTGAGCGCCACATTGCGGAAATTCCCGAGTTGCTTGTCGGTGAATCGGGGTGACCCTGAATTGCGGTAACGCTGGCAGCGTCGCAGGTAGCGATCCGCGAACGTCCCGATGTCCGCCGCCGTCAACGCTGCGAGCGGATTGGTCACCGTGGTGCCGTCGCCCTCTTGCTGGAAGACCAGGGTGGCGGCGATCTCCGGGATCTCCGGCAACTCATGCGTTCCTTCGACCTGCGAGTGGCTGGCTAGCACCTGCTCCAGCAGCGTAGAGCCTGATCGCGGCAGGCCGACTATGAAGATCGGATCGGTTCGATCGCTTCCCCACCCGCGCCGTCGCTCGATGAAGTCCGGTGTGACCGTCTCGCAAAGCCGCTGAGCCGTGCGCTCGACCGCCAGCGCACGATAGGTGAAAGTGCCGCGATGCAAGGTGTTGCCGCGCGAGTAGTGCCGGAACGATTCTTCATATTCGCCCCGGTCCTCCAGTGCCTTGCCGAGCGCGAACTCCAGGTGGATCCGGTCCGCACCCGCCGCCCGGCCCGAATCCAGGAGCTGGCGCATGTCGGCGAGCTCGGTGTCCGTGAAGGAGTAAGTCTTGGTGTTCGCGAGGGACCACCAGCCAGTGCCTGCGCCGGGCGATAGAGCCGTCACCTGGCGATAGATCTCGATGGCATCCGCGGCTTCGCCCTCTTCACGCAGGATGTGACCGTACAGCAGCAGCAGGCTCGCGGCATCCGGGTGATGCACCGCCGCTTGCCGCAAGAGCGCGATCGCGTCCCCGTTGCGCAGGGTCTGCCGCAGCGCCTTGGCCTTGAGCTCGATGTAGTAGGCCTGGTCGGGCTCGGTCGTCAGCAAACGATCGAGCAGCGGCAACGCTTCCTCAGACCGGTTCAATTCGTGTAGCGCGCTGGCGAGCCCGTAGCGAGCCGCGGCATCACCGGGCGCTATCTCCAGGCAACGTCCAAAAAAGCTTTCCGCGTCGGCATACCGCTGCCGCCGCATGCCGACATCGCCACGTAGGCGCCAAGCGGCCGAGGAGCCTGGAGATGCGGCGAGGTGGCGTTCCAAAAGCTGATCCGCGGTGTCGAAGCGGCCCTCCACCAGCGCGGTCTTGGCACCGGCCAACTCGGTTGGACTCTTCATGAGCTGGCTGTAGCGCAGGTACTCTGCGTCGCCGCCCGACTCGTCGCCAGTGGTGAACGACAGCTCGGCCAGCTCCCGCCAGGCCTCCGCGAGCGCCGCGTCCAGCCTGACGGCTTCACGTAGCGCGGCAACAGCATCTGCTGCTCGTCCGGCAGCCCGATAGGCGCGCCCGATCTCGAGGCGCAGTACGGTAGACTGCGGTTCGCGCGCAACGCAGGGCTCCAAAGCCGCAATTGCCGCGGCGGCGTCTCCGAGCTTGAGTGAGGCCGAAGCCAGCAGCAGGGCAAGCGAGCGGCTATCGGGTGCCCGGGCAAGCAGCTCGCGCGCGCGCGCGCGCGCAGTCGCCGGATCGGAGCCCAGACGGGCCGCCAGCGACATCAGTTCCAGGGCGATCGAGTCATTTGCGGTCAAAGCGTCTACCTCAGCTCCCGGTGAGACCTCGAGTGCGCTATTGGAATCACAGGCCGCCCGGGCCGTCAATTCGGGCGCCGAGCCGGTACAATCCAGTCATCGTGCCTTCGATACAGGTTGCTCCGTGAGCAGTGCCAATCCGGTTCAATGGGACGAAGCCGCTATCCTGGGAATGCTTCAGGCGTCCAAGCGCGAAGCCGCCGCGGGTCGCCAAAGGGAGTCCGAGCAATTGCTGGCGCGCCTGGCACAACAGGCGCCCAACCACCCGGCCGTTCTCAATGAGCTCGGCGTGCGTATGATGAATCGCGGCCAGCCGGCCGAGGCGCAGAAGCTGTTCTCCCGGGCTGTGGCGGCCGCGCCGCGGGAGCCGGCGCTGTGGGCAAACCTTGCTGGCAGTCTGAGAGCGCTGGAGCGACGGGAGGAGTCCCTGGAGGCGCTGGAGAAGGCACTGGCGCTTCAGCCCCGCCACTTGTCGTCACTGCTGCAGAGAGCCTCGCACTATGAGGACGCGGGCGAGACCCGCGTTGCCGCACGCATCTATCGCAATGCGCTTGCCTGTATTTTGCCCGAGACGCAATTACCTGAGACCATCGCCAAAGCCGTGGCACATGCGCGAACGATCGTCGCCCGGGATCTCGACAGCCTGACCGCGGAGCTCGAATCCCCCCTGCGGGAGGTGCAGCAACGGCACGGTCAGAGCGACCGCCGGGTCAAGATGTGCCTGGACATCCTGCTCGGCAAACGGACCGCTTACCCTTCGCAGCCCACCTGGATGTACTTCCCCGAGCTGCCGGTGATCGAGTTCTTCGACCGGGCGATGTTCCCCTGGCTGGACGCTTTCGAGGCCGCCACCGATGCCATCCGTGCCGAGCTGCTCGATGCCCTGGCCACAGACCGGGATGGGCTTACGGCCTACATCAATTTCGCGACCAGCGACCCGCTCGACCAGTGGCGGGAGCTCAATCACAATCGCCGTTGGAGCGCCTACTACTTGTGGAACTACGGCGAGCCGTACCCGGCCCATCTGGCGCGCTGTCCGGTGACCACGAGGCTCCTCGAGCAGGCGCCGTGTGTGCGGATCGAGACGCGTGCGCCCAACGCCTTCTTTTCCATCCTGGATGCCAAAACCCGCATCCCCGCGCATACCGGGATGACCAATTCTCGCCTGACCGTCCATTTGCCGTTGATCGTGCCGCCCGGCTGCGGCTTCCGGGTGGGGGGGGAGACTCGCGAATGGATTCCGGGCAAGGCTTGGGCGTTCGACGACACGATCGAGCACGAGGCGTGGAACGACTCCGAAGTGCCGCGCGCAATCCTGATTTTCGATGTCTGGAACCTGTTCCTGACCCAGGCGGAACAGGAGATGATCAAGGTGGCGACCGAGATCTACAGCCATCACTACGGTGGGACGGGCGAGCCGACGCCCTGACCTGCACTCATCGAGGACCCAAAGAAAGCGGCGGGCCGAAGCCCGCCGCCTTTCTCCGGCGATCGTTATTCCTTCGCGGATTCCTCCCCGCCGAATCGCGCCTCGACATGCAGGAAGATGTACCGGCCCATGGTGTCGTACATTCCCGGCCAGGTGTTGTCGTTGCATCCGGTGGTCGGGCACGCCGAGAAATTGCCGGTCGGGACGAGCGGCGGCTCCTTGTCGGCGATGTTGTTCACACCGAGCGTCACCGTCACCCCCTTCATCACCGGCATGTCGGCCGATAGGTCGAAATAATTGTACATCGGGATGTGGTCGGCAGCCGTGTAGTAACCGTCTCCGCTCAAGTTCGGGTTGTAGCTCAGGCCGTCGTCTTGAGTCGGACCGATAAACCGCCAGCGCAGGTTGACGCCGAGGCCCGCCCAAGGCGCTTCCCATGACGCGGTGAACACGTGGCGCCAGTGCGGGATAGGCCCATCGCCAATTGAGCTGTTGCCTGCGCACGTCGCGCCGTAGAACCCTGCGCAGTCGTACGAAGAGCTCACAGCCGGAGTCGATTGCGTGATGAGCTCGCGCACCCAGTTGCCCTGCAGCCCGAGGTTCATCCGCCCGAGCGCGCCAATGCCCCGCCCGTATTGGATGTTGAGGACCGCGCCCTTGGTGTGCAGCTTGCCGATGTTCTGGTCCGTGGTGGCCACGTATTCCGTCAGAATGTTTTGCCACAGGGAGCCGTTGGGACCGCGATGGATGAGAGAGCAGAATGCGGTCGTGCCGGTAGCGCACCCCTGGATGACGGTCGACGAGGACAATTGCTCGATAGTGCTCCTGATGTCGATATTGTAGTAATCCAGCGATGCCGACAGGCCCGGGATATCCTCGGGACGGAACACCACGCCGAACGTGTAGGTATCGGCAATCTCCGGTTGCAGATGGACGTTGCCGCCGGTTTCAGTGTTGATCTGCGCCGCGGGGTTGACGGACAGATGTCCGTAATTCGCAGCCGATACACCCGTCAGCGCGCATTGCGCCGGGCTGAGAGCCGGACTGGAGCCCCAGCAGGGGTCCGACACGCCGCCGGCGCCGATGCTGTCTCCCGCAAACAGCTCGTCGATGTTGGGCGCACGAACTGCACGGTTGTAGCCGGCGCGGACGCGGAGCGCGTTGACCGGCGCCCACTCGAGCTGAATCTTGTAGGTGTTGGTGTTGAACCCGATATTGTAGCTCGAATAACGGTAGCCGAGGTCCGCCTCCAGTCGGTTGAGGAACGGCTTGTCGGAGATGAGCGGAACCCTTGCTTCCCCGAAGACTTCCCACAGGTTGAAATTGCCGTGTTCGGCCGGAATCGGCGAGTCTCCCGAGGTCAGGCCGTATTGCGACACGAAGGTGGGTGCCAGGTCGAGCCAGTCCTCGCGCCAATCGAGGCCGCCCGCGACCTTGATGCCCTCATTGGCGGTCGGCAGCTTGATGCCGTATTCACCCAGATCGCCGTTGGCAGTCGCCTGCGCCATGGATTCGCGGGCCGTCTCCGTGTACCCGGCCGGGGTGATCAGGTAATTCAGCGCCTGCTGGGTTACGCCGCCCGGCACCCAGATATTCCAGGGTACGCACCCGGTATCGGTCGGCAGAGTGCTGACAGCGGTCGAGGACCGGCAGACCGGCTGACCGGTGGTCGGATCAGGGATGACATCCAGCGCGTTCTGGATCTGGATGTCTCCCAGATTATTGTCGTGGTGAAGCTGGAGCACGGAATTGGACACCATGGCGAACGCGTCGTAGCTCCACGCGTCGCCCAGTGCTCCCTTGGTGCCCAGGACTTCCCGGAAGGAATTCGACGTGTAGTCGTCGACGCGTGGGCCGCCCTCGACGTCGCGCCGGCCGATATACAGATGGACTTCGTCGGGCGGCAGGGTCAGGCCGAGTTTCTGGCTGGCATACAACTGGTTTGACGCAAGGTTGGTCGCGTTGCAGAGCGTCGCCACCTCCTGCGCGGTGAGCAGCGGGTCGGCGCAGCTGATGTTCGCCGGACTGAAGAAGTCCGCGCTCGGTCCGTACTGTGCAATCGTCTCGATGTTGGCCCACATCGTTTCCGAGTACACCTGGGCGTTGTCGTTGAGGTCGTAGTGGACGAAAGCGCCGCCGGTGTAGCGCTTCATGCTGCGCTGGAAGTAGCTGGTCGCGCCGTAGTTGTAGAAATCCGTCGACACGAACGGCCGCATGACGCCGGTCTTCCCGTCGACGGTGTCCGAAACGAGCGTGGTCGTGTGAGCTCCCGCCCCGGTCGTGAGGCCGGTCTCGACGAACGCGCCCGTGCCCATGGTCTCCGAGCCGCCGCAGCTAAGCGCGCTGGTTTTCGTGTCTCCGCCGACGATGCTGCAGCCGGCATCATCGAACTGCGAGCCGACTGACGGCGAGGTGCTGGTAAAGGTGAAGTAGGCGGTCGCGTTACCCTTGCCGTCCGCGAAATTCGAACCCATGACGATGGAGATGTCGCGGTTTTGGCCGGTGTTGACCGAGCTCGACGGCAGCGGGGCGCCGAAGGCCCTCAGCAGCGTCAGATCGGCCTGGTTATTGTTGCTGTGCTGGTTGAATGAGTAGGTGCCGTCGACCTTCACGCCGGTGAAGTTCGTGTCCAGGACGAAGTTGACCGCGCCCGCGACGGCATCCGCGCCGTAGGTCGAGGAGGCGCCGCCGGTGAGCACGTCGACGCGCTGGATGAGCGCTGAGGGGATCTGGTCGATGTCGGGCACGTTGGCGTTGGAGATGCCTTCGGCACCGCCCGGACCCATGCGGCGTCCGTTGAGAAGCACCAGGGTTCGGACGGGCCCTAGACCGTACAGATTGACGGACGCGGTGCCGGAAGAGCCAATGGACTCACCACTGTTCTGCGACGCCGTGAACTGCGGCATGTTCTGCAACTGATCCTCAACGCGCACCGCGCCGACGTTCTGGAAGGCCTTCTGATTGACGCTAGTGATCGGGCTGATGGACACGTCATTCGGCGACAGCGCAATGAGGGTGCCGGTCACGACGACGGTCTGCAGGGTCGTCGGCGGGGCCGCGGCCAGCGCGGCTTGAGGTGCAGGGGGATCCACCGCTTGGGCGAGGAGTATGCGTGCTTTGGCCTTGGATGCTTTCGCCGTTGACTTGGATACTTTCGCCCTAACCGTGGTTGCTTTCGCGGTGGCCGTGCTGGTGGCTGTCGCGCCCTGGCTCGCCGCGGCAGCCGTACTGGCGATCGCACCTTGGCTTGCCGCGGCAGCCGCGCAAGCCGTGAGGGCAATGCGCACTGCGCTTCGCACGTTAATATTGAAGCTCTTCATAGTGCTCAGACTCCCCTTTATGAATTTGGCAAAAACCAGTGAGTCACGAAGTACTGGACTTGCTGCGTAGCCGGCCGGAAGCCCGGCTGAAACGCTGGTGCGGAAACGCTACAACAATTGCTCGACGCCGGCAACGGGCTTTTGAGCAGGGATTGCCGGGCTGATTGGGGCTCGGACCGGCGCCGAAACGGCTGCCGACGGGGAATCGCACCTTCCGGCGGCGCTGTTCGGCGGCCAAATCCCGGCATTATTTTGCTCTTCGATGACCATCGAAGCACATGGGCACGGCCGGAATGCGCGCCTGCTACGTGCGACCGGCTGCTGAGATGGAGCGTCGATCAGCCCCGAACGGCTGGCCATGCGCCGGATGGCCAGTCCCCCATGTGCTACCGTTGCACGTGCGCAACAGCAATGGAACTATCGG
This sequence comes from Steroidobacteraceae bacterium, assembly GCA_050738635.1. GTDB lineage: Bacteria > Pseudomonadota > Gammaproteobacteria > Steroidobacterales > Steroidobacteraceae > 13-2-20CM-66-19. The sequence continues at coordinate 9,713 of JBOIAB010000133.1, forward strand.
GAAAACTTGCAGTTCGTAGCCACAGTGATGCGCAGTTCCCGTCCGTAGAACGGCGTAACCTCATGGAAGAGATAGGATGGAAAGACCACGATCTGGCCCTCCGTCAGCCGAAATTCCGCCATGCGCACCCGGTACGGTGGGTTCAAGGATTCATTGCCCGGATCGACGTACGCATTGGCACCCGCACGCGGATCGAAGAATCGCAAGATGCCGTTCCCGGGGTGATCGGGCACCTCGTCGCCCGCCCGCACGCAGTACACCGCGGACCAAGACGCCATGGGGTGATTGTGGGCCACGAACGAGCCGGCATAACGCGTGATGTGAAACCAAGTGTGATTCTGGAAGGTGAACGTGCTGAGATCCGCAGGGGTCAGCGTGGTGAGCGCGAGCACCGAGCGCGCCACGGTGTCCAGCATGAAACGCCGCAGCTCCTGCACGCACCGTTCGGGCCAGCGAAATAGATTGAAACGGCTCTCGAACACTTCGCGCTGCGCGACGTGGCTCGGCGTCGGATTGCGGTACTCATCGGTCTCCCGCGCCAGAAAGAGCGCCTCCAGCTCGCGATTCAGACGCTCGCAGGGCTCGAGCCGTGACTCGACGATCGGCACCGCGAAGGCGGCCACGATCTTCAAGTCCGGGTCCGGGTTTACCACCGAGATACCTCTGTCTGGCCGGGCGCGACAAATCGCGCCCGGACCGTCAACGCGAGCAGACGCCCGGCCCCGCGCACGGGCGCGATCTCGTACATCGCGCCGCCGGGAAAGATCACCAGCGTGCCCGGGTCCAAGTGATAGCCGTGATGTCCAGGACGAAACGGAAGCACCATCGTGTCGGTCGTCGCATCGGCGAACATGGTGTACATGCGGGACTCGTAGACGCGCAATCTGCCGCTGTCGGTGCGCTCCGGGGCCGGCTCCGGCGCTTCTATGCAATAGATGCCCGTCCAAGCGCTCATGGGATGATTGCGTGCTCCCAGGCCGCCGTCTCGGTTCACAATCAGATATGCCGCCCGGGCTTGCAGGGCGAGCGACTCGAATTCTCCGGGCGCAAAGCGATTGACGTTCCGCGCCATCCAGGCGATTCCGCGGAGGATTTCGGCCATCATCGCCCGCATCGGCTCCTCGTTCCACGTCATCGCATCCTCCGTGCCGACACGGACCAGCGGTCCACAGCGGGGGTCTCCTTGGGAAACTTCCGCGGCGGCGCGGCGCGTCACAATCCCGCCCACGGCCCCGTTCCACTTTGCCGCCTCGGGTAGCGGAACCACTCCCATGGGTGTCGCGTGAATAGGCACTATCGTGGGTTGCATAGCTCCTCCTGCAGCTCTCGCTCCAAGTCCCTCAGCCAGACCTGGTAGTGCCGTGCGCGGCCCGAAGACCGCTGATAGACAGGCTCCCGGACCTGCCACACGCTCGCCGTCCGGACGGCCCCTCGCGCCGGCAGCTCGAGATACCTGTCTTGCCAGTCCAGGCCCAGAAATCCGAACAGGCGCTTCGCCGCTGGTTCCGGGTCATGTACCAAGGCGTCATAATGGAAATCCAGGATGTCCTCGCCGTACAGCGCGCGCCAATGGTCCATCACTCGCCGGTACTGCCGGTAGCAGTGTCCGATGTCCCGCAAGTCCAGCGCGTAACTCACGCTGTGATCCAGATGCAGGAAGTAGATGGAGAGGCAATTATCGAGTGGCTCCCTCGTGGTATGCACGATCTTGGCCGCCGGAAACAACTTCTTGATGAGCCCCAGGTACAGGAAGTTGTCGGGCCGCTTATCGGTGCCGTAGATCGCTCCGGGGCACCGTCGCCCCAATTCCTCGACATAGCCGCTGGCCATCCGGGAGAGCACGTCGGCCGAAACCGAGGCCATGGAGGCCGGAAACGGCCGCAGCGGACCAGCCACCAGCCCCGGAATCAGGCCCAGCTCGCCTCCTGCCCGTACCGCCGGGTGTGCGGACAGCAGCCGTTCCGCGAGAGTCGAGCCGGAGCGAAACATGCCGCAAATGAAAATGGGGGTAGGATGGGTATGCCGCGTCTGGTCTGCGACGACTCGACTCTCTGGCGACCGGCGCGGAAAAGCATACAGCAGTTGTTCGACAAAAGCCTCGTGAGCGGGCCTGTCGTAGCCGCGGAACCCAGGTCCCGCACTCGTCCTGCTGTCCAGATTGGCCTGACGGTAAGCGGCGAACGCGGCATCGTAATCGCGGCGATCGTCCAGCAAGCGGCCGAGCGCGAAGCCCAGACTCGCCTTTTCTGCAGCCGAGGCCGCCGGGTCCGCAATCGCGCGCCGCAGGGAAGCCAGCATGCTCGAATGGTCTCGCTCAGCCGCGTTCGCGGCTCGCCCGACGTCTTCGCGATCCACGGAGGCACGCGATACGCATGCAGGCTGCGCGTTCGCCAGACGTGCCAGAGCCTCGTAGCGCTTCGGCTCGAGTGCGAGGACCCGCCCGTACAAATCGCACGCCTCGTCTCGACGGCCCAGGTTCTCGCATAGGTTCGCTAGGTTGAGGAGCGCGGGAACGTATGCCGGGTTCAATTTCAAAGCGATGCGCACCTCGCGTTCCGCCGCCTCGTCCTGGCCCAGATCGGCGTGGATGACACCGCAATTCAAATGCACTTCTTCCGGGGCCGAAATTCCCAGCGTGAGCGCTCTGCGGTAGGACGACAGGGCCGCCTGCAGCCTGCCGGCCTGCCGTTGCAACAATCCCAGGTTGTACCAGGAATTCGCCAAATCCGGCCATCGAGAGAGCACCCGCTCGTACGCGGCAATCGCTTCGGGCACGCGATTCATGCGCCAGAGCTGGCTCGCCGACTCCAGGCATTCTTCAAGGGTGCCGGTCAACTTTGCCTCGTTCGCCCGTGCTCCAAGTCGCCCGGTCTCCGACCGCGATCCCGAGCCGCTTCGCCTGCCGGCCGCCGATCTCCAGCACCGTGGTCACCGGCACGTCGGAAGACAGCACATCGAGCCCGCGCCGGCGCACTCGTACTCGCGAGGGCGGTTGCGAGGACGATCCCACCGAGCAGCCCCATCCTACGGCAATCGTCTTGCATGTCTTCTAGTGTAGCGGTTGAGCATGTTCGCCCAAGCTCGTACTCTGCAATCTTGCTCTTTGAGGATCTGGACCCTGAGCTTTGGAAGCAGACGAGCGGCAACCCGGCTGCTCCTGCGGTGCATCCCCGCGTGCCTACGACCCGAACCAGCGCATCCCGCTGAGTGGCTGAGCCGGTGCCGCTTGGTCTGCGGCCTTCGCCATCACTGACAGGATTCAGCGGCTCGCGGATGCAGCACGTCCGCAGCAAACGTGGGCTGACGAGCCGCGTGGCTCGCCTGCTCGTAGCCGTAAGCGAGCCCCAGCAACCGAGCCTCGGACCATTTCGGTCCGATGAAAGAGAGTCCCACCGGCAGTCCGTGGACCTCGCCCATCGGTACGGTGATGTAAGGATACGCAGCGATCGCCGGCAAACTGCTGTCGCTCGCACCCCCGGAGTCGCCGTTCACCAGGTCGATCACCCAGGCGGGACTCGTGGTGGGGGAGATCAGGGCGACAACCCCATGCTCGTGCAACAGCCGGTCGATCCCTTCCGGTCCGGCGAGCCGGAGATTGGTGGCGCGCGCCTTGACATAGGCGAGGTCCGCGAGCAGCTCGCGCTTTTCCTGCGCGCTGAGCGGCCGGCGGCGAACGAGCTGGGCGACCATGGGCGTCACGGCGCCGCCGAATACACGATCGATGAAGCTCTCGGCCGCTCGCCGCGTACAATTCTCCTGCGAGACGGCGGCGTGGTAGTGATACACCCCCTCGACGACACGATGGCCAACCGCTCCCTTGCGTCGCAACCGGTTGAGCATCGTCCGTACTGTCTTGGGATGCCATCCCTTGGCGGGGGCGAGTCGCTCTGTCAGCTCATTGACGCTGACCGGGGAGTGAGCCCACAGCGCCTTCATGATCTCCCATTCGGCCTCGGAGATTGGCGGAGACTGCTTCATTTGCCGTTGCACCCGTCACAAGGCTTACAACTGTAAGCTAGGTTCGAAGCTTACACTTGTAAGCTGGTGGCAAGCGGGCAGCGAATCAGGCTGGTTACGCCGGGTGTGCCACGCGCGGGCGGCGATGAGGTAAAGTAACCGCATGAGCCAAAAAACCTGGTCCGCAGTCGATGACTACCTGAACGACCGCATCGTGCGGCCCGATGAAGCGCTGGCGGCCGCGCTCGCGGCGAGCCGCGTGGCCGGGCTGCCGGAGATCGCGGTCAGCGCTCCACAGGGCAAGCTCCTCAACCTGCTGGCGCGCTCGATGGGCGCGCGGCGCATCCTGGAGATCGGCACCCTGGGCGGCTACAGCGCCATCTGGCTGGCACGCTCGCTGCCGCCCGACGGTCGGCTCATCAGCCTCGAATACAGCCCCACGCACGCCGAGGTCGCGCGCAGCAACCTCGCACGTGCCGGACTCGCGGCGGTGTCCGAGGTCAAGGTGGGGCCGGGAGTCGACCTGTTGCCGACACTGTCGGGCCCGTTCGATCTCTTCTTCATCGATGCCGACAAGACCGGCTATCCGGACTACTTCCGCGGCTGCCTCAAGCTGTCGCGGCCCGGAAGCGTCATGGTATTCGACAACGTCGTCCGCGACGGCGAGATTATCGATTCGGCCAGTAAAGATTCAATGGTGCGGGCCGTGCGTCAGCTTTACGATGACATTGCGGCGGAGCCGCGCGTATCGGCGACGTCCATCCAGACAGTCGGCGCGAAGGGGTATGACGGCTTCTGCATGGCCGTCGTGAACCGCTAATCAAGCGGTTGCAGCCCGTCCCGGGCTCCTGGCCCGGGCATGGCCTTTGCTAGAACGCCTGCGATGAGCTCACAGGACCCAGCACCTATGGTTGGGGCGGTTCGGGACTACTGGAACGCCCATACCCTCGGCTTGCAATACGTCGCCGATCCTTCGATCGTTCCCGGGACGCGCGCCTTCTTCGATCACATCCGGCCGTGGATGAATCCGTACAAGTTCCCCTGGATCATGCAGCGCATCGAGCGGGAAGCCGCGCTGCTCCAGGGACGCAAGCTGCTCGAGGTCGGCTGCGGCCTGGGTTACGACAGCCTGGAATTCCTCAAGCGCGGCGTGCGCGTGACGGCGACCGACCTCACGCCGCAGGCCATCGAGCTGGCGCGGCGACACTTCGAGCTCGAGAACGCGCACGCGGATGAGGTGCGGATCGAGAACAGTCTCGCGCTCTCGTTCCCCGACAACAGCTTCGATGCCGTCTGGGCGAATGGCGTGTTGCATCACACGGGCAACACGCCGCTGGCGTTGCAGGAGATCCGGCGCGTCCTGAAGCCGGGCGGACGGGCGATCATCTGCCACTTCTACCGCCGCGGCTCGTGGATGTACGTCGTCTCGCGGCTCGGCCGCGAGAACATCGAGTTCAAGGAGCAGGATCCGCCGGTGACCGACTTCCACAGCGACCGCGAGATCCTCGATCTCTTCAAGGACTTCCAGGTCATCGAGGCGGTGCACGATCACTATCGCGCGCTGCCCGTGGCGCGCCATGGGCTCAAGGCGATGTTATATCGCGGACTCTTTCAGCCGGTGTACAACTCGATTCCGGAGCGGCTGGCGAAACCTCTCGCTTACAAGCTCTCCGTGACCGCCGTGAAGCCGCCCTGCGTCGGTGAACGCCCGGTAATGCGGGCGTGAGCGCGGTCAATCCGACCACGCATACCGCCTCTCAGCCCCCCGCACCATTGACGTCATGGGCCGGGTGCTCGATCCCGGTCACGGTCTCGGGCTCTATTGCATCAATCTGCTGCGCACCATGCTCGCCCTCGATCCGCGCAGCCGCTATGTCATCTGGATGCGCGGCACTGAACACCGGGATCTCTTCAGCGACCTGCCGAATGCCGAGACGCAGATCCTGCCGGCACACGGCAATCTCTGGTGGGACCAGGTCGCCGTCCCGGCGGCGGCGCGCCGCGCCGGCGTCGATCTGATATTCAACCCGAAGTTCTCCAGTCCATTCGCCACCCGGCGACCGTGCGCCTTCATCCTGCAGGACTCCGACTGGTATCTCAATCCGGGCAACTACCCGTGGTGGGACAACCTCTATATCCGCCTGCTGCTGCCGCTTTACTGCCGCAAGGCCAGCCGCCTGCTGGTGATCTCGCGGTTCACGCGCGATTCGCTCGCCCAACACGGCGTGCTCGGCCGCAAGCGGCCGGTGGTCATCCATGCCTCGGTAGGGGCCAACTTCCTGCCTGCGAGCGATGAGGCGGCGCTGCGGGCTTTCAGACGCGAGCGCGATCTGCGGATCTGAAGGACATCCGCTTCATCGGCTTCGTGCCGAACGCGCAGATGCATCTTGCCTACCAGGCCGCCGCATTCTTCGTCCTGACCAAGCTTTGCGACAGCTTCGGCCTGCCGATCCTCGAGGCGCTGGCGACCGGCTGCCCGGCCATCGTGCCGAAGACCTGCGCGGGCCCGGAGGTCGCCGGCGCCGCCGCGCGGCTGATCGACCCCTACGACGAGGACGACATCAGCCGTGCGCTGCTCGAGCTCGATGCCTCGGCGGAACGCCGGGAGGAGTTGCGACGGCTCGGCCTGGCGCGAGCACAGGCGTTCACCTGGCGCGAGACCGCTCGCCGCGCTCTCGCCGTGCTCGATGAGCTCTGTCCCGCGCCCGCCGAATCGATCGCCTGAAGCGTTACCAGATGACGCAGCGCTGCGCGTTGACCATCGGGCTGCCGGCAGGGACGTGGAACGCCTCCTGAAACTGCGGCATGTTCGCGATCGTGCCGTTTACACGGTATTGCGGCGGCGCGTGCGGATCGATCGTCACCAGACGGCGGGCTTCCGCAGACCGCGTGTTGTCGGCCCAAACGTGCGCGGCGCCGAGGAAGAACTGCTGGTCCGGCGTGAAGCCGTCAACCGTCTTGGCGTTCTTGTAAGCGCTGGACGCGTGGAACGCACGCCAGGCAAGCGTTAGACCGCCGAGATCCGCAGTCTCCTCGCCGGTCACCAGCTTGCCCTGCACGTGGAAGTCACCGTCAACCGTGTAAGTGGAGAAGTGATCCGAGATGCAGGACGTCGCGGCATGGAAGCGCTTGGAGTCGTCGGGCGTCCACCAGTTCTTCAGGTTCCCATGACCGTCGAACTGCGCGCCGTGGTCGTCGAACCCGTGAGTCATCTCATGGCCCATGACCCAACCGGCCGCGCCGAAGTTGACCGCCATCGGCGCCGTCGGATCGAAGAAGGGCGGCTGCAGGATTCCGGCGGGGAAGTTGATGTTGTTCATCGCCGGGCTGTAGTAGGCGTTCACTTCCTGCGGTGTCATGTGCCACTCGTCGAGGTCGACCGGCTTGCCGATCTTCCTCAGTTCCCGCCGCTGCTCGAACTCATTGGCGCGCATCACGTTGAGCACGTAGGGCCCGCGATCGATGCGCAGCTGCGAGTAGTCGCGCCACTTGTCGGGGTAGCCGATGCGCTCGCCCATGAGATCGAGCTTCGCGAGCGCCGCCTGGCGGGTGGCGGGCGACATCCAGGGCAGTGTCGCCAGATCGCTCTTCAGCGCCGCACGGATGTTGTGCAGGATCGCGAGTACCTGCGCCTTGGAGGATGGCGGGAACTCCTTTTCCACATAGAGCTTGCCGATGGCGAAGCCGAGCGCATCGTCCTCGGCATTCACGACCCGCTGCCAGCGGGGCAGCAGCTGCTTCGCCCCCGTCACCACCGACTGCATCCTGAAGTCCTCATCCACGAAGGGCAGGGAAAGATACGGCGCGAAAGCGTCGATCAGGCGCCAGCGCAGATAAGTCTTCCACTGCTCGAGCGGCACACTGCGCAGGTTCCTGCCGAGGGCGCCGAAGAACTTCGGCATGGCGAGGTTGATGCTGCGGATCTGCGGGTAGCCGATCTCACGGAAGTAGTCGCTCCAGGAGAAGTTCGGCGTGCTCCGATCGAGCTCGACCAGGTTCATGACATGGTAGATGGCGCGGGGGTTGCGCTCCTCCACGCGCGACATCGAAGCCTGCGCGAGACGGGTCTCGATCGCCATGACGATTCCCGCCTCATGCGCTGCCAACGGCTGGCCGTCGCCGAGAAGCTCGAACGTCCGCGCCACATGCGCGAGGTACTCGGCGCGGATCTGCTTGAACTTGGGGTCCTGCTTCAGATAGTAGTCCCGGTCCGGCAGCCCGAGGCCCCCCTGGCCGGCGACCCCGATGACCTGGCTGGAATCCTTGAAGTCCTGCATGTCGCCGATGCCGAACATCGCATCGACGCCGATCATCTGCAGGTGGCTCACCTCGCGCTCCAGATCCGCGAGATTGCGGACGGCAGCGATGCCGTCGAGCTCGGGTGATAGAGGACCCAGGCCGAGACGATCGATGAGCTGCGTATCCATCCCGCTCGCGTAGAAATCACCGACCTTCTGCTCGGTGCTGCCGACTGCGGCGTGTTCCCCGGCGGCGTTCTCGATGATCTGGCGGATGATCTTCTCGTTGTGGACCTGGAGGATGTTGAAGGTTCCCCAGGTGGCGTAGGCAGCGGGGATCGGATGGCGCTTCTGCCAGCCCCCGTTCGCAAACTCGAAGAAATTCTGCGTCGGGCTCACGCGAGTATCGAACCAGCTCGGGTGCAACGGATCGCGATCCGCCCTCGCATCGGCGGCGAGCGCCGCGCCCGCGAGTCCTAAGATAAAAAGAAGCCCCAGTAGCCCGAAACGATTGAGTCGCATAGTTCCTCTAGCGTTGTAGCGAGTCGCGCAAGCACCGCCGGTCGGGTGCGAATCTTAGCGGCAAAGTGCTTGCTGCGTCACGTTCCGCCCGGGTCGGATTGCTACCACGTACACAGTTTGAGCGCCGGCGATGGCGGCCTCAGGGGCTGCTCTGGGACACTGGCGCGTGGTTGCGGGCGCACGGCGCCCGATCGGGAGTGGGGTCATGACCGGCTTGATCATCTTCCTTTTGCTCATCGTCCTAGTGATCGGCTACACGATCACGCTCTACAACGGTCTCGTGCG
>JBOIAB010000134.1:0-7317 GCA_050738635.1 Steroidobacteraceae bacterium
CCACCGTTGCGCTGCTGCTTGCTGGGCAGGAGCCGGGCGCGGACCTGCTCCTCGATTTCCCGCGCCACCTCGCGGTTGCCCTGCAGGTAGTTACGCGGGTTGTCCTTGCCCTGGCCGATGCGGTTGCCCTTGTAGGCGTACCAGGCGCCGGACTTCTCGATGATGCCCTGCGCAGCGCCGAGCTCGATGATCTCGCCCTCGCGTGAGATCCCCTGGCCGTACATGATCTCGAACTCCGCCTCGCGGAAGGGTGGCGCCACCTTGTTCTTCACCACCTTGACGCGGGTCATGTTGCCGACGACCTCGTCGCCGTTCTTGATCGCGCCGATGCGGCGGATGTCGAGACGGACCGAGGCGTAGAACTTCAGCGCGTTGCCGCCGGTGGTCGTCTCCGGATTGCCGAACATGACGCCGATCTTCATGCGGATCTGGTTGATGAAGATGACGATGGTGTTGGATCGCTTGATGTTGCCGGTGAGCTTGCGCAGCGCCTGCGACATCAGGCGTGCATGCAGGCCGACCTGCATCTCGCCCATCTCGCCTTCGATCTCCGCCCTCGGCGTGAGCGCCGCGACGGACTCGATCACGACGATGTCCACCGCGTTCGAGCGCACCAGCATGTCGGTGATCTCGAGCGCCTGCTCGCCGGTATCGGGCTGCGAGACCAGCAGATCGCCGATGTTCACGCCGAGCTTCTCGGCGTACGTGGGATCGAGCGCATGCTCCGCATCCACGAAGGCCGCCGTGCCACCGCTGCGCTGCACCTCCGCGATGACCTGCAGCGTGAGGGTGGTCTTGCCGGAGGACTCCGGCCCGAAGACCTCGACGACACGGCCGCGCGGCAACCCGCCAATGCCCAAGGCAATGTCGAGACCGAGCGAGCCGGTGGAAACGGCCTCGATGTCGAAGCTCGAAGCGCCATCGCCGAGCCGCATCACCGAGCCTTTGCCGAACTGCTTCTCGATCTGGCCCAATGCGGCGGCGAGCGCCTTCTTGCGATTCTCTTCCATCATTCGATCCACCCGGGAGGTTGCACGGAGGGGGAATTCTCTAGCGCGGAATTATCCCACAAAGCGACGCCGACAGAAGCTTGCTAATCAGGTTGTTTCGCTGTTATTTGCGCACTTTTTTGCGCTGCACAGTGGATATGATTCGATGACACTGTATAGCGCGCCCTCGGGAAGCGTGCGACTCTCGATGAGCGCCAGCGCCGTGAAGCTCCACACGACCGAGTCGAGCGGCTCGCCGCGCCCGAGCCGCGAGACCTTACGCACTACCGTCACATGCGGCCGGAAGGGCTTGAGATCAGGAGCAAATTCGCAAGCGACAAGCCCCTCCTGAAGGCTTCGAGCGAGGGCTCCCATCGGTGCGGGGCGCTCCGCCGGCAACGCGCAGAGGAGCCGCGCGGCGCGCCAGTACTCGAGGCGATCGAAGGCGAGCTCGAGGTCTGGGGACGAAGCCGCGCTCGCCCGGGCGATTTCGCCGAGCTGCCCCAGCCGCCGCTCGGGAACCGAGCCGAGAAAAGCCAGCGTGACGTGCAGATTGGCTGCCGCCACGGGCCGGCCGCCGCTCGACTGCACCGCCTTGCGGGTTGCGCGCACCATGGCCACGCGCATCCCCTCATCCGGCCAGAGCGCGAAGAAAAGCCGGCGGCCGCGCTCGTGCTGCAGCGCTTGCAGCTCCGGCTCGTCAGCGGTCACGGCCGGCGCGCAGCCGCCGCAGCACAAACCGCAGCGCGTGGTCCACGGCCTGGCGGCGTACCTGTTCCCGGTCCCCGTCGAACTGGCGACGCTCGCAAATCGTGGCGGTCCCCCGTGTCTCGGGCGAGGCGGCGGCGAACCAGACGGTGCCCACGGGCTTCTCAGCCGTACCGCCATCCGGGCCCGCGATCCCGCTCACCGCAATGGCGATCTCCACACCCGCGCCGCGCAGCGCCCCATTGGCCATCTCGCGGACCGTCGCTTCGCTGACCGCGCCATGCTCATCCAGCGTCCGCGACGACACGCCGACATCACGCATCTTGGCAATGTTGGAATAAGTCACGTACCCGGAGTCGACCCATTGGGAGCTTCCCGGGACGTCGGTCAGCGCCTTGGCGATCCAGCCAGCCGTGCAGGACTCCGCCGTCACAATGCGCCAGCCCGCCGCGAGCAGCTCCTGCCCTACCCGCTCAGATAGCTCATAGAGCTCGGTATCGCCGACGGGTCGCGGTGTGGCAGACATGTCCGCGAAGTCTATCGAAGCGGGCGGCGATCACGCCGATTTTCGAATCACGGCCTCCCGTGTAGACTGCGCTCATGCTTGTCCGCGGCCATGGTTGGATCGCGATGCTCCTGGCGCTCTCGGTGTCCACGGCCGACGCCGCGACGCAATGCCGACTCGTGGCGTCGGCGCCGATCCCTGTGACGATGATGGGCTGGCGTCCCACGATCCCCGCGCAGCTCAACGGCCACGCGACGCGGCTGCTCGTGGATACCGGCGCCTTCTTCGACGCGCTGTCCCCCGCCGAGGCGACGCAATTCAACTTGCCGCTCAGCCCGGCACCCCATGGCTTTTACGTCGTCGGGGGCCTCGGCAACGTCTTTCCGAAGATCGCCACCGTCAAAAGCCTGCGGGTCGGCCCACTCTCCTTTCCCGGCAACGCCCGCTTCCTGGTTCTGGCCAATGACCTGGGGAACGGTATTTCGGGTGCCCTCGGCCAGAACCTGTACCGGGTCCTGGACGTCGAGTTCGACTTCGCCAACGGCGTGATGCGATTCTTCAAAGTGACCAATTGCGGCCGCCAGCCGTTGGCCTACTGGGCCAACACCACCGGACAGTCCGTGTCGATGCTGGCTCTGGAGGCGAGGGACCGCTATAGCACTCACCTGCTCACCACGGTCCAAGTCAATGGGCATGCCGTCAACGCGATACTCGATACCGGAGCGACGACCTCGATGCTCTCGCTCGCAGCCGCGAAGCTCGTCGGAGTACCGCCGGGCAGCGCCGGCATGACGGCGGTGGGCCCCTCAGGCAAGTTGTGGAACGCGCCGATCGACGAAATTGACCTGGGCGACAACGAAAAGATCGAGCATACCCACATCCTGGTGGAGGACGGCAACTTCGCGTTCGGGCCCGGGGTATGGATGTTCATCGGCGCGGACTTTTTCCTCTCGCATCGCGTGTATCTGGCGACCAGTCAGTCGACGCTGTACTTCACCTACAACGGCGGCCCGGTCTTCGATCTCGATCCGGCGCATGCAGCACAGGACAGCACCCGCGCAACGGCGACCGCGGGCCTGCCGCCAGGCACACCTGCCGATGCTGATGCTGATGCTCTGGTGCGGCGAGCTCTCGTCCATGCCAACCGATTGGAATTCCAGCAAGCGCTCGCCGAGCTGACACAGGCGTGCCGGCTCGCCCCACAGAACGCGGACTACCGATACCAGCGCGCAGTGGTGTACTGGCGAGTCGGCCAGCCGGGACCGGCGCTCGAAGACTTCGCTGCAGCCATCAAGCTGGATCCCAACGACTATCGCGCACTGCTGTGGCGCACCGAACTGCGGCTCGTCATGCAAACGCAGCACAAGCCGGATCCGAGTTCGCATGACGATCCGCGCATCGTGCCGAGCAGCGTGGATCGTCCGGCACCGACAAACGCCAAGCCTGATCATTCCGCAACTTCGGGGTCGCCCGACCCGAAAGTCATTGACGACTCCAAGGCTGACCTGGATGCCGTGGATCGGCTGGCGCCTGCGGAGGACGATCTGCGCCTCACACTTGGCAGGGTGTACGAAGACATCGGCCGCTTCGCGCAAGCCGTGCGCCAGTACGACCTGTGGATCAACTATCACCCCGGCAAACCGGAAGATGCCGCACACGATTACGCCTCCGCGCTGCGTATCAACCCGAAAATGCCTACTTCCTTGTACGGCCGCGGCCTCGCGGAGTTGCGCCTGGGCGAGAAAACGCAAGGACAGGCTGACCTCGCCGCGGCCGCAAAGCTCGATAAAGGCGTCGCCCAGCGCTTTGCTAAAATGGGGCTCGCTCCCTGACGGCACTCGTCCGAGCTGGCTGATCGTGCCTCCCCGTGTCCTAGGTTGGATTCCCGTACTGCTGGCCGCCTCCCTGTCCACGGCCGCGGCGGCCAGCCGCTGCCAGCTCATGCTGTCGCCGCAAGTGCCCATTACGGTGGAGGACCTGCGGCCGGTCATTTCCGCCGAAATCAACGGCGTCGAGGCACGGTTCATCGTCGACACCGGCAGCTTCTGGGGTTTCCTCTCGCCCGCCGCGGCGGCGCAATACAAGCTGCCGCTCAGCTACGCGCCAGCCGGGCTCTACGTCCAGGGCATCGGCGGCTCGTTCGTTCCCAGGATCGCTACCGTCGCGACATTTTCGGTGGCCGGCGTCGGCGCCCATGGTGCGGAATTCCTCGTGGGTAACAACGACTTTCAGGGTGGCGTCGCCGGGATCCTGGGCCAGAACATATTCCGCATGGCGGACGTCGACTTCGACTTCGCGGATGGTGTGCTGCGCTTCGTCAAGCCGCAGCACTGCAGCGACGCGGCACTGGCTTACTGGGCCTCGACACAACCCGTTGGAATGGTCAGTGTGGAGTGGACGTCGCAGCGAAGGACGGAACTTATCGCCCAAGCTGCGGTGAACGGCCACAAGATCAACGTGCTCTTCGATACCGGTGCCTGGCGCTCGGTCCTGTCGCTCGACGCCGCAAGACGCGCCGGCATCACACCCGGTAGTCCAGGCGTAGTCGCCGCCGGCGCCAGCACCGGCCTCGGCAGCAAGCCGGTCACGGTCTGGGCGGCACCCATCGATAAATTCTCACTCGGTGGCGAGACAATCGAGCACACGCACCTCCTGATCGGCGACATCGGGCTAGAGGACGCCGACATGCTGCTCGGCTCGGATTTCTTTCTCGCTCACCATATCTATGTCGCCTATAGCCAGGACAAGCTGTACTTCACATACAACGGCGGCCCTGTGTTCGACGTGAATGCGCTGCCGCCACCGCGGGGGCGGACTGCGCTTGGCGGCACGCCAACCACTACGGCGCAGCCGCCCACCTCGGCAGGGGCGTCGGCGCTATCGGATGTGCCGACGGATGCGGCCGGCTTCATGCGCCGCGGAATGGCGGCTGCTTCTCGCGGGCAGCTGCCGCAGGCCATTGCGGATCTGACCCGCGGGTGCGACCTCGAGCCCGCCGATGCCGACTGCCACTATCAGCGTGGCCTCGCGTACTTGCGCAGCGCGCAACCCCAGCAGGCGCTCACGGATTTCAATGCCGCGATTCGGAGTCGGCCGGACGACTTCGATGCCTACTTTGCCCGAGCGCAGCTCGAGATGGCCAGGCAACCCGCCATCGCGCAGGCCGACCTCGACGCCGTGGATCGCCTGGCGCCGCAGCAGGCGAACATGCGCCTGCAGCTCGCAAGACTCTACTCTGCCGCCGGCGAATACGCCGGCGCGGTACACCAGTACGACCTCTGGGTCGACTATCACCCGGATGATGTCAACTTGTCGGCTGCGCTGAGCAGCCGCTGCGGCTCGGAGGCGGAGGCGAACGTCGACGTTGACCGCGCACTCGATGACTGCAATACGGCGCTGCGGCTCATTCGTAAGTCGGGCGAGGCGGTGTTGTCCGCCGCCACGATGAGCAATCGCGGGCTGGTTTACCTGCGCGATGGCCGGCTGGACGACGCGCTCGCGGACTTCCATGAGGCTCTCGAGCTGCGGCCGCAGTTCCCCATGGCGCGGTATGCGCTCGGCCTGGTGGAGCTCAAGAAGGGTCTCACGGCCCAGGGGCAAGCGGATCTCACCGCTGCGCAGGCACAGCGTCCGGGCCTGGCCAAGCGCCTGGCGAGCATGGGCTTCAGGCCCTGAGCGATAATCCCCCGCCGCGGGCCGGCGGCGGGACGCCCTCGCCGGCGAGCAGCGCGATACCACGGAATCGAGCCTTGAACGACCAGCAAAATCACACCCCCGTGATGCAGCAGTACCTGCGCATCAAGAGCCGGCATCCCGATGTGCTGCTTTTCTACCGGATGGGGGACTTCTACGAGCTCTTCTACGAGGATGCCCGGCGCGCCGCAACGCTCCTGGATATCACGCTGACGGCGCGGGGCCACTCCGCCGGGCAGCCCATTCCCATGGCAGGGGTGCCGTTTCACAGCGTCGAGGGCTATCTCGCGCGGCTCGTGCGCAAGGGCGAGCGCGTCGCCATCTGCGAGCAGATCGGCGACCCAGCGAAGTCCAAAGGCCCCGTCGAGCGGGAAGTGGTGCGGATCATCACCCCAGGCACCGTGACCGACGCCGCTTTGCTCGAGGAGCGCCAGGAGACCCTGCTCGCCGCGACCGCTCGCGATGGCGAGCGCTTCGGGCTCGCCTGGCTCGATCTCGCCGCGGGCCGCTTCACCGTGCTGGAATCGAGCGGCCGCAGTGCGCTTGCGGCGGAGATCGAACGGCTGAAGCCGGCGGAGCTCCTGATCCCGGAGGGCGCGGCGGCAGAAGACGTGAAGCGCAACGGCACCGCGCTGCGCTCCCGGCCGCCGTGGAATTTCGAGCTTGCGAGCGCCTCGCGGCTGCTGACCGATCAGCTCGGCACGCTGGATCTGAAGGGATTCGGCGCGGATGAGCTGCCGCTCGCCATCTGTGCCGCGGGCGCGCTGCTGCAGTACGTGCGCGACACCCAGAAGACTTCGCTGCCGCATATCCGCGCGCTGCACGTCGAGGAGCGCACAGACGCGCTCATCATCGATGCGGCGACGCGCCGCAACCTCGAGCTCGATGCCAGCCTCACCGGGCGTGAGGAGGCGACACTCTTCGCGGTGTTGGACCAGTGCGTCACTTCCATGGGCTCGCGCCAGCTGCGCCGCTGGCTCAATCGACCGCTCACCAGTCACGGGACATTGCGTGCGCGCTATCAGGCGCTTGGCGCGCTGATCGATTCACGGCGCTTCGAGGGTCTGCGCGAGCGACTCCAGGGCATTGGTGACGTAGAGCGCATTCTCGCCCGCGTTGCGCTACGGTCGGCGCGACCGCGGGACCTGACTCAGCTTCGAGCCTCGCTGGCGGCGCTGCCAGGTTTGAGGTCAGCGTTGCGAGAAGTCGACTCGCCGCTCGTCGGCGGCCTGGTCGGCCGCATCGGCGAGCACGATGCCATCGTGGACCTGCTCGGCAAAGCGATTGCCGAGGAGCCATCCACGTTCGTGCGCGACGGCGACGTCATCGCGGCAGGCTACGACGCCGAGCTCGACGAGCTGCGCAAGATCGCGACGCACACCGATGAGTTTCTCCTCGAGCTGGAGCAGCGCGAGCGCGAGC
>JBOIAB010000135.1:0-15563 GCA_050738635.1 Steroidobacteraceae bacterium
ACAACGCGCTGTCGCGGGCGAGGTTCGAATTCCGCTGGGGCGATCAGTTCAACCAGTCCCGCGATCCGGATACCGCCTGCGCCTTCCACGACGAGACGATGCCGAAGGAAGCGCACAAGGTCGCGCACTTCTGCTCCATGTGCGGCCCGAAGTACTGCTCCATGCGCATCTCGCACGAGGTGCGCGCCGAGGCGAAGCAGCAGGGCATGCAGGAGATGGCCGACAAGTTCCGCGCCGCGGGTAGCGAGATCTACGTCCCCTCGGGCCCTTCACAGGGCTGAGCATGCGCGCGCTCGTTCTCGGTGCCGGTGTCGCGGGGCTGGCCTGCGCGGTGACGCTCGCCGAGCGCGGTGTGGCGGTGGAGGTGTTGGAGCGCGGCGAGCGGCTGGGCGCTAGCGGCTGCTCCTGGTATGCCGGCGGCATGCTCGCGCCGTGGTGCGAGCGCGAAAGCTGCGAGCCCGAAGTGACGGCGCTCGGCGTGGAGAGCCTCGCCTGGTGGTCGACCCGATTCCCGGGCACCGTCACCCGCGGCAGCCTCGTCGTTGCACATGGACGTGACGCCGGCGAGCTGCGGCAGTTCGCGCGTCGCACCGAGCACTACCGGTGGCTGGATGCGCAAGAGGTCGGCGCTCTCGAGCCCGACCTCGCCGACCGTTTCAGCCAGGCCCTCTATTTCCCGGAGGAAGGTCATCTCGATCCGCGTACGGCGCTCGCTGCGCTGGCCACGCGGCTCACCGAGCTCGGCGCCACAATCCGCTTCGGCGCCGATACGGAGATCTGTCGGGACAGGACGCTCGCCGTTCGCAGCGCTGGCGGCTCCATCATCGATTGCCGCGGCCTCGAGGCGCGCGATGCGTTGCCGGATCTTCGTGGCGTGAAGGGCGAGATGCTGGTGGTCAGGCTGCCGGATGTCAGTCTCTCCCGGCCGGTGCGCGTGCTGCATCCGAAGGTACCGGTATACATCGTGCCGCGCGGCGATGGCCATTACATGATCGGCGCGACCATGATCGAGAGCGACCAGCCGACGCGCATCACCGCTCGCTCCATGTTGGAGCTCCTCGGCGGGGCTTACGCCCTGCATCCGGCTTTCGGCGAGGCGGAGATCGTCGAGATCGGCACCGGCGTGCGGCCGGCTTTCCCCGACAATCTGCCGCGTGTCTGCCGGCTCGGCGACACGATCTACGTGAACGGTCTCTACCGGCACGGCTATCTGCTCGCTCCCGCGCTGGCCCGCCAGGCCGCGGAGCAAGTGCTCGCGGGCGATCATTCTTCAGAGGAGGCTCATGAGGATTCTCGTCAACGGCGCCTCGCGTGAGCTGCGCGCAGCGGACCTCACGGCCGCGCTCGAGGAGCTGGGTTATGGCGGCTCGGTGGTCGCGACCGCGCTCAACGGCGAGTTCGTGCCGGTGACCGAGCGGCAGACCGCTCGCCTCGCCGACGGCGACCGCATCGAAGTGCTGGCGCCGATGCAGGGCGGTTAGCCGTGGCAGCATCCATGTTGCGATTCTATGAGACGGAGCTGGGCTCGCGGTTGCTCCTCGGCACAGCGCGCTACCCGTCGCCGGCCATTCTGACCGAGGCCGTGCAAGCGAGCAGCGCGCAGGTCGTTACCGTGTCGCTGCGGCGGGAGTCGGGCGGCGAGCGGGCGGGGCAGGGATTCTGGTCGATCATCCGTGATCTTGGCGTGCGCGTATTGCCCAACACGGCGGGCTGTCATTCCGTGAAGGAAGCCGTGACCACCGCACAGATGGGACGGGAGGTCTTCGGCACGTCCTGGGTGAAGCTCGAGGTCATCGGGGAGGACGAGACGCTGCAGCCGGATGTCTTCGGCCTGGTGGAGGCGGCGCGCATCCTCTGCAAAGAGGGCTTCGAGGTTTTTCCCTATACCACCGAAGACCTCATCGTCGCGGAGAGGCTGCTCGAAGCCGGCTGCCGCGTGCTCATGCCCTGGGGCTCGCCCATCGGCTCCGGTCGCGGGCTCAACAATCTCTTCGGCCTGAAAGCGTTGCGCGCCCGATTTCCCGACGTACCGCTGGTGGTCGACGCCGGAATCGGTGTGCCCTCGCACGCGGCGCAGGCGCTGGAGCTCGGCTTCGATGCGGTGCTGATCAACACCGCCGTCTCGCAAGCGCGCGACCCCGTCGCCATGGCCGGCGCATTCGCGCAGGCGGTAGCGGCGGGCAGGGCAGCGTATGAGGCTGGACCCATGGAGCCGCGCGATCTGGCGGTGCCTTCCACGCCGGTCATCGGCAAGGCGTTCCTGGGATGAGGCTGTCGTCGGTCTACCCGATAGTCGACAGTGCGGCCTGGATCCGCCGTCTGCTGCCCGCTGGCGTACGCCTGATGCAGCTGCGAGTGAAGGATCGCGCTGCCGCAGACACGAGAACGGAGATCCGCGAGTCCAGGGATCTTTGCGTCCGCGCCGGCGCGCAGCTCGTCGTCAATGATCACTGGCAGCTCGCCCTCGAGGAGGATTGCGACTTCGTCCATCTGGGCCAGGGCGATCTCGACACGGCGGACGTGCCGGCGTTGCGTCGCGCCGGTATCCGGATCGGCATCAGCACCCATGATGAGGCCGAGCTGGCGCGCGCCTTGGCTTACGACCCGGACTACATCGCGCTGGGACCCATTTATCCAACACTGCTCAAGGTCATGGCCTTCGCACCCCAGGGGCTGGACCGCATCGGCGAGTGGAAGCGCCGGATCGGCGCCATGCCGCTCGTCGCCATCGGCGGCATCACCCTCGAGCGCTTACCCGGCGTGCTCGCGGCCGGCGCCGACTCCGCGGCCGTCGTGACGGATATCGTGCGCAATGCGGCGCCAGAGGAGCGGATGCGGGATTGGGTGGCCGCGAGCGCAGCATGACCGATCGCTACGCGAGGCAGACGGTGTTGCCCGAGGTCGGCCCGGAAGGGCAGGCGCGCCTCGGTGCGGCCACCGTCCTCATCGCCGGTGCGGGCGGACTCGGCTGCCCTGTTCTGCAGTACCTTTGCGCGGCCGGCGTGGGCCGGCTCATCATCGTCGATCACGACCGGGTCGACGAATCCAACCTGCATCGCCAGCCGCTCTACCGCATGAGCGATCTCGGTGAGCCGAAGGCCCGCGCGGCGACGGCGGCCATGCGACAGCTGAACCCGGCCGTGGCCGTGGATGCGGTCGTGGAGCGGTTGAGCCCGGCCAATGCAGCGGAATGGGTGTCCCGCGCGGACCTCATCATCGATGCCGCGGACAGCCTCGCGCTGACTTACATCCTCAGCGACGAGTGTCTGCGGCAACGCAAGCCTCTCATCAGCGCCTCGGTGCTCGGCCTTTCGGGATACGTGGGGGCCTTCTGTGGAGGCGCACCTAGCTACAGGGCCGTGTTCCCGGAAATGCCACGCCAAGCCGGATCCTGCGCGCAGTCGGGTGTCCTCGGCTCCGCCGTCGGCGTGATGGGCACACTGCAGGCGCATTTGACGCTCTCGGTGCTCCTCGAGCTCACCCCGAGCGTGCTCGGCCAGTTGGTCAGCGTCGACTTTCGCACGCTGCGCTTCAGCGGCTTCTCGTTCGCCAGCGCGCGCGAGCCGCCCGGGCCCGCTTTGCATTTCATCGCTCCCGAGGAAGTGCTCGAGACGGATCTCGTGGTCGACCTGCGCTCCCTGACCGAAGCGCCCGTGTCACCATTCCAGCGTGCACTACGAATCGGCGTCGACGAGGTGGAGCGGGGAGGGCTTCCCGATGCAGCGGCATCGCGCGTCGTTTTCTGCTGCCGCTCCGGCATTCGTGCCTGGCGTGCGGCGCAAGCTCTGCGTCAGGCGGGACACGCCGACCTCGCGTTGATCGCGCTCGGAGATTGAGAACTTGAGCGGGCCGCCCGCCGTGCTGGTCATCGCCGGCTCCGACTCCAGCGGCGGCGCGGGTATCGTGCGCGATCTCAAGGTGCTCGCCGACCTCGGCGTCGAGGCGCTTTGCGCCATCTCCGCGGTCACCGCGCAGACGCACGGCCACGTGGTCAGTGTGCATCATGTGCCGCCGGAAATCGTGCGGACTCAGATCCTCGCGGCCCTCGAGTCGGCGGCCATCGGGGCCATCAAGATAGGCATGCTGGGGACCGCTGCAACGGTGAGTGCCGTGGCTGACAGCCTGCCGCGCACCGGCGCAACTCCGCTCGTGCTCGATCCGGTGTTGCTCTCCTCCTCCGGCGGTGTGCTGCTCGATGCCGCGGGGCAGGCGGAGATGCGGGCGCGGCTGCTGCCCCTCGCGACCGTCCTCACTCCCAACATCCCGGAGGCCGCAACTCTCTGCGGCAGCACACCAGCCACGGACCGCGAGGCGTTGCTCGCGCAGGCGCGCACGATACTCTCGATGGGTCCGCGCGCGGTGCTGCTCAAAGGCGGACATGCCGACGGCGCTGAAGCGGTGGACCTGCTACTGACCTCGGAAGGGGCGCCGCAGTGGCTCTCTTCGCCGCGCATCGCGGCACGATGCCGCGGCACCGGCTGCGCCCTGGCGTCCGCCATCGCGGCGGGCCTGGCAAGCGGCCAATCCGTGGCGGACGCCTGCCGCAACGGCAAGGAATATGTGCGTTCCATGCTGGCCGCGCGATTATCGGTCAAAGCTCTTTAAACGCGCCGCGCGGCAGCACGTTGACAGCCGCGATCCTCCCGCCAGGTGAGGATCACGAACATGACACCCAAGTTGTTGCGCGCAGCGGTCTGCGCCGCTCTCATCGGCAGTCTCGCCGCCTGTGGCGGCGGTGGCGGCTCCTCCGATCCGGCAACAGGCGTCGGCACCAGTCCGCCGCCGCAGACCAGTCAGATGGCGATGATCATCAGTGACGCCGCCTCCGATGATTGGGCGACCGTCGCTGTCAGGATCATGAGCATCGCGCTCATCCCGCAGGGCGGCGGCAGCCCCGTAACGGTCTACACCGCGCTCGCGATGCCGCCAATGGTCAACCTCGAGGAGCTCGATCAGATCGGCGAGGTGTTGGGTAACGCGTCGGTGCCGGTCGGCACCTACAGCGGCGCCATCGTGACGATCAGCGGCAATCCGGGCGATGTGCAGCTCGTGGTCGCCGCGGAGCCGGAAGCGGGATTCGCAGGCACGCCGGGCGAGGCGATACCGTCCGCGGACATTCAGATCATGCGCACCCAGGGCGCCTCCGGCAGCCTCACCACGCCGGTCAACCTCAGCTTCGACTCACCCCTCATCGTGTCGGCGAGCGGCTCCAACGCGCTCGATCTCGAGTTCGACCTGTCGCATCCCGCCTTCATCGTCGCCCACAATCCTCCCGGCGCCACCGCCACCCAGCGGGCGGTCAATTTCGTCGGGCCGGTGCGCCGCCGCCCGATCAGCGACATCACGCACCTGGTGCTTCGGGAGATGTACGGTGATGTCACCGCGGTTGCTTCCAACGGCAGCTCGATGACGATCAGCAAGCAGATGCCGACTCTGCCGGTCGTCAATCCGGAGACGGCCGTCGCGACCGGACAGTCGCTCACGATCGACGCGGATGGAACCAACGGCACGATCTTCTACAACGTGGATGCCGGAACCAGCACGACGATCAGCAGCTTCTCCTCGGTGGCCTCGAGCCTGGTCGGCGAGTATGTGCGTTTCAGCGCACGCTATCAGGAGGACGGGTCACTCGTTGCGGTACGCGTCTGGGCGAGCACGGACTTCAACAAGCTCTGGCTGAGCCCCGAAGGGCATGTGCAGCACGTCAATCCCACCACCGACACCATCGTGGTGGACAACGCTGCGGGAATGCAGGTGCCGATCACCGTGGACTCTGCCACCCTGTTTTTCTTCCGGCAACCGGCGAATCCGTCGGCCGACGCGACCCCGATAGGTACCGGACCTTCGTTCCTCGCGAACGGCAACTTCGTGCGCGGCTTCACGGTAGAGGTGAGCGTGGTCGACCCGCTCGCCAGCCCGCTCATCGCCCAGACGGTCAATATCGAGACGGCAGCCTACTCGGGACGAATCTCGAATGCGCTGTCTGACGGCACGGGATTCACCTACACGCACGATTACCTGACCGCCAGCGACGATTACACGGCGAATCTCGACTACATCGCGGGCACCAGCGCCAACGGCGAGGACGCGAGCGGCAACCCCATCGAAGGGTTCAAGTGGTGGAACTTCGCCTATCCGACGCTGCTCGATGACGGCAGCGGCGCGATAGGGGACTTCTCCAGCGCCGTGGGTGGCGGCACCTCGGGCGGATTCACCTTCGCCGGCGACAACTTCTACGCCTCGGGCGTATCGGGTGCGCGCTGGGGCGACCCGGCCAACCCCTCCGGCTGGGCGGTGCCGTGGACCCTACTGGAGCCGACGCCGCTGCCGCGTGGCACGGTGGCCACGGCTCTGGCCAACACTTCCTTCAGCATGACGCTGAACGGCGGCACGACGCCTGGGACGGTCGACATCAGCACGGCCTCCGGATCGGCCACCCTGGTGTACCAGGTGGATCGCTCGAACGGCATCGTGTCGATCAGCCCGATCGACATCACGACGGCGAGCGGCTTGAGCAGGCTCACCAGCGCGTTGGTCGCCGGTACGCAGGTGAAGGTCTACGGCACTCCGCAGACCGACGGCACCTACAAGGCCTACGTGCTGATGTACTTCTCGAATACGGAGCCTGCCGACTGAGGAGTTGCACAGCACGGTCTTTCGGCTATAGTCTCTAACTGCAAGCGCACGGCGCCGCGACGGGCTGGATGGCCTGCCGCGGCGCCACCTTGTTCCGGGAGGTCAAGTGTTGCGGGTGGACTCGTGGGAAGCGCGCGTGGCGCGCTGGGTGTTGCCGCTGGCAGCACTCGCAGCCCTCTGCGGCTGCGGCGGTGGTGGCGGCGGCAGTGGCAACGTCACCGGTAGCGGCACCAGCACTAGCACCTGGACGCCCGGCGTCTTCGAGCAACTCGCGACTTTCGCGGCTCTGTGCGCTTCCCCGCGCACGGGTACCGATCCCAATACGAATCAGGCTTATCCCGACCGCCAGGGCTCGACGCTGGACGAGACCAATTGGCTGCGCTCCTGGACCCATCAGCTCTACCTCTGGTACGACGAGGTGCAGGACGTAAATCCCGCGGGCTATACCACCGCGGACTACTTCCAGCTCATGAAGACCACGGAGACGACCGCAACCGGCGCGCCGAAGGACCGATTCCATTTCACCTATCCGACCTCGGTGTGGGAAGCCCTGTCTGGGTCGGGCCAGGAAGTCGGCTACGGAGCTCAGTTCGAAATCGTCGCCGGCACGCCGCCGCGCAGCGTCGTGATTGCCTATCTGGAGCCGACAGGCAGTCTGCCGTCGCAGACCGTTTCCGCGAACCTCGTTCGCGGTGACACGATCCTGCAGATCGATGGGGTCGATGTCGTCAATGCCGACGATCAGAACAGCGTCAATATCATCAATGAGGGCCTCGCTCCCACCACGGCGGGCGAGACTCATATCTTCGAGGTGCAGGATCCCGGCTCGAGCACCCCACGCACCGTGCAGCTGGCGGCCGCCAACGTCACCTCGACCCCGGTCCTGCTGGAGACGACCGTGATGGGGCCCAATGGCAACATGGTGGGCTACATTCTTTACAACGACCAGATCGCGACCGCGGAATCGGAGCTGATCAGCGCGATCAATGACCTGAAATCGAAAGGCGTGACCGACCTCGTCCTCGACCTGCGGTACGACGGCGGCGGCTTTCTCGATATTGCCAGCGAGCTCGCTTACATGATCGCGGGTCCCGGCCAGACCAGCGGCGAGACCTTCGAGCTGCAGCAGTTCAACAATCAATATCCCACCACCAACCCGGTGACCGGCGATGCCATTACGCCGACGCTCTTCCACACCACGACCCAGGGGTTCTCGACCACGTCCGGCCAGCCTTTGCCGACGCTGAACATGACGCGCGTGGCGGTGATCACCGGCCAGGACACCTGCTCGGCGAGCGAGTCCATCATCAATAGCCTGCAGGGCGTCGGCTTCACCGTCTACCAGATCGGCTCCACGACCTGCGGCAAGCCCTATGGCTTCTATCCGCAGGACAACTGCGGCACGACCTATTTCTCGATCCAGTTCCAGGGCGTCAACGCCCAGGGCTTCGGCGACTATGGCGACGGTTTCTCGCCGGCGAACACCACCCCGGCCGCCGGGGTGCCGGTAGCAGGTTGCTCGGTCGCGGATGACTTCGGCCATGCGCTCGGCGACCCGAGCGAGAGCCGCCTCGAGACGGCTCTGGCCTACCTCGCCAACCCGCAGCCCTCTACCTGTCCGTCGCCGCCCACGGGCATCGCACCCCCGAAGACCGTCACGCAACGGCAGCTCCTCGAGCGCATCTTCGCCCGCTCGCCGCTCAGGGAGATGCGCATCCTGCGCAGGTGATCCGTCCGTGGCCTTCAGGGCGAGGGCGCTATTGGTATTGATGCTGGCGGGGATCCCGGCCTGTCACGCCTGGCCCACGGCAAGAAGCACGCCGGCAATCATTACGGATCCCACTGCAGCAAGCCGCGCGGACCTCGAGCGTGCCGTATCGCAGGCGTTACACGGTGCACCCATCCGACTCGCCGATGATGCGTTGACACGCAACGATTTATTGATCGTCGGACGCGCTGAAGCGCGCGATTCACGCGGCCTGCCGTTGAACGGACGTGAGCTCGGACGGCCACAGCATTTCCGTTTGCTGCGGCGCAACGCGCAATGCGTTTTGTTACACGTCGAGACCGGCAAGGCGTACGTGCTGCCGCATACCCACTGCCGGGTGTTGCTCGAGGGGCACACCGACTCCAAAGGACGACAGCTTGCGACTTAGGTCACATTTGAGTTGAGATATGTCACCCGTCGGCGTTCGGTCCGCCGCGGCGATCGTGGGCTCATGTCTGGAGGAGTGAAGACGATGAGCAAAAGCACTCGCAGGTCGTTATCTGTTGGTTTGTCGCTGGCGCTGCCGGCGTCATTGGCGCTGGCGGGCGCAGCACTGTGGCTCGCCTTCGGTCCCGGCTATCGCATCGCCGGCAGTGCGCTTGCAGCCGTCGTGGCGGCGGCGCTGGCTTGCCTCGGCGGCACGCTGCTGATAGGCATCTGGGTGCTGCGCGAGCGCTCGGCGCACGCTATGGAGGCACGCGCCCCGATGGCCGTCGCGCGGCCGCGCAACGCGGAGGAGGCGGTGGCCCTGGCGCACGCGCAAAAGATGGAGGCGCTCGGTCTGCTCGCCGGCGAAGTGGCGCACGATTTCAACAACCAGCTGCACGTGATCCGCAACTCCCTTGGCATCCTGCAGCGCCTGGGGCCGGATGCCGAGGCGTGCCGTTATCTCGAGATGATCAGCCGCAGCACCGACCGGGCCACGGGGCTCACCCGCCAGCTGCTCGCCTTCGCCCGCCGCCAGCCCATCGACGTGCGCCCCATCGACGCCAACGAGCTGGTGACGCAGATGGTGGAGCTGCTGCGCCACTCGCTCGGCGAGCGCATCACCATCGAGACCGTGCTCGGCCAGGGCGTCGGCACCGTCGCCGCCGATGCCGGCCAGCTCGAAACCGCGCTGCTCAATCTCGCGATCAACGCACGCGATGCGATGCCCCAGGCGGGTCAGCTCACCATCGAGACGGCGGACGCCATGCTCGATGAGCAGTACGTGGTCATCGCGGTGTCCGATACCGGAACGGGCATGTCTGCCGAAGTCGCGGCGCGAGCCTGTGAGCCCTTCTTCACCACCAAGGCGCCGGGCCATGGCACCGGCCTCGGGCTATCGCAGGTCGCCGGGTTCGCGTACCAGTCCGGCGGCCGGGTGCGGATCGCGAGCGAGCAGGGCAAGGGCACGACGGTACGGCTCTTCCTGCCGCGCAGCGGGCGCGCGACGGAGCGGGCGACCCCCAGGCAGCAGGCCGCGCCGGTTTACGCCTGGTCCATCAAGAACGAGAGCGCGCCGAGCGCGCCGCTGGCGGTCGGGGCCGGGCAGGAGAGATAATCGGCCGCCGGTTGTGGCGTTAAGGAGAGCTTCCCGCCATGCTCAAGAGAATCGCCCCAGCGCTCACCGCTCTGCTCGCCGTGGCCTGCGTCCTGCCGGCGCTCGCCGTCGGTGCCAGTCCCGCACAAGCACCTCTGCGTGTGCTCGCGACACGTACGGTTCACGCCGGGCGCCATTCCCTCGGGCTCTTCCTGTTCCTCGTTGGCGCGGCGGTAGTGGTGTGGCTCGTGCTCCGCTGGCGCGCGGCGAGGATGGGATATCCGCACTATCCCGGGCAGTACCGGTCGGGTGCACAGCCACCTGGGTACGGTCCCGCGGGCTATCCCCCGGGGGGTTACATGCCGGGCGGCCTGGGGATCATGGGCAGCGTCGCATCGGGCCCCGCCAGCGTGCCACCCGCGGAAGCCCCGCCGGCGCCCGACCCCAAAGCTGACCGCGGCGGCAGGGACGCCGAGGACCCAGGCTCCAAGAACCGCGGCAGCGATTAACTCGTTGCGCGTACACTACGGCTAGAAACCGGTCACGCCCGGAAGGGGGGGCGGACAAACAATGGCCGAAGAGCGTCGCCAGCGGCTGTTGGACCAGATACTCAGCCATCGATCCGCCCTGCAGAAGTACCTGCGCAGGTTCACCGCGGGCGCGGAGGATGTCGAGGATCTGGTGCAGGAGGCCTACGTGCGCGTCTGCGCCATGTCGCCCGCGCAAGTGGTCGACTCGCCACGCGCGTTGCTCTTTCGCATCGGCCGCAACCTGGCGGTCGACCGGGCCCGGCAGAAGGTCTCCCACGCCACCGATGCGGTAGCGGATTTCGAGCTGCTGAACGTCTCTTCTGGAGAAGCGGAACCGGACTAGCAGGTCGACCTGCGTCGCCGATTCGAGTCGTTTTGTGACGTAGTGGACAGTCTGCCGCCGCTTTGCCGGCGGGTATTCGTGTTGCGCAAGGTGTACCAGCTGTCACACGCGGAGATTGCGCAGGTACTGGGCGTCTCGCACAGCACGATCGAGAAGCACGTCGCCAAGGGGCTGCTGCGCTGCCGCGACCAGCTGCGCAGCGCCGGACTGCTCGAAGGGTTGGAAGTCGCCGCCGGCGAATCTCTGCCGCGGCGGCGGGTCAAGGAGGGGGAGTCGAGATGAGCCACATCGTCAGATTGAAGACACAGACACAGATCGACAACGAGGCGGCGGTTTGGACCTGGCGTCTGGACTCCGGCACCATGAGTGCCGCCGAGCAGGCGGAGCTCGAGGCGTGGCTGCGCGAGGACCTGCGCAACCGCCGCACGTTCGATGAGCTGAAGCGCACCTGGAGCGCCCTCGACCGGCTGTCGGAGCATGCGCGGCCCGATGAAAGCATCGTCGCCGTCGCCCGCTCGGAGCGCCGGCGCCGCTTCCTTCGCGGGCCGAGGAGGTACTGGGAAGTGGCGGCCGCCGCGGTGCTCGTCCTCGGCATCGGCGCCGCAATCTGGACCGCGCGCGGTCCCGGCATGCAGGTCATGTCGACCGCCGTCGGTCAGCAACGCCACATGACGCTGGCGGACGGCTCGCAGCTTGCACTCAATACCAACACGGTGCTCGCCGTGAAGCTGACATCGCAGCGCCGCGACCTGTACCTGCGCAGAGGCGAGGCGCACTTCGATGTCGTGCACGATGCCTCACGGCCTTTCTACGTGCATGCCGGGGATGCGGTGATCCGCGATGTCGGCACGCAATTCGAGGTGCGGCTCAATTCGGACCGTGACATCAATGTTCTCGTCGATGAGGGCGAGGTGCAGGTGCAGGGCGTAGCGTCCCCGGTCGCACCGACCGACCTCGGAGGCGGTGCTCGCGGCGAGAACGCCGACTGGGTGAGTCTGAGCGCCGGTGAGCAATTGCATATCGCAGGGCCACACCTTCAGGTCGTGCCCGTGACCCGCCGGCAGATCGCCGATGATCTCGCCTGGCGCGACGGCGCGCTGGTGTTCCAAGGCGAGCCGTTATCGCAAGCGCTCGCAGAGGTCGGACGCTACACGCGCGTGCGCATCGTGCTAGCGGGGCCCAGCGTCGCGTCGCTCCCCATCAGTGGGCGCTTCAGGACGGACGATGTGACGGGCTTCTTCCAGGCGCTGCAAGCGGCTCTGCCGGTGCGGGTGAGCCGGCCGCAGCCCGGGCTCGTCTACATCGCACCCCGCTGAGCCGGGATCCCGGGGCGCCCCGCCAGCACAGCCTTCGGCGTTGCGGGCGCGCCACGGATGGCCGATAAGGCTCACGTCGAGCGCCCGAGTAGCGTATTTTTGTCGCCCAGTCATGGGCAACCTGTGCTCCCTCTTTCGCGGTTGGCCCGCGGCTGTCCTCCTGCTCGGCACACTGAGCCTCGCACTCGGCGTCTACCCGGCTCGGGCCGCCGATGCTCCCCGCCACTTCAATATTCCGGCACAGCGCCTCGGCGCGGCGCTGGACGAGTTCGCGCGCCAGGCGAACGTGACGCTGCTCTTTTCATCGACACTGGTTGCGCAGGCGCAAACCGGGGGAGTGAGGGGCGACCTCGCCGTCACCGCGGCGCTGGGCCGGCTGCTCGGCGGCACCGGGCTCAGCTTCCGCCAGGTGAGCCCCTCCGCAATCGCGATCGTCACCTCTCCCGGCACTGAGGCTGCGGCAGAGCATCCGCGCGCACGCGCGACAGGGATGACGAGCGCGCCTTCAGGCGCCACCGTCAGCAGCGGCCACGGCGCACTGCATCGCCTGGCCGGGCTCCTCAGCCGCGCGACCGGGGCACTCGGCGGTCGCAACGCAAGCCAGGCGGCACCCGCGGACTCGCAGTCCGCACCCAACTACGTCAGCCTGAAGGAAGTAGTGGTAACCGGTACGCCGGAAGGCAGCGGCGTCAAAGTCCTCGATGCCAGCTTCCCGGTGAGCACGGCCACTCTGCAGCAGATCCAGCTGGCGCAACCTTCGAGCGCCGCCGACCTCTTGAAGATCGTGCCCGGCCTGTGGGCGGAATCGAGCGGCGGCGAGACCGGCGCCAACATCGAAGTCGCGGGCTTTCCCGGCGGCGGCGATGCCCCCTACGTGACCTACCAGATCGAAGGCTCGCCGGTCTACCCGATGGCGACACTGTCCTTCATGGACAACTCCTCGATGTTTCGCCTCGACGACACCATCGAGCGCTCCGAGGTCGTGCAGGGCGGCCCATCGGTCGTTTATTCCAACGGCCAGATCGGAGCCACCGCCAACTTCATACTGCGACACGGCACGGCGACGCCGCGTGGCGAGCTCGGCTTGACCATGGGCGATGAAGGCCTGTATCGCCTCGGCGGCTTCTACGGCGGCCCGCTCGCGCACGACTGGTTCGTGAGCGTGGGTGGCTTCTACCGCACCTCCGACGGGATCAGGAATCCGCAGTTTCCGGCCGATGCCGGCGGCCAGCTCACCGCGACCCTCTTGCACACGATGTCGAACGGCAATCTGCTCCTCTGGGTGCGCGGGCTGCGCGACAAGAACCTCTTCATCACCGACGTTCCCGTGGCGGTGAGCCCGAACGGCAGAGACATCTCGCCGTTCCCCGGATTCGATCCCAACACCGGCACCTTTGCCGGCAATGCGACGCGCGACATCACGGTGGAGGAGTTGCCGTGCGGCACCCCGGGCTGCACCCCCGGAACGGTGAGCGGTGACCTCGCCGATGGCAGAGGATCGGACCTGCGGCTGATGGGCGCCGACCTCAACCTCGAGCTGGGAGCGTGGTCCGTCAGCGACAAGCTGGGGTTCACCGTCGGGCACATGCCGACCAACGCGCTGTTCAACAATTTCGCGCCGGAGACCATGGCGAGCGCCATCGCCGGCGAGATCGCCGGAGTCAACAGTGATGCATCGGTAATGGCCGCGACCGGAGGCACACCGTTCGCAGCGGGGAATTCCACCTACGTGCAAGGCGGCGGCGCCGTCAGTCCCGCCACAGACGTCGTTTCCGTCGGCTTCTGGATCGTCACCAAGAAAATCCAGGCGCTCACCGATGACCTGCGCTTCAGCCGCACGCTCTTTGCGGGCAACCACGCGACCGTGGGCGCCTATTTCGCCGATTACTCCTCCAGTGACAGCTGGTTCCTCGGCAACAACGAGCTGATGACGGCGACGCCCAATGCGCAGCTTATCAACCTCTCGCTGCTCACGGCCGCGGGTGTCGCCGGCACGGTTGCGCAGGTGACACAGAACGGCATCCTGAGCGGCGCGACCACCGCGCTCCTCGATCATTACAATGGCCGCAATACGGCCGGCTTCGTCTCCGACCAGTGGCGCATCGGGCCCTGGCTGCTCGATGCCGAGTACCGGGCGGAGAACGAGCACATAGCGGGCATAGTGCAATCGACCACGTACGCCGACCTCGATGACGATCCGCTGACGCTCTACAACAACTATACCAATGTCACTGCCGGCCCGTGGCTGGCCTCGACCGACGATCACACGCTCGGCGCCTGGAGCACCGGCGTCAACTATGAGCTCGACTCGCACATGAGCGTCTACGGCCGCATCAACAAGGGCGTGCACTTCCCGAGCTTCGATGATGTGCGCGTCGGTTCGCCGCAGTCGCAGCAGATCGAGAATTACCAGCTCGGCTACAAGGCGCAGACAGGCTCGTTCTACACCTCGGTCGATGTCTTCCGCCGGCTCTTTTACGGCGTACCTTTCCAGGCATACCTCGGCAGCGGCATGCAAGTGGTCGCCATTTCCGGCGCGGCATCCTGGGGGAGCGACTTCCAGGCGGAGTGGTTTCCGCTCGAGCACCTGGGCCTCGGCCTCACCGGGGACTGGCAGCACTCCGTGTACACACACTTCAGCTCCTTCGCCGGAGGAGGCACGGAGGGGTTCGACAACGACGGCAACATCCTGCAGCGCCAACCGCGACTGCAGCTGCGCTTCACGCCATCGTACGAGGTGCCGACTGCCTGGGGCAGGTTCCAGATCTTCGCGACGGTGAGCTACATCGATCTGCGCTATTCGGATCCCGAGGATACCCAGGTACTGCCGGCCTTCACGACTCTCGATGCCGGTATCATCGGCACCTTCGGTGAGCACCTGGAGGTACGCCTGCAGGGCACGAATCTCACCGACACCCTCGGCCTCACGGAAGGCAACTCCCGCAGCCTCACCGCCGGCATCTCCACGGGGTTCGAGATGGCGCGGCCGATCTTCGGCCGCGAGGTGCAGGGTCAGATCAAATACTATTTCTGATTGGCCAGATGGCTACCATGCACGGAAAATGCTGCTCACCAGATCGCTGGCGAGACCGAAGCCCGCTCCCATGCCGAGGCCTGACATGACGTTGCCCATGAATCCGCCACCGGTGCCGGCGTAGGGCTGCGCAGCCCAGCCCCGCGTCTGGTAGGTCGGCTGCGGTGCTGAATTGACGTGGCTCTCCAGGGAATGGATGTACTCGGCCATCTGCTGGATGAGCATGAGGGCCGATTGGTTCTGCCGCTGGATGGCGAGGGCGGTTTCCTTGAGGTCGAGCATCAGCTCGCGGGCGAGCAGCGGGTCACCGATCTTCGCTGGCAGCTTCTCGGCCAGGGACTTGATGCCCTGGCCGACCTGGTCGGCCTGCTGCTGCACCTGAATGGCCTGATTCTCGGCGGTCTGGTAGTCCAC
>JBOIAB010000136.1:0-11852 GCA_050738635.1 Steroidobacteraceae bacterium
GAGCAACACTGCTCCGCTGGATTGGGCACGAACGGAGGCGGGCGCACGGCTGGTCGAGGAGATCCTGGCCAAAATCGATTGGGGTGCGGCGGCCTGAATGCGCTTGTGGCGCCTTTCAAGCACCCGGCGCGCACGTGATTTTACCGGGGGCTATGGATTGCTGCATTCCGGGCGGTGGACTTCGGCCGGCCGCCCAGTCACCTATTGCGCCACTGTGCCATCCTTGGCCGCGCTCGAGAAGCGCGTGCACGTTAGCGATCCTGCGCTGCTGCCGCCGCAGTCGATGGTCGAGTACGACGCGCCTGATAATCTCCCGCAGCGAGTCATCGACCCGAGCACCTTGGCATCAGCCTGGGTTCATCGCGAAGTCGACACACAGAAGCTCGGAGACCAGTGGCTCGATTCGATGACAGAAGCGCTGCTCATCGTGCCGTCGGCGATCATGCCCTTGCTGAATGCGCCGGATCGCAACGTCATCATCAACCATCGGCATCCGGATGCGCCACGCATTAAGATCGTACGGGTTGTCTCTTTCGAGCTGGATCCGAGGCTGTTTCAGCCTTAGGCCAGCCTTGCCCGCTAGCGGTGCCGCCAGCATCGCAGTTGACCCGTCACCCTCGACGCACCGCAGACCGCTGCAAAGATCTCTTGATTGATCCATTGCCGGATGCAGCCTAGACTTTGCCGAGACTTCGCAACGCCGCGGCTGTGACCGCAGTGAGGGTCCGCCATTGCAGGGATCATTATTCCGGTTCTACGTGCATGAGGGTCACCGCCATCACGGGCACCTCGCATGGGAATGGCTGCTCGAGCAAGGCAACAAGCTCGGCATTCGAGGCGGCTCCGCCTTCAAGGCCATGGCGGGCTTCGGCCGCCATCATGTCTTACATGAGGCGCGCTTTTTCGAGCTGGCCGGAACTCTCACGGTCGAGGTGGAATTCATCGTATCGCCCGAGGAAGCGCAGAAGCTCATGGACCTGTTGCACAAGGAGAAGGTTCGACTCTTCTACGCCTACACGCCCGCTTGTTTCGGCGCGATCAATCCGGACACCTCCGACCCCCCTTCGGTGAGCGACTGCCCCGAGTCGATCGGGTAATCGGATACCGCCGTCTCGGGACGGAGAAGATCAAGTGCGCGATAGCGCACCGCTGCTTCCGTATCGACGCACAGAGCGGTGACGAGTAACCCCTGCTCGCACCAGTAGCGCGGCTCGCATGCGAGTTCTGCGCATTTCACTATCCAACCAGGACGGCCGCGCGCCGCTTCCAACAGCTTCTGCTCGAGGCTTGGCGCCAGCGGCGGCAACCCGAAACCGCCCGTGAGTGTGTACAGCAGCCGCCGCATTTGGCGTGTCGGTGTGAGCGGCATCCGTATGGTCATTGCCCCGTAGCGGGAAGGTCGCCGCATTCGCGAGCGATCCCGCTGGTCCTCGATATCGACCGCAGTCAACACGCCTGCGACTTTGCCGTGCAGCCGTTTGAGGAAGAACACCATCGCATTGCTGACAGATGAGAAATGATCCAGCAGCAGGACGCCGGCGCATTGGTCCGCGGCGGCCCAGAGCCGCGCACGTGCCGCACGGCGCGTGACGCACGCGGCTTCCACGTCAGGATATGCACGTTCGAGGGCGCGGGTAATGTCATCAAGAGAAGTCGTGACATTCGAATACGCGCAGGGAATTCCAGCGACTACGAACTGCGAATGAAGCTTGGCCAGAAAGGTGGACTTGCCACTTCCGCGAGGACCGATGAGCGTCAGATGCTCGCCGTGCACGAGCCGCTTCTGCAACTCGACGATGAGCTCGGGGGGATGCAGCTGCATTGATGGGCCTGCCTCTACACGTGGAGGACATCGCAGGCATCATCAGCCGCGGATGCGGCGGTTCCGGGAGGAATGCCATCTCCCTTCCAGCTGGGCAGTGTACGGCGGGCTGGTGGGGTCGGCAAGCGCGTAACGGTCGTGCGCGGGCGCTTGCCGAACGCAAACCGCATCCGTATATTGGCCAGTAGGGGAGATGGCATTCCTCCCGTAATTAAGAACCGCCGCCTCGGCTGATGATGCCTACCCATCCCGTCTGTTGACGGATGAGGAGTGGTAGTGCACAGACCCGAGCATGGCCCGAGCCTGATACCCGACCTGCCTACGGCGCCCGGAAAGGGTGATACCGCGTGACGCGCGACATCCTCCTTCAGGTGGCGCAGGTCTTCACCGTCCTGGCGCTCGCGCCCCTCCTGCAGGGTGTCATCCTGCAGTGGGAAGAGCGGGTACAGCGCGCGCAAGGCCCGGGCATCTTCCAACCTTACCGGGATCTCTGGAAGCTCTTCCACAAGCAACTCGTGGTGCCTGAGACCGCGAGCTTCATCTACTGGATCGCGCCGGTCGTCGCGTTCACCTGCATGCTGACGGTCCCGATCCTCATCCCGGTGCTCACCAATTTTCCGCTGCCGCTCTCCGACATGGGGGACATCCTCGGCGGCGGGTTCATTCTCACTCTGGGGTCCTTTTTCGTCGTGCTTGCTGGGCTCGACTCCGGCAGCGCCTACGGAGGCATCGGCTCATCGCGCGCGGTGATGCTCGGCATTCTCGCGGAGCCGACACTCATCCTCGTCTTCGTCGGCATCACGCTGCTTGCCAAGTCGATGCTTCCCTTCGTGGTGAATCATCTGCTGGTTGCGCAGCCCGCCGTGTACTGGGCTCCTGCCCACATTTTTCTCGTTGCCGCCTTCTTCATCCTGCTCCTCGTCGAGACCGACCGTCTGCCCATCCACTCGAGCACGCACGTCGAGGTCTACATGATCGAGGAGGCCCGCATCCTCGAGTACTCCGGGCCCCTCCTCGCTCTTCTCAAATGGTCCTCGGCGATGAAGCAGTTCATCCTCTACACGATCTTCTGCAACGTGTTGCTCCTGCCCTGGGCGCTTTCGATCCGGGGAGCTGCGCTCGGCGCGCTCGGGGCGGCCGCGGCGCTCCTCCTCAAGTTTTTCCTGGTCGCAGCCGCCGTGGTGGTCGTTGAAACCGCGCAGTCGCGGCTGCGCTACTACCGGTACCAGGAGCCGCTCGCCGCCTCCTTCGTCCTGTCGATCCTCGCCATCGTGGCCAACCAACTGAGATAGCGATGCTCGCAGCCCATCTGCCGCCGCTCGCCGGGTCGCTCTTCAGTCTGCTGGCCATTACGAGCCTGCTCCTCGCCTTCGTGATGTTGGGCTCGCGGTGGCTTTACGAGTACATGCTCGCCTTCGCCGTGCAGTCCTGGCTGATCGCTATCCTCTCGGCCGCCGTCGCCTACTATGGCGGCTACCCGGAGCTTTACGGCATCGCCGCCCTCACGGCACTCTTTCGCGGGCTGGTGTTGCCGTATCTCCTCTTACGGATCATCCGCCGCCTCGAGATCGATCGTGAGCTGCATGAGCGGCTGTCACCGAGCTCGAGCCTGGTGGTGGGAGGGCTGCTCGTCGTGTTCGCCTTCGTAGTCTCCACGCATCTCGGAGCTGCACTTGGCCTTGCAGGCACGGTGGCCGTGCTGGCGCTCACCGTGATGCTGTCAATGAAGCTCATCGGCTTTCTCATGCTCATCGTGCGCAGTGAGGTCGTGAGTCAGATTCTCGCAATCCTCGTGCTGGAGAACGGCATCTTCCTGGGCTCGCAGATCCTCGTGCCGGGCATGCCGATGCTCCTCGAGCTCGTGATCCTGTTCGACCTTTTGGTGGTTGTGGCGTGCTTCGGGGTGTTGGTGCGCTATCTTCTGGTGCACGCCGGCACATCGAGCACCCGGGAACTCACGAGGTTGACGGGATGAGCCCGGCTCCCGTACTGGCTCTCATCCTCCTAGCGCCGCTTGCCGCCGTGGCGGGCTGCCTCGCCACCCGAAACGCGCGCATCTCGGAGTACCTCAATCTCACCGCCGCCCTGATTGTCTTTGCCGCCGTGCTGCGGTTGCTGCCCATCGCGCTAGCGGGCCCCTACACCCTGTGGGATGACTATTTCATCGTAGACGCGCTCGGCGCGTGGGTGATGCTATCTGTCGCCGCGGTGTACCTCCTGGCCTCTCTCTACGCCATTGGATACATGCGTCAGCTCGACAAACCTTCACGGCTGCACTCGTTTTACGCGCTGCTTGCCGGATTCGCGCTGACGATGCTCCTTGGGCCCGTGATGAACAATATCGGGGTCTACTGGATCGCCATCGAGCTCACAACGCTGGTGAGCACTTTCCTCGTCGGCTTCGAGCGCACTCGTGAGAGCGTCGAAGCGGCATGGAAGTACATCGTGGTCGTCTCGGCGGGCATCAGCCTCGCGCTTCTCGGCATCGTCTTCTTCTACTGGGCAGGGAGCCTCCACCTGGGGCCGAGTTACAACCTCACCTGGTCCGCCCTTCGTTCGGTCGCGCCGCAGTTGAATCCGACCATCGCCCTGGCAGCGTTCCTCCTCGTATTCATCGGCTTTGGCACGAAAGTAGGGCTTGCTCCGATGCACACGTGGTTGCCGGATGCGCACAGCGAAGGCCCGGCGCCGGTCTCCGCGATGCTCTCGGGCGCGCTGCTCAATACGGCGATGATCGGTATCGCCCGATTCATCAGCGTCACCGATGCGACGCGCCTGGGCCTCATGCCCCGCACCATCGTGGTGGTAATTGGCGCGCTGTCGCTTGCAATTGCGGCCCTCTTCATCACGCGACAGACGGAAGTGAAGCGCCTGATGGCGTATTCCAGCGTCGAGCACATGGGAGTGATGACGCTCGGCCTCGGGTTCGGAGGGCCGCTCGGAGTCGCCGGCGCGCTTTATCACATGCTCAACCATTCGCTCAATAAGTCGCTCATGTTCTTCGGGGCAGGCGATGCAATCCATGCATTCCATACCAAACGGATCGGGCGCATGCGCTACGTACTCACCGCAATGCCCGTGGCCGGCCTCCTCTGGATCGTGGGCGCGCTCGCCATCACCGGCGCGCCGCCCTTTGGCCTCTTCCTGAGCGAGCTCACCATCATGCGCGCGGGGCTGGCCGGACCCAACGCCTGGGCGGTGTTCGTAATGCTGGTCTTGCTCGTCGTGATCTTTGTGGGATTCCTCAACCATTTTCGCGCCATGTACTTCGGCGAGAGTCCTGCCGCGGAAGCGGCTGCAGGCCCTTGGAGGCGGGCGCCGGGGACGGCCTTTTGGTGCCTCCTGCCCATGTGGCTCGCGATCGTGCCGCTTCTGGCGCTTGGACTCTGGTGGCCGGGTGCGATCAGCCATTACTTCACGGTGATTGCCTCGCAGCTGGGTGGAGGGCTCAGTCCGTGAATGAATCACCGGACGCGATCTACTCGGCGGTATCCCAGCAGCGCACGAACACGGCAGGCTCTCCCGGCGGCTTCCCAGGCGAGGACGTTCCCCTAGAGGACCTGCAGCATCGCAGCCGCGCGGCGTTGGATGCTGGCGCACGCATGCAGTTCGTGTATGCCTGGTATCCCCAGACGCCGGAAGATCCGGAACTACGCTACGTCCTGCATCCGACAGCGGGTCAGCCGCCGCAGATCTGGCGCTGCCGTCCCGGCGCCGAATCGCCCCCAAGCCTTGCAGCCATCGCCCCGCTCCTCTCCTGGTACGAGCGGGAGATCACCGACCTCTGTGGGATCACCTTCCGGGATCAGCCTCAGCCGGGACCCCACGTGCTGCTGCCCGGCGCAAAGGTCGCACGTCCGCCCCTCATACCGGGACCCGCGCCGGCAGTGAGCTACACTCCCGAGCCCTTGGGGCTCCCCGAGATCTCGGGCCCTACGGCGCCCGACGTCCAGCTGCTTCCCTTTGGACCCATCCGCGCCGGCGTTCTCGAGTCGGCTCAGTTCAAATTCTTCTACATCGGCGAGGCGATCCTCCACTACCACGTGCAGCTCTTCTTCAAGCACCGCGGCATGGAGAAGCATTTCGAGGGGGTATCGCCGTCTCTCGGTGTAGTGTTGGCGGAGCGTGTGTCAGGCGTTGGCGGCGTGGCCCATGCACTCGCTTACTGCCAAGCGCTCGAGGCCGCCGCTGGATGCGTTGTGCCGCGCCGCGCGGCATGGCTGCGTGTGCTGCTCGCCGAACTCGAGCGGCTCTACAACCATCTGCACTACCTCGGTCACCTCTCGCACACCACCACCCTCAAGGTCGGCGAAGCGCAGGGGCTGTACCTCGAAGAGCTCGCGAAGCAGATCAACTGCGTCGCGACCGGCAGCCGACTCCTGCGCAGCCTTCTCGCCCCCGGGGGCTTGAGGCGAGAGCCCCGGCTCGCAGAGATCGCACCGTTCCTGCGTCGCCTTGGCGAGGAGCTCCATCCTTACGCGCAAATGCTGGAGTCGAGCACGAGCCATCTCGACCGGCTGATCACGACCGGTGTGCTCGCAAGGCAGCTCGCCTTCGACCAGGGAGCCACGGGACCAGTGGAGCGGGCATCCGGGGTCGATCGGGACGCGAGGCGCGACCAACCGTACGGCGCGTATCCGGAGCTGCCGCTTCAGGTCGCGTTGCGCGATGGCTGCGATGCTCATGCCCGCCAGCAGGTGCGGATCGATGAAATAGGCCACAGCATGCAGCTCATTCATTACGTGCTGGAGAATCTTCCGGCGGGTCCGCTGCGGACCGACTGTAAGCCCGCGCCCGGCGCTGAGGGACTCGGCTGGACGGAGTCTCCGCGCGGGACGATCTATTACGCAGTGCATCTGGATGACGCCGGCGAGCTGGCACGGGTAAAGATCAAGTCGCCGAGCTTCTCCAACTGGCGGGTGTTTCCCTACACGGTACACGACAGCAACATGATGGACTACGCGATCAACGAAGCGAGCTTCGGCCTGACGATGGCCGGGTGCGACCGCTGAGGGGAATTGCATGCCACGCGAAGTCACCCCTCTTTGGACTCTCTACGGCCTGCGGCGAGGCAAGGCGAGCATACGCTGGCCCATGGGCGATCGTATGGAGCCTGGAGCGCACGAGGATGCGGCGTGCGGCCAGACCGGCTTTCTTGGCATGCCACGCTTTGATCCCGCCAAATGCCAGGCCGGGTGCCGGGAGTGCGTGGCTGCTTGCCTGCCGGATGCGATCAGCCTGGCGCCTCCCGAAAGTGCGGAGCGCGTAAAAGTGGACTACGGCCGTTGCGTCGCGTGCCAGTTGTGCATCGAGTCGTGTCCCACGGGAGCCTTCACGCCGTCCGGGGACTGGGCATTCGGTGTCCGCCAGCGCGAGGATCTCGTTTGGGCGAAAGCTGCAGCGTCGGACGACGGCATGGCACTGAAGTGCGCGATACGGCGCGTCTTTGGGCGTAGTCTTCACGTGCGCCATGTCGATGCCGGCTCCTGTAATGGCTGCGAGTCCGAGCTTCAGGCACTCAACAATCCCTATTACAACCTGCACCGGCTCGGCGTGTTCTTCACGCCGTCACCGCGGTTCGCTGACCTATTGCTGGTCACGGGGCCCGTGACCTACGCGATGCGCGGCCCACTCCAGGAAGCGTATGAGGGTGTGCCTGAGCCGCGATTCGTCATGGCGGTCGGCACCTGCGCGGTCTCTGGCGGCACCAACGGAGGCGGGTATGCCTGCGGCAATGGGTTGGATGGGGTACTGCCCGTAGACATTTACCTGCCCGGCTGCCCGCCCAATCCTCCGGCCATCGTCCATGCGCTACTCATGTTGCTCGAGCGCATGCCGCAGCGCGTGCGAGCCGGCCGTCAAACTGGAGCCTGAAGTGTCGGAGCTACTCATCATTGCGTTCGGCCTCTGGGTCTGCGGCTTCGCTCTCGCCTTGGCGCGCGCCGCGCGGGTGGCCCGCTGGCTCATTGTGCTCGGCACGGGAGCGGGTATCTGGGGCGCCGTGATCGCCCTGCCGCAGGGAGAGCGCGTCATGACTCTCCCGATCGCCCTGGCGGACCAAGTGGTTCGCTTGCAGTACGCGCCGGAGGCGTTGTGGCTCCTGGCATTTGGTCTCCTCCCGGCCGGACTCGCTATTGCGCTCGCGACCCCCATTCGCAAGGCAAGACCCGGCTGGCTCGTAGGCGCCGCTCTCTCGCTGATCGGCGCGCTCGGGGTGTTTGGGCTGCAGGACGCGTACTCGTTCCTGATCGCCTGGGAGCTCATGAGCATCGGCGGCGCGGTGTTGATCCTCTCTGAACGCACCTCGGCGCTAGCCGGTCGATGCACGCTCTACATGCTCGCGCTCCTCGAGGCGGGGGTCGTAGGCATCCTTCTCGCTCTACTCCTCCTCGCACAGAGCTCAGGTACGAGCGTTGCCTTCAATGCCTATGCCGCCGGCGCTCACACGATGTCCTCCGGCGGACGCATAGCGGTGGGTCTCCTCGCCCTCTTCGGCTTTGGTGCCAAGCTCGGTCTCCTGCCCTTCTATGAATGGTTTCCCGGCGCTTATGGCAATGCCAGCGGCGCATCGGGCGCCATCATGTCCGGTGTGATCCTCAACGCCGCCTTCTTCGGCCTCTCGCGGATCCTGATCGATTGGCTGGCGCCGGGCACCGGTATCTTCGGACTCGGCGTCATCGTCACGACCGTGGGCGTGGTCACTTCGATCCTGGCCGTGCTTTATGCATTTCAACAGGACGACTGGCGCCGGCTCCTTGCGTTCTCTTCCGCAGAGAACGCTGCGATCGCGGTGACGGGCCTCGGCGCGAGTCTCCTCTTCCGTGCCGAGGGGCTCAACGCTTTGGCCGGGCTCGCCTGGACGGTAGCCGTATTGCACCTGTCAGGCCATGCGCTCGCCAAAGGCGGGATGTTCATCTGTGCTGACGGGGTGTTTGCGGCTGGCGGCAGCTACCGCCTCACACAGCGCGGTTGGCTGCGCACGACGAGCTTCGTCTTTGGTATCGGTGCGCTGTTTGCCGCGATGAGTCTCGCCGCCATGCCTCCGCAGATCGGCTTCGTGACGGAGTGGTTCATGTTTCAGACCCTGTTCCAGGGCTTTCACCTGGCGACGATCGGCGGGCGTGTAACCCTGGCGTTGGCCGGCGCGGGCCTTGCACTCACCGCGGCGGTGGCGTTCGCGACTTTCATCAAGGCATTCGGCATCGGCCTGCTCGGGGATGGCCACAAGCCCAAAGCGCCTCGCGTGGGGCCGGGCTATGACGCCGCAGCGCTCATCCTCGGCCTCGCCATATTGGCGGCGGCAGTCGGCATGCCGGTATGGCTCCACGGCTTGCAGGAGGCAAGCCTCGCGCAGTTCGGCATCGATGCACCGAAGGCCATGACGAGCGGGTGGATTCTCGTGCCGCTGACCGCCACGTTCGCGTTCATCTCACCATCGCTCCTCGTCATCGTCATGCCTTTGCTTGCCATCCTCCCGTTGCTCTTGCTTGCCAACGGGAGACGCTTCTCTCTGCGGCGCGCCAGAGTCTGGTACGGCGGCATGCGCGAAGACCGGCAGCGCGCGGCCACGACGTCCCTCACCTTTTCCAATGCGATGCGGACCTTCTACAGCTTCATCTACCGGCCGACCCTGGATACGGCGCGTGAGCACAGGGCCACGACCTACTTCATCCACAGGCTGGAGGTCGAACATGACGTGGCAGACGTCTTTGGGCCGATGCTGTTCGCTCCACTACGACGAACAGTCTGGCGGCTCGCCGGCTGGCTGCGAGCGCTCCAATCCGGCGATCTCAATTTCTATCTCGCCCTCATCGGCGCGCTGCTGATCATCATTCTTGCGTTGACTCTTATCTGAGGAGCAGCCGCCCTTCTCAGCCCATGAGCAGAGTCACCGTTCTCAAGCCCGTTTCCGCCGAGAACGTGGAGAACGTCGTCAGCCCCCCACAAAAGCCGGTCACGATGAGGAGGCGCCACTCCGGCGATAAGGCCGGGAAGCCAGCGAAGAAGGCGATGGCGGCACCGATCACATAGGCGCCCATCAGGTTGGCGGCCAACGTGCCCGGTGGAATCGCGGGGAAAAGTGCATTGAGCCGCAAGCTGAGCCACCAGCGCAACAAGGCGCCCAAGGCTGCGCCGACGGACGCCGCGATGACGGACTTCCACATGATCTATCTGCCTCCCGAGATCCCAACGGACGAGTCAGAAGCACGACCTCCCGTCCACGATTCACGCCTTCGTAAGTTTTGATTGCGCCCGAGCATCGGCTTTACGAGCCGTAGACGGCGCCTTCTCCCAGCTCGAGCTCGATTTCGAGCAGGCGATTGTATTTCGCCATGCGCTCGGAGCGGCACAGCGATCCAGTCTTGATCTGACCGCCACCCATCGCCACCGCAAAGTCGGCAATGAAGCTGTCCTCGGTCTCCCCGGACCGGTGCGAGACGACGAATCCCCAGCCTGCCTTGCGACACAGTTGGATCGCCTCGAGGGTCTCGCTCACCGTGCCGATCTGATTCAATTTGATGAGCGCAGCATTGCACGTGCGCTCGGTAATGCCCCGACGGATGAACTCAGGGTTGGTGACGAGGATGTCATCTCCCACGACCTGAATTCGCCCGCCGACTTCCTTCGTCAGCTCCCGGAACCCTTCCCAGTCATTCTCCGCCAGTCCATCCTCGATCGATACGATGGGATAGCGGTCGAGCCACGAGCGATAGAGACCCACCATGTCCGAGGAGCTCTTGCTCCCCTGCCGGCTGCGCGACAGCTCGTACCGGTCCGCTGCGAAAAAAGAGGTGGCGGCGGGATCGAGCGCGATTGCGATATCCCGCCCCGGCTCAAAGCCCGCCCGCTCGATCGCCGCAACGATCATCTCGCAGGCCTGCTCGTTGCTGTCGAGCGCCGGGGCGAATCCGCCCTCGTCTCCCACTGCTGTGCTCAAACCCTTCTCGTGCAGCAGCTTCTTAAGAGCCTGAAAAGTCTCGGAGCCGTACCGCATGGCCTCCGCGAAGGTCAGCGCGCCACGCGGCACGATCATGAATTCCTGGAAATCCAGGCTCGAATCGGCATGCTTGCCGCCGTTGATGACATTCATCATCGGCACCGGCAGGCGGCAGGGACCGACGCCGCCCAGATATGCATATAGCGGCATACGTCGCGCCGCCGCAGCCGCGCACGCAACGGCCTGAGAGACACCGAGAATCGCGTTCGCTCCAAGCCGCGATTTCGTGGGCGTGCCGTCGAGATCTCGCATCATCTTGTCGATGCGTGCCTGCTGCGAGGGATCGAGGCCGGCCAGATGGGGACCGATGTCCTCGTTGACATGTGCGACGGCCTTACGGACTCCCTTTCCCCCGTAGCGCTCAGGATCGCCATCGCGCAACTCGACCGCCTCGTGCTCGCCGGTCGAGGCACCCGATGGCACCGAGGAGATGCCGACGGTACCGTCTTCAAGTTGGACTACCACACGCAGGGTCGGAATACCTCGCGAATCGAGGATCTCGAGGGCCTGGATGGAATGGATTCGAGATGACGACATGTTAATGTTCTCCTACCGCTGCGTTACACGAAAAAGGCAGTCCGCCCTTGCGAGCGGGCCTCGGTAGGAGTCATCAGCCTTGCGGCGGTTCAGGGGGGAACTCCATCCCCAGTCGGATGTCCCCGAAGGGGACACCGAGATGATACAGACGAAACGGTCCTGGCCTCAATCGGGCCACCAGATGCCGGCGCTCTTACCTCGCCGGTCGCGGCCATGGGTCTCGCGACAGCAGGCAGCGATGAGCGCGAGGCTGAGCGCGACCGCCGAGAAGTCCGGATGGTAGCGCCTCAGGCGGCCGTGCGCTCGGGCACGACGGGCGTCTGCGTCCCCACTAGCTGCGCACGTACCACCGGCAGGCTGTGGGGATGATGCTCCTGGATGTAGGCGATGAACTTCTC
Source organism: Steroidobacteraceae bacterium (assembly GCA_050738635.1). Lineage (GTDB taxonomy): Bacteria > Pseudomonadota > Gammaproteobacteria > Steroidobacterales > Steroidobacteraceae > 13-2-20CM-66-19. The sequence continues at coordinate 11,756 of JBOIAB010000136.1, forward strand.
GCGGATCTCGCAGCGCAGGTCCCAGGATTTCGAGGAGTCTTCGGACGTGGCGAGCACCCGCAGCTGCATGGTTCGCTCGCTCGTGTCGGTGACCTGC
>JBOIAB010000137.1:0-2478 GCA_050738635.1 Steroidobacteraceae bacterium
ACGAACTTCTCACCGGTCCCGAACACGAGATCCAGCTGGTATCCCACGAACCCATAGAGCCGGTACACCTGGTCCGGCTGGTAATACACGGCGCGAATGCGCGGATCGAGCTTGCCGGGGATGGGGAAGGACTCGGCCTTCGCAGTCGCCACCCCGAAAAGCGCGAGCGCGATCACCATCCACCACCTGACCTGCTGCGACATGGCGCTCAAGACGCCCCCCCGTGGCCAGCCGCTGCCGCCGTGGACGGTGCACCCCGCGATCCGGCGTCGGGAAGTACTTCGGGGTCCGCGCGAAAGTCGACGACTTTGAAGCCGAGTGGATTCCACTCCCGCGTCCTCGGGTCGGACGACGGCTTCGTATAAGCATATTGAATCGTCGCGATCCAATAGCTGCGCTCAACGGCGCTGCCGCCCGCGGGATGGACCACCTTGGCGTAGCGCACCTGGGCGAGATCACGTACACCGCTTGCGCGATTGAAAAAGCTGATCGAGATGATCTGCGCGCTGACGGTCGTTCCGTCTTTGTAGCGGTTGAGGGGCGAGTCGGGATTGGTCTTCACCCACCTGGCGTACCAGGCCTGGTTGAGCCGGGGCGTGTTGAACGCCCCGCACTGCTCGTAATCGCTCTCGGCGGTTGCGAAATCGAAGCGCCCGCAGACGGTCACATAGTGATCGAGGAAATACCGGGTTACGGCATCGGGGAACTTGTCCGTTCCGGCATAGACGGGCACCACATTGACGATCCCCGTGCTGCGATCGACGCGGATGACGAAGGGCTCCACGCGCTTCAAGGGCATGAGCAGCATCAGAGCGAGCGCGAGCAGCACGACGCCGGCCCAGCCGGCTCCCGCGACCCACCAGGCCGTGCACTCGCTGCGCTTGGCCCTCATGGCGCGATCGGCGTCCCAGGTCGCCGCCTCCGCGAAGTAGGCTTCGAGCGCCGGGTCGCGCTTCATGGCGTGTGCCCGGTGCGCCGCGCGGATTGGGATTTCTGCGCTGGGACGGGTGCTGCCATCGCCGGCTTCGGCGGCGGCGGGTTGATCGGCACCAGGTGTCCCTCACACCGCGCGATGCGGTTCGTCGCGCAGCCGGCGAGAGCGGCGAGCACTGCGACGAGCGCGAGGAGTCGATGGTGGGGGAGACGTCTCATGCTCGCCCGCCCCGGATCGTGTTCTCGCGCCAGGGCGCCGTGAGGCGCCGTGTGCCACCCGCAACCCCGCGCTGCAGCGCGTAGCCTGCCTTTCGGTTCAGGCCGTCCCAGCGCGTCGTCTCTCGATCCATGAGCAACCCGCGCCCGAACTGCCCTGCGATGCGACCGCCGCGACCGAGTCCCCACATCATGGCCGCGCTCACCACCCCGAACGTCGAGAGCGCAAGGCCGCTCGCGAGCCCGGCGGCCATCGGCATCACCTGCCGCATCACGAGAAACGTGAGTCCCGCGGCCACGCACACTCTCGCCGCTTCGGCGATCGTAATGGCGCCTCCCGTGCTCACGGCTTGCTGCGCCGCCGTCGAGACCACGGTCATCATCAGAGCGGCGAGCATCACCGTCAGGATCGTGATCAGGGCGTAGTTGGCGAGCTGTGCAATCCACGCCTCGAAGAACCGCTTGGTCGTCTGAAAGAAAAGCAGCGCGATAAAGAGCGGCCCCAGGGCAAGGAGCACCGAGAGCGCAATGCGGGAGAGCGTGAGCAGGAACATGGTGTAGACGACCGTCACTCCGACGATGAGGTACACCGCAACGCCTGCGAGGTCATAAGAGAGGCTCCCGTGGAATATCCCTCCCTTCTGGAGGAGGAGCGATGCGGCATCGCCGCCGGAGAAGAGAATCTGGTCGACGACCGAGACCGGGTCGTACGCACCGACGATTCCGGCCGCGAGCTCGCTCGGAGCCGTGAAGAAGGTGTCAACGATCACCTGGTTGTAGAGCCAGAGATCGAGCGTCGCGCCGAGCACCACCGCGAGCACGATGATGCGCTTGATCCCGGTCGTGAACGGCTCCTCGATCTGGCCCATCAGATGCAGATATCCCCAGATCATCACGTACAGCACCGCCAGCGTGACCACCGTGGGCTCAAGGAGCGTCGCAATGCGCGCCGTATTCGTCGCGATGTAGGTCGCGAGGATCGCATTCAGCCAGGTGTTGAATTCAGCGAAGAAGCCCATTGCAGAACCTGCTTACCCTATGGTCGGCTAGGCGCGCCGGGACCCGTGGGTAGCCCCATCGGCGGCAAACTCTTCAGCGAGCCGATCCCCTCGATGTTCTCGGCCGAACGCGCATTGATGCAATCGGGTGTGCGCCCCTCATCGCCCGGATCGTTCGTGCAGCGTTCCAGTACCTCCTGGCGCAGCGTTGCGTGGCTGCGGTAGTAGCCCACCGAGTGCTTCGGCGCCGGTGCACAGGCCGTAACGGCGCTGAGCGTGACAACGATCTCTAAACACAGCCGCACGGACCGTGCACCGGGCCGAAACCTCA
>JBOIAB010000138.1:0-18151 GCA_050738635.1 Steroidobacteraceae bacterium
TGTCGAAGTCGGCGAGCATGCCGCCGGTGAAACCCTGCGGATCATCCGGGGCTGCCGCCCGGGCCTTATCGAAGCTCTGCTGCGTAGCCACGCGAAAGTCGGTGAGCTGGTTGTTGGCCCAGGTCGCGGCGTCCGCGTTCGCCTTCTGCTGGACCGCCGCACCCACCTCAGTGACGCTTCGGCCGAGCTCGCCAGCGGCGCCGGCGAGGATCGCCCCCGACTCGTCCGGCTGCACGAAGGGTCTCGTGTAGGGCTGCGGCACCTCGGTGCCGACTTGGGTGTAGTCGGGGATCCGCGCCAAGGTCAGCTCCCGTTGTACTTTTCGGACCAAGTCTGCGGTTTGGGTTGACCGGCCTGCGCGGAGAAGATCGTGGAGATCCCGCTCAGCCATCCCGCCGTGCGTGTCGCGGACCCTTCCGAGCGCAAGTCAGCGGCACGGAACTCCAAGTCCTGCGCCTTACTCTCACCGCTATAGATGCTGGACAGAGCATCGTACTCGGCCTGCCCTTGGATCCGTCCCTCGTTCGCGATCGCGGAAGTGCCTGTCGTGGTGAGCCCCGAGGCGGCCGTGAGGCCGCGCGCGTTCGAGGCAACGTAGGCGCCACGCAGGCGCGCGGCTTGCGCGCCCTGGATGCCCGAGGCGATCGCCTGGCCGCCTTCCATGCTCAACTGCCCGCCGGCGGCATCGAGCGCGGCGCCCTGGCGGGCGCCGCCGTAGACCTTGGCTGCTGCTGAGAGCACCGTTCCGGTGTTCATCGCGGTTGATCCCATGTCAACTCCGATTGAGCCGCTTGGCCCAAGTGGTTTCGATTTGCTCGTAGCCCAAGCGCCTGAGGAGCGCATCCATCGGGTGCGCCACCTTGGAGTGTTGGTAGATCACCTCAACGCCCTCGCCGGCGAGCTCGCCTTCGCTGTAGCGAAGCAGCTCTGCCCCGAGGCGCGCCTTGCGGCACTCGGGTGCGATGAAGAGCACATCCTGCACGGCCTGCACGGAGCTTAGGTAGTGCGGATTCGCGCGGACCAGGTAGCAAGCGTACCCGAGGAGCTCCTCCACCATCCGCACCGTGAAGAGACGAAGGCCGCCGTTCCCTTCAGCCGCCTCGTAGGCCGGCCAGTCGACGGCCAGCGGGATGTCCTTGAAGTGGGCGATCTCCGCCCAGTGCCGCTTCAGGAGCCGCTCGATGCCGGCGGCACGGACCTGCTCGAGCGACTCCCGTGCGTACTGTGCGTGCATGGCCGTGGACGCAGTCACGGCTAGGGACCTAGCTTGTCGCCCGTGTTGGCGTTGCTGGTGAGGATGGTCGAGGCGCGGCCCTGGCGCAGCGCTGCGGCTTGAGCGGCCTCGAGCGTCTGGCCTTGCGTGACCTGCGACTGGTCGACCATGAGCGGCGGCTTCGGTGCGCCAGGTGGCGGGGAGTTCCCGAAGGCCTTGGCGAGCATCCCGCCATGGCCGGTCGTGACGGTCTTGCCGGCGGCGTAGGCACCTCCGACCAGCTCAATCAGACTTCCTGTTGCGCCCATCTCAGGATCTCCTCTGTTGCTGAAGGTCGAGCAGCTCGCGGTACTCGGCCTGAATGGCGTTGGCCCGCGGGCCCTTCCAATATTCGCTCGAGAGGTTGGCCATGAGGGCCTGAATCTCGAGTACCCGCCGGTCGGCATCGGCGCTGGACGGAGCCGATGATCCCGCTGCCGTTGCGCTCACCTTGAGCAGCGCGCGCATCACATCCGGATCGTTGCAAATGGCCTGACCGCCGAAGTAACGGCCCTGCAGGATCGCCTCGGACAGAGGTGCGGGCAGAGTGGCGAGCCACCCCTTGATGCGAGCGATGTTGGCCTCGTAGCTCGCGCCCCACTCGGCTCGCAAGACGCGCTTCATCTCCGTGAGGTCCGCCTGGTCCCGGGCGATCTGCTCCTCGAGCGCCCACTCCTCGAGCGCTTCCCCGAGCTGCTCGTGATGCTCAACCATCCAGGCGCGATACGCCTGCAGCTGCGAGTCGCTGAGATGGAGATGCCCGGCGAGCTCGTTGAGCCTCGAGGCAAGCGGACCGGTGTTGGCAGCGCTCGCCGCCGTCGAGGTCGATCGACCTGGCTCGGTCCTGGCGAGCGAACCGCTGTCGCCCTGGTGGCTCGTGAGATCCCCGACGATGCTCGCCGGGACCACATCGCGGCCGGAGCCGCCGGCGACGGGCAGCTGGTCGCTCACTTTGGCGCCTCGAGCGGCAGTGCAGACGCGTGCACGTCACCGCCGAATCGCGACTTACGCCCGGCCGCTTTATCGGCCGCCTGCGCTTCCTCAACGTTGCGGTAGGGCGCGATCGTGGTGAGCAGCTGCAGCCAGTACGCGCGGCAGCGAGCGTGCGTCAGGGCGTAGGCGGCGGCATCGAGCACGACGACGCCGTTGTGCATCGTGTGCCCGTGTCGGCGCTCGAGCTCGACCGACACGAGTGCACTGACCATCGGGCTCTCGGTCATCGCGCAGAAGCGGCAGCGGCCGCCGCCGCCCCACGGCCCGACCACCCAACGGAAGGCGTCCGCGTGTGAGCTCAGCCACCGGGTGTCGACCAGGCGGAAGCGTCGATCGACCTCCTCGGACCAGAACTCGATGCCCTCGGCCTCGATCATCCGGCGCAGGTCACCGACCTGGCGCACGCCGTTCTCGCGCTCCCATCCCTCGAACTCGAGCAGCCCCCAGATGCTCTGCGGCTGGCGGACCGACCACTCGGGCGCTCGCTGCACGACTTCCTCCCAGATGTCAGTCGCAGACAACTTGACTCCGACGTCTGCGCGGGCGACCGCCACCACGGCCGCGACCAGCGAGGGCCAGCTCGTCGGACCATCCGGCCAGGCTGCCCGGGCGTTCATGTGCGCACCGTCCGCAGGTACGTCGAGAGCCACGGCGCGCACTGACTCTGCAGGCGGCACTTATGCATGACCTGTTTGTCGTGCTTCCTGACGACAGCCCATCCCTCGCCGGGCCCCAAGTCGTGGAACTCGAAGTCATCGACGTTCGTGCCTCGAGGTCCCTGCGAGAGCAGGCTCACCCGGCGGTCGGGCAACATGCCGCCGGCGACCTTGATCACCTCGAGCTCCTCGCCACCGACGCTCAACACCATGAGCTCGAGGAACCAGCTGCGGTCCGGCGGCATGCACTCGATTCTGTCGGGCGGTTGGTCCGCGGCCCGCGAGTGGAACATCTGGAGGCATTGCGACCAGTACCGGCCGTCCAACAATCTATCGGGCGGCGTACCAGCGGTGACGGTCGCCCACCAGGTGCGGCGCACGGTCTCGGCTGGCCTGAGGCGCTCCGGATCCAGTCTGTGAGCCAGGGGCAGGTTCTCGGGCGCGGCTTCCGCCTGATCCTTACGCGAGCTCAAGCGAATTCTCCGGCACTGATCGTCGCCGCGCCCGGCGTGCTGTAGGGATCGGTGCCGGCGGCAACGGCCGTGACCGAATGCGCGGTGGTGCCGCCGCCGGTCGACTCGATCACAAAGACCAAGTCACCGACCTTCATGCCGCGATCGCCGCCATCGGCAACGTAACCGTCGACCTCAACCGTCGCGTGCGCATCGCCCTGCGGCCCGTAGACCCCGCCCTGGGCGAACATGCGCAGCTTCGTTGCATCGTAAGCCATCGTCTCGTTACCTCACTTTGCGGCGCGCGTTGATGCCCTTCAGTGCCGCGAGGGCGCGCGCTTTGCCCTCGGCAGTTCTCGGTCCCGTCGACGCACCGCCGTGGAATCGGCAGCGGCCGTTGGGCAGAAGGTCGGTCGACTGACACCAGGCGTTCCCACCTCGCAGGCGAGCCTCGCACCGCGGCTTCACGCCCAGACGCACGGCGATCCTCGCCTTGATGGCCGTGCCGCCGTTTTCCGCCAGGGGACTGACAATTGTTGCCCTTTTCACGTACCCATCTCCTCGCGGCCCTGCAGCAGCCGCCTCACCGCGGCCGGATCGAGCCCCAGGTGCTGGCCGATGTCGCGCTCCGTGAGGCCTTGAGCGGCGAGCTCGCGCACCGCGCGGGCCATTTCCACCTCATCGGCAGGCCGATACAGCTGCGAGAGCGCTGAGTAGCTGACTTTGCCGCCGATCGCCGATCTCATCGCCTTGCCTCCGCCAGGGCGCGCCGGCGCTGCACCTCTGGGTTGCTCTCGTCGATTTCATCAGGGCGCGCCCGCGGGCCCTCCGGGCTCGCCGGGCGGGCGCGCTTACGCGGCGAGCTCGCTCCGGAGTCCGGATGTTTTATCTCAGATGTAGATGTGCATGTGTTTGCTATGCCCGCTGGATGGCTATTGCTATACGAGCCGCTATCAACAGCCACGCCATTGCCTGGCAATTGCCAGCGCTTCTGCGCACCGATCAGACCAGCGAGTGCGCGTTGACGCGACACCTCGGTCGCCTGCCGCCGGGTGGCCTCGATGAAGGCGCTGTGCCTGCGGCCATCCTCGCCCACGGGGAAGCGCGGCTCGCAGTAGGGCCAGCCCTCGGCCCACTCCCGCCGCGAGGCGGCCGCCAGGCGCTGCAGATCGCCTACGCCGGCGGGCAGGCCGTCCTGCATCTCCCACGCGGCATCGAGGAGCTCGCGGTAGACTGCGCGGGCACTGAGCGGCCAGCCGCGCGTCTCCGCAGCGAAGTCTCGAGGACAGTGCTTATACCAGGGCAGAGCGCGCGACACCGCTCACCTGGTCGGTTGCACGAGCTGCAGGTCCGGCGCCGCGGCGCGCTGTTGGGCGCGCCACAGGGTCGATTCGAGCCAGTACGACGGGGCGCCCCTGCGCATAGATGGAAAATCAGGTGGCGGAAAGAGGCCGCGCTTGATCCTGTCGTAGAGGGCGCGCGTCGAGCATCCCTCGAGCTTCGCGACCTCGCGCGTCTTCAGCTTCCGATAAATTGTGCGTTCGACCACGTTTGCCTCCGTCCTCTTCAGAAGAGCGAGGCAGAACGTTCGGGGAGACTAAATCCTTTGTCTAGTTTTCTTACGGCGCCGCTCGGCGAGCTTGCGGTTCCACTCAGCGCGATCGTGGTCCAACTTCACTTCGCGCTCGATTTGCGCGTAAGTCTGCCTCTCGATGGTGAGGGCGCGATCGAGCGCTCTGCGTGTTGCCTTGCCCTCGGCCGTGACGCCGTCCGAGCGCCGCCTCGAGATGTGCCCGAGCTCCTTCAAGGTGAACTCGACGCGCCTGCAGGCCTCGATCACCGAGCACGTAGCGACGCGCGGCTTGCCCGCGGGTCCGGACCCGTACGCGTCAACGGTCCCTTTCTTGCGAAAGAGCCCCGCGGCGAACGCTTCGGGCGTGTCGGGGATGGCGCCGTACCGGACCATGAATACGACCCTGACGACTCGCTGCGAGTCGATCGGCCCCTTCGCTTTTCTGCCTCGCTTCGAGGACTGCAGTGAGGGACTCACGCGCGCTGCTCCGCGGCGATCGGTACGACTTTGGGCCGCTTCCCGGCGGTGACTGCGCGCAGGTGATCGGCCCAGGTTTGCAGCGCCTTGCGCTTTTCCGCGGTGTACTCGTTCAAGTCGTACACCTTGCCGGTGATATCCTGATCGGTGTGGTTCAGCACCTTCGAAACGTGCAGGCGCAGGATCCCAAGCGACGTCATCATGCTCGCCGCCGTTCTGCGCAGGTCGTGAGGGGTGAACGGCTGGAGGCCGAAGAGTTTGCCGTCATCGTGATTGTTGCGCAGCGCGCGCGAAAGGGCACGTTGAGACAGCGGCTTGCCGCGCCTCAGCTTGCTGTGGACCGAGGGAAGCAGGTGAGGGCGGTCAGCCGCCGGCGCCCGCAGCTGCTCGAGGAGCTCGAGCGCCAGGTCCGAGAGTGGCACTTCGTGCGCGCGACCATTCTTCGAACGCTCAGGCGGAATGGTCCAGACGGCCCGCTCCGTGTCGATCTCAGACCACGCGGCGCCGGCGACCTCCCCGGGGCGCTGTGCGGTCACAAGAATCAACCGCAGCCCGAGGCGCACTAGCTGAGACATTTCGGTGTCCCTGCGGTCCAGGGCGTTCCAAAACGCGTGCACCTCAGAAGCGTCGAGCTTGCGGTCGCGCGGCTCCTCGTCCTCGCCAGGCGGTAATGTGCCGATGAACGGATTGACCGCAACGAGGTCCCGAGCGACGGCGAACGTGAACACTTGGAGCCCAAGGCTGCGCACGCGGCGCGCCATCACATGCGAGCCGCGGGCGACGAGGCGGTCGAGCAGCAGCACCGCGTCCCGCTTCGTGAGCTCGTGTGCTGGGCGCTCCCTCCACGGTGTGGCGAGATACACCCGGGCGAGCCGGACGGCCTCTCGCGGCCGCTTACGGTGGCGCCGCGCGTAGTGCCACGCCCATTCGGCGGCGACGTTCCGCGTCGTGATACCGCTCGTGATTTTCTCGTGTCGCTCCCGGACCTGCCGTGCCTTCGCCTCGCGCTCGCGCTCCTCGATCGGGTCGATCGTCCGGCTGAGGAGCTTGCGGGCGGCGCCGTGCTCATCGTGCGCCTCGGCGAGGCTCATCGCCGGCCACTGGCCGAGCGTCATGACCTGCGCGCGTCCCTCGCGCGAGTAGCGCAGCACGAAGGTCTTCTGCCCACCCGGCCACAGCCGCAGCATGAACCCAGGGCGGCCGGCTTCCGTGAAGTCCTGGCGCGCCTCCGAGGGCTTGAGCGACCTGATCCAGGTCTCGGTGAATACGCGCCTCGGCATGCTGGCACCTCGCAGGTACAAGAGAGGTACAGTCTATCGCGTTCTGCGCTATTCTTCACTCTGCGCTTGCAGAGTTCGGAGATGTGCGCAAATCGCTTGGATTTGCGGCCTCGAGCGCACCGGAGTTAGTTCAGAAGAGTGGAGCAAACTGCGGGCCCGCACTTGCATGGGGTGCAAGGGGTCCCGAGTTCAAATCTCGGCGCTCCGACCAGTCTTTCAGAGCATCCAGTTTCGAGCTTATGGACACCTTCATGGACACCCTGGAGGAAGGCGGCCGTCCGTGATGCATTCCTGATCGATCCGTCTCGCGGCGGCTCACGCTCAACACTGGCAGAATGGCGGCTGTCGTGGGTTGCATGGTTGCGGAGAGCGCGATGGACTGGACGAAATTCATCGAAGTCACCCCGGGAGTACGTGGCGGTAAGGCGTGCTTGGTTGGCACGCGCATTACTCCGACGGACATCCTGGAATATCTCGCCGGCGGGATGACCGAGGGCGAGATCTTGAGGGACTTTCCGACTCTGACGCGGGATCACATCAGAGCCGTATTGGCCTACGCGGCGGAACGCGAGCGGCGGTACGCGACGCGCGGCGTGGCGTGAAATTCATACTCGACGAAAACCTGAGCCCCCGGCTCGTCAGCACTCTGGCGCCTGACTGGCCCGACTGCATGCACGTAGAAACTGTGGGCTTGCGCAGGGCGACCTTTGTCAGTCGCGTAAGTCCCGCTTCCATGGACACCTTATGGACACTTTTGGGGACGACAGGCCGTATCATAGTGCAACGGGACGCAATGGCAACATGCAGCGGAAAAACCGCAAATTACCGTGTTTCGCGTGTGCCGGATGTTGCGAAGCGTTGCATGCCGTTGCAGCGCTAAATTGCATGGGGTGCAAGGGGTCGCGAGGTCAAATCTCGGCGCTCCGACCAATATGATCCGATAGAGTCCTGACAGCTGAGACCTTGGTGACTGAACCGTCGCATGCGGTGTTTCTCAGCTATGCCTCGGAGGACGCTGCGGCGGCCCAGAGGATCAGCGAAGCCCTGCGCGCGACCGGCGTCGAGGTCTGGTTCGACCAGAGCGAGCTGCGTGGAGGGGATGCGTGGGACGCGGCGATCCGCAAGCAGATCAAGGCTTGCAAACTCTTCATCCCGATCATCTCGCGGAACACCCATGCACGAGGCGAGGGGTACTTCCGGCTCGAGTGGAAACTGGCGGTGGACCGCTCGGATCTGATGGCGACCGACCTGCCGTTCCTGCTGCCGGTGGCGATCGACGATACGCCGAACATGGATCCGCGGGTGCCCGAGCGCTTTCGCGCGGTTCAGTGGACGCGCTTGCCGGGAGGGGAGACCTCACCGGCGTTCGTCGAGCACGTCCGGCGGCTGCTTTCCGCGGAGAGTGCTCGCGCACCCCTTCAGGAACCCTACTCAGCCGAGAGCGGAGTTGCGGGCCGCAAGCCGGCGCCGTCATTCGGGCCCACCCGCAGCCGGACAGCAATGGCAGGTTGGGTGATCGCCGCGGCGGTTGTCGTGGCATTGGCGTATTTTGTGATGCAACGGCTCAGCCGCCCAGCGGCGCCTGCCGCCGCCACTACCGCTGCCCCTGTTGCGGGAGCTGCGGCCGTCGAAGCCTCCATCGCTGTACTGCCGCTGACGAACGAGAGCGGCAACGCGAGCCAGCAGTACTTCTCCGATGGAATCTCTCAGGATTTGATCAACGCGCTCGGGCAATTCCCGGGACTGAAAGTGATCGGGCGAATCTCCTCGTTCAAGTTCCGCAATTCCACCGAGGACGCCCACAGCATCGGCGCGAAGCTCGGGGTGGCGCATCTGCTGGAGGGGAGCGTACAGACATCCGGCGGCATGGTGCGGGTGAGGGCTGAGCTCGTCGACAGTGCGGACGGCACGATTCAGTGGTCGGAGAACTACGATCGCCCCTACAAGGATCTCTTTGCGCTGCAGGATCAGATCACACAGGCGGTGGTGCGGGCGCTGAGCGCGACGCTCCTGCAGGGCGCGCATGCGGCGGCACAGAGCGATCGGCCGCCGAGCGGAAGTCTCGAGGCGTACGACGCTTTCCTGCAGGGGCGATTCTATTTCGGACGCGGCACGGACGCCGATGTTCGCAAGGCAATTCAGCTCTACACGCGAGCGACGCAGCTCGATCCGAGCTATGCACTGGCCTGGAGCTCCCTATCCATGACCTGGACGGCCCTCAGCAGTTCATCGCTCGAAGGCAGAGCGGCGGAGGCCGCCTATGCCGAGGCGCGTGAGACCGCGGACCGGGCGCTTACCCTGTCGCCTGACCTTGCGGCTTCGCACATTGCTCTGGGCTATCTGCTTCTGATTGCAGACCTCGATTGGCGTGGCGCGGAAGCGGAGTACCGGCGCGCGCTGGCGCTTGCGCCCAATAACGGCGATGCACGGTTTGAGCTGGGCGTGGTGCTCGCAGGTCTCGGCGAGGTTGCGCAGGCGATCGAGCTGACGCGCCAGGCCCTTACGAGCGAGCCGCTGCGGGCCAATTGGTGCAACACGCTTGCCGGATATTACTCGGGATTGAACCGCCTCGATGAGGCCGAGCAGGCGATCGATAGGGCCATCGACCTGCAGCCGACGGCTTCGTCGTATCACGAGACGCTCGCAATCATTGAGGTTCAGCGCGGTGATGCGCGAGCGGCGCTCGCCGCCGCACGGCAGGAGCCGCCCGGGTTGTGGCAGGATGTTGCGTTCGCCTTTGCACGGCAGATCGGGGACGACCGGAGCACGGCTGATGCGGCGCTCACGGCTCTGATCAAAAAATATGCGGACAGCGCTGCCTTCCAGATCGCTGAACTGTACGCGCTGCGTAATGACGCCAACGCGACTTTCAGCTGGCTCGACCGGGCCTGGAGCACCCACGATCCGGGGATCAACTACCTTCTCTACGATCCCTTCATCCTGCGCTACAGGAGCGATCCGCGCTTCGCGGCGTTCTGCCGCAAGGTTAGCTTGCCGGTGCCCGCGGGCTAGATGGGCATTGCGACAGGCCCGATCCCGGAACAACATGGCGACAACGGTGCATCGAATAGTCTGGGATGATGCGTACATTGCCGCATCGCAACACATGCTGGTCGGGACTCGTAATTGGCGCACTCCTTTTGAATGTCTTCGGTGAATGTGGATTCACAGGTCTCTCGTTCGTGCGCGCGCCCGGCATGGGAACCGAGGCTCAACAACGACGGTCACCATGAGCGAAGATGGAATCGACACCATTCATCCGCTTGGCAATTCGCACCTGAACTGGAAGGTCACGCAATCGGTGCCGGCCTATGGCTTCCGGACACTGCTCTCGCGCAGGGAACGCCAGATGAGGTACGGCAGCTCGTTGCCGCGAGCGTAGGTGCCCCAGGGGCGAAGGACTGAGCCTGGTTAAAAGCATGCTTCGGCGTGCTTGACACATTACCACATGGTAAACTAGCAATCTGAAGGCTAGGGGCACATGGGCTCTCACGATGAAGAATGAACCAAAGCCGAGGCGACGCAGAGCATCTTGGGTCTTCACCGCCTCGATCGTGGCAGTACTCGTCTTGGCTGCGGGGCAGCCTGCGCACGGCCGCAATGAGGCTGCGAGCCCGGCGGCCATCAAGCCTTTCAAAGTCAATGTTCCGGAAAGCGTGCTTGCCGATCTGAGACACCGATTGGCAGAGACCCGATGGCCCGACCAGCTGCCGGGCACGACCTGGGAGTACGGTGCCGACATCGGCAAAGTGCGCGAGCTCGCGCGCTATTGGCAAAATGGCTACGACTGGCGCGCGCAAGAGGCTCGGATCAACCGATTTCACCAGTTCACGACCGTGATCGATGGACAGACGATCCATTTCATTCGCGAGCGCTCGCCACGAGCGGATGCAATACCCTTGATGTTGATTCATGGATGGCCCGGCTCCTTCCTGGAGTTTCTGCGTGTGATCGAACCGCTTACTCATCCGAAGAACCGCAACGCGCCGGCTTTTGACGTCGTGATCCCCTCGCTTCCCGGCTTCGGCTTCTCCGGGCCGACAACGAGTCAAGGTTGGGGCACAGAGCGGATGGCCAGTGCTCTCATCGTCCTGATGGATCGCCTCGGCTACTCGCGCTATGGGATCCAGGGGGGTGACTGGGGTTCGGCGGTTGCCCGGCAGATGGCGCGCCAGGCCCCTGCCCATGTCATCGGGCTCCACTTGAACCTGCTCACCGTTGCGCCGCCCGGCCCGAACGCACTGCAACAGCTGACCGCAGAAGAGCGTCGCCGCGATATGCAGTGGTGGGAGGAGGGGCGGAGTGACTTCTTTGGGGTTCAGACGCGCGAGCCGCAGACGATTGCGTACGCGCTGACCGACTCACCCGTGGGATGGTTGGCCTGGATGACGGAGAGATTCCAGGATCTCACGGACAACGACGGGGATTTCCTGCACGCGGTAGACCGCGACACGTTTCTCACTGATGTGACACTTTATTGGGTCACAGGGACGGTGGGCTCCTCCATGCGTATCTACCGTGAGAGTCGGGTTTTTGACCGGGAGCCGGCTCCGCCGCCAATGCGAACTCCCATTGCGCTTGCGCTATTTCCGAAGGAAGTCGTCGTCGCACCTGAACGCTGGATCGATCCATTGTATAACGTCGTGCAAAGGACTGAGATGCCGAGGGGCGGGCACTTCGCCGCACTCGAGCAGCCCGATCTGCTGGTGCGGGACATTCGGCTTTTCTTTGCGACGCTCGAGGCTCGGGGTTGTATACGCCAAGAGGTGAACCCCTGCTCTGAAGCCGGAACCAATCTACACGCGGGTAACGTAAGGACAGGGCAATGAAAAGGCCTGCGGGGCGAGCCGACCTCGCGCTGTGGTCAGTGAGGACGCTCGCCGTTCTTTGCTTGGTCGCGTGCGGCAGCGCCCTTGGAAAATCACCTTCAAACCTACCGGTCGATCCGGCTGCCGCAGGACTGGGCAGCGGGTTTATCTCGGGCAATGTGCAGGTCAATGGCATTTCGCTGCACTACGTTCGTGGCGGAGCGGGACCGGCCGTGTTGCTGCTGCACGGGTTTCCAGAAGACTGGTCCGCCTATAGCCGGGTGATGCCGCGTTTGAGCAGCAAGTTCACCGTCGTGGCCGTTGACCTGCCTGGTATCGGTGGCTCAACGGCAAAACCGGGCGGCTACTCCGCTGCGGACATGGCGGCCGACATCCATCTGCTCCAGGAGCAACTCCACCTGCAGCATGCTTACCTCGTTGGCCACGATGTCGGCGCAATGGTGGCGTATGCGTTCGTCCGCCGTTACCCGCAGGCGCTGCGGGGAGCGATGATTCTGGATGCACCTCTTCCCGGGCTCGCACCGTGGAAGGAATTCATCGCGCAGCCCTTTGTCTGGCACATTCATTTTCAGCAGGTCCCCGATCTGCCCGAAGAGCTGGTTACAGGCCGACAAACGGCCTACTTGCGGTATTTTCTCGATCCGGAGCACTTCAGCGATGCCGCCGTGGCTCGATATGCCGAATCCTATGCGATGCGGTCACAGCTCCATGCCGCCTTCGAGATTTACCGCGCGTTCCCGGCCGACGCGAAATTCAATGACTCACGGCGCGATAGGATCGACGTTCCGCTCGTATTGGTGGCCGGCAGTGAGTCGCCGGTCGCGAAGGATCTTCCGGTCATGGCGAAGGCGTTGCGAGCACATGGGTGCACAAATGTCCGCCTTCGCACCGTTCAAGGAAGCTCTCATTTCATCGCGGACGAGCAACCGGCGAAGCTTGGCGAGTACATCGAGACGTACGCTTCGCCGTAGGCCCGCTCATATCTGCGCTCGCTTTGGATGGTCGTACCTGTCGCGCTGCCGGAAGTACGTTGCTGCAGTCGGGTGAAAGAGTCCTGCCAACAGCAGTCCGAATATCACGACGTGAACGAGCAGAGCGAAGGGCTGTCGTATCGACAAAGCGACGTGCACTGCCATCCATGCGGTCAGCAGCCACCGGGCCCAGCTGTGGCGCCGCAGCAGGTAGATGCTGCCGAGCAGCGCGACAATCCCGATACTCAGGACCGTGAGGTCGTCACCCGCGAGGTGTCCCGACTTGCTCGCCAGCGGAATCAGGCCAAGCCAGATATCGAGTAGCCCGACTGCAATGAAGGCTATTGCCACCACAACGATGGATACCGGACGCTTCATGCTGGTCGCTCCGAGGGGATCCGCCGCCATCTGTCGATGATCTCGATGATGGCGTCAGCAGGCTCCTGGTCGGATTGCCACTCGGTCTCCAGGGGCGCGGCGTCCAGGAGCAGACGTCCCACGCGGGCGTACTCCGCATCGTTACCTGCATGTGAGCGCGCGCCTTCTGCGGCCCAGACCACCGGTGGCGCGTTGAACTCACGGTCACGCGCGCCAGGCGAAGCGCCGTGAGCCAGAAGCATCCGGACCGCATCCACGTGCCCGGCCATCGCAGCGCAATGAAGCGCGGTTTTGCCGATTTCGTCGTCACCGCGGTTCGGATCGAACCCGATCGCAAGTAATGCCTCGAGCGCGGGCAAATCACCCTGTTCGGCGGCACGATACAGTGTCGCATAGTGCTCGGGTCCGATTTGGGCGCGCAGGTCGGGGTCTGCGGCCAGCATGTCCGCTGCGGTTTTGCGGTCTGCGCGAGTGCAGGCAGACACCAGACGGTCCACCGGTGGCAGCTCCGCCGCTGCGCCACGGCTTCGCAACCACTCAGCGACCGCGCGGTTGGCGTTGAGCTCCGCGATTGCATAGGGCGTGCGACCATCGGCGCGCTTACGCATTGGGTCGGCACCGCGGGCAACGAGCGCTTCGGCTAGCGGCGCATCCCAACGCTTAGCGACGACGTGTAAGGGTGTTTCGCCGTTCTCGGTGAAAACGGGGTCTGGCTCCGCTCCATGCTCGAGCAGCCAATGCGCCCCAGCCGGCGTACTCGCCCAATGAAGAATCGCGTACAGCGCCGCCGCGCCATCGGTGGCCCAGCGCTGGTTTGGGTTGGCTCCGTAGCCACTCAGGAGGTCGAGCGCCGCCGTGTCACCCGCAGCGGCAGACAAGGGCAGTGTGACTCCGTCATTGGCATCTGCGCCGGCCCGCAGGAGCAGCTCGGCCAGGGGCAGGAACCTGACGACATGGGTGGCGCCCCACAAAACCGGGCGCCGCACCCCGTGATGCAGCCAGGGGAAACGCATGTTGGGGTCGGCGCCGAGCTCGAGTAGCTGGCGGCCGATCGCGGTCAGCCCATCCGGATCGGTGGTGCCGCCATGGCGCAGCGACGTATGGCAGACGTAAAGGAGGGGAGCCCAGCCTCGGGGCCCATCGGGCTTGTGAGCGAGAGCCGGATCCCTTATTAGCCACGCATTGGCACGTTCTGCATCGCCCATAACGAGCGCCACGTGGAAGCTCGCGCTGACAATGCCGGGGTACAACTGCAGCAGGCGGTCCGCGCGGTCTTTGCGACCGTCCGTTGCAGCTTCGACGAACTCGCGCACGGCATCGCCGAACTGGAGGGTCAAGAGAGTGACGTGCTCACTCAGCGCTTTCCAGGAGGCGAAACCGTACTCACGGGCCAGGACCGATTGCGCATCATGCAGCGCCAGCGGTGTGCGGGCGAGCTGCTCTTGGCCCAGGTTTCTGAGGGCCGGGAGCAGCCGAAACCGCTCGAGCTCAGCGGGGTCTGCCGCCTTGGCAGAGCGCAGCAGCTCCTTTGCCTGTCGTTTGAGCTGATCGGGATCGGGATGATGGGGCAGTACGAAGTGGGGCGCCATAGTCTCTCCATGCTTGAGCCGGCGGTCCGCAGGCTGGCTGACATGGAAGACGATGAGCCGTCACCTGTAGCTGTAAAGGGTGGACTCCGTCCTTCGCGCGGACCCGCGGGCGCCCCTCAGCGCAGGAGGGATCATGCTATTGCGAACACCTCAGGTCAAGGGTGTCGCGACCATGGCCAGATTCATACCTTGCGGCTAGGTGGGGGCGTGCTCGGCGTACTGCGGCAGCTTGTCGGTGATCGTGAACCATGGCGCCTTCGAGCCGACGAAGATGTGATGGGTCGGCCGAATGGCCGGCGCCTCGGTCAAGGTCCCCATTGCGACGTGAACGAACTTACCGTCGCGCACCACCGAGTAGAGGAGTGAGCCGCACGCCAGACAGTGAGTGTCGTTGGCGTCCGCTTCGCCAAAGATCAGCAGCAGGTCACTTCCTTGGGTGACGATGAGCTTAGGGCGCTCGATCCCGGCAAAGGGTTTGAAGGCCGCGCCGGTGGTTCTGCGGCAGTTGCAGCAGTGGCAGTTGGCCGCATAGAGAAATTCATCGGCCACGGTGTATTCCACCACCCCGCAGAAGCATCTGCCGGCCAGCGTTCGCGAGCTCATCGTAGACCCTCAAGAGGCAGCACAACTGAGGAGCATGATACCGTGATCCACAGCAGGCGAATCCCTCCCGCCCAAGGATCAGTGCACCACGATGGGGCTGGGGTCCACGCGCCTATGCCGCGGCATTTGCCTCGATCATCTTTCAGCCGAACGCGTACACATTACCGTCATCACAGTCCTTCTCCGCCGCCGCCGCCGCGAACCTGGCCGTTGGCCCTGTTGTATTTGCCGAGTATTGTACCCCAGTCGGCGGCATACTCGGCCTGTGGCGTCACCACGGGCGGGGGAATACATAACCATAGGTGTGTTGCTGCCATAGGATCCTGCCCGTGCGCGCGTCCACTGCCTCCAGCAGGCGAGTACCGGAGGTCGATGCGTAAACGATCCCATTTGCATAGGCAGGGGTGCTCACTACCCAGGAGGGCTGGGTGGCCTGCTGAATGGCCACGAATTCCTGACCTCGACTGAAATGCCCACCGACACAGGCGCCGCGACCAGCGTGGGCGCCACGAGCGATTTCGCCGGCGACATCTTCCTGGACGGCCCGCAGGTATTGAGTCAGACCGGACAGATTTCCGGCTTTTTGGCCACCGTTTCCAACGTCATCGATTCGGCCGGAACGCTCGCCTACGGCTACAACGCGGACACTGTCTCCTGCGCGCCGATCTGCCGACCTTTGATTCGCTGCCAAGTGATTGTCTCAATCAGACATACCTACTGACGGTCAGTCCCGATGACGCTACGGTCTTCATCGCTCGCGACGACGGCGTGGTCGTGCAGCCCTTATAGCCCGCCCGGAAGTCAGCGCAGCCTTGCATACTCCGCCTTCGCTTGCTCAAAGACAGGCACATCGGGATCGGCGTCTTTCCATAGAGTGAAGAACTGCTGGTAGGCCGCCTTCGCTTTTGCTTCATCGCCCGCCGATTCGTAAGCTCTTCCGAGCTGCAGGTAAGCCAGGGCGCCGGTCACGAAGTTGAGCACCAGCCCCGGGTGGTCCGGCAATTTCCGCAACTCCCTGGCCGCATCAGCGGGCGCACGCGCCTGCAGATAGGCCTGGCCCCGCACATACGCCGGATAGAGATAGTTCACAAAGGTCCCGGCGGCACCCAACTCGTAGGGCAGCGTGGTTTTCAGGGTCGCAATGGCCTGGGCAGGCTCCCCCGCATCCAGCTCCAGTGCCGCATGGACGGTCGGTAGCCAGTAGACCTTCAGCAGCGTATCTGTGGGGTATTCCTGCTCGATCTTTCTGAGGAGGATGGCCGCCTGCGCGGGAGCACCGGACCTGGCCAAAGTGAATGCGACCATCAAGGTGACGTCCCGCCCCGAAGAAAATGCCAGGGCTGATTCCGCCCCCTGCTTCGCGAGAGCGAAGTTGCCTACTTCCGCCTCCCTCAAGGCGCCATTTACCCGCCACAGGGCGGCAGCCTCCTTGGAGTCGGAGCGCAGTGCAGCAGCCACCGCGCGCCGGGTGTCTTCCCGTGCGCTCCTCATCTGTCCATGGAAGGCATCCGTGTCAGACTGCAGCGTGAGCAGCGCGTCGGCGTCATGCGGAGTGCCAGATCCCCAAGCCACCTGCTGCCGCATGGCCGCGGCATCACCCTGTAGGAAGGCCACCCAGTAGAGGTTCTGTCTGACATAGCGGCCATCCAGATGGTGCGCCAGTGCTTCGTCGAGAGTCGCCTTGGCGTCATCGGGACGGTTGAGCGCCATGTACATTCCATCGACGTTGACGTAGCCGATCTGCGTCGGCTCCAGCTCGAGCCCCTTCCGGTATTCCGTGAGAGCCTCATGCAGCTTTCCCGTCTGGGCGTAGTCGTTGCCCAGATCGTTGTAAGGCAGAAAGTCTCGCGGATACTCTTCTTGCCAGAGCGCATAGGTCTGCATCTCCTGGCGCAGCGCTCCCGTGGCCAGGAAGTATGCGCTCGCGATGCGCAGCCGCTCGCGCTCACTCACCCTGTCCCGTAGCTGGTAAGCCTTCGCGGCACACTGCAGCGCCAGCGCGGGTTGTCGCAGGTTGGAGTAGATGGTCGACAGCAGCGCATAAGCGGAAGGGAAGTCAGGGTCGATCCCGATTGCGCGCTGGAGGAACGGAATGCTGGACGGCCCGCCGTCTTCGCGCTGGACCCTCACGGCAATGCTGTAGTCCTTTAGAGCCTCGAGGGAGGATGTGGTGGCGTCGATCGGACTCGCATACCTGCGGACCGATGACACCGGCTCTCCGAGCCTGGTGCGCAAGCTTGCCAAAGCCCGGTTCAGCGCCGGTAGCGCGCCCTTTCGCGTCATCGCCGCGCTCTGCGCCCGCGCGAGGATGCTTCCCTGGGCGCAATCGAGCGCGGCCAGATCGATGGCATAACCTCCTTTGCGCTTCGAGATCGCGCCCCTGATGACAGCCTGGGCGCCATCCTCCATGCAGATCCGCCGGCTGACGCTCGCCGGGTGTCCCTCGTTGCCCGAGTGCCCCATCAGCCGCAAGGCATCGGCGATCTTTTGCTCCGCGAGCACGTTCAGGAAAGGGGATGCTCCCAGCTCGTCCGCCAGAGCCTGGTAGAGCGTTCCATCGAAGACCGGATCGCCGGTTCGGTTGTTAAAGTCCGCCAGCACCACTGTGTCTCCTGACCTGAGGGGAGCGGCAGGGTGGGGCTGCGCCCACGCGGCTGAAGCGCCCAATGCAAAGACCAGCATCGCCAGTAGCGCGTGGACGACTGAGCCTTTCATATGTGACCTCTCGAGGTGCCGCCGGAGCAGCATAGAGCTTGAGTCGCGCCTCGAGACGAGCCACTTGTGGTGAATTTGCGAGACCACTGCAGCGAGTCGCCACCGCGGTGCAGTAGGCGGTCTGGGTCCGGCCGGCCGGTTGCGCCTACCCTACAGCGATGAAACTCACACAAGTGGCGGCGATCGTGTTGGTGGCAATGGCCGCTTGCGTCCAGTGCTCTGCGCAGGAGCAGACGGCGCCTGCGGTGACACCGAGCCTGATGATGAAGGAGAAATCCAGCTGGACACTCGCCATCAGGAAGAATGCTGCGGCCTACACGGCGCTGCATGCCCCAAATTATCTGACGGTATCGGACGCCGGTGTGCAGGGTAGGGCTCAAAGC
>JBOIAB010000139.1:0-5807 GCA_050738635.1 Steroidobacteraceae bacterium
ATCCAGCGCCCGCGAAGATTGCCCTCATAGTGCCGCCGTCCCATCTCCACGAAGGTCTCGTACGTGCCCTGCACGATGCCCTGGCTGCCGATGTAGATCCAGGAGCCCGCGGTCATCTGGCCGAACATCATCAGGCCCTTGCGGTCGAGCTCGTTGAATTTCTCCCAGCTCGCCCATCGCGGCACCAGGTTGGAGTTGGCGAGCAGCACCCGCGGCGCATCCTCATGGGTCGTGAAGATGCCGACCGGCTTGCCGGACTGGACCAGCAGCGTCTCTTCCGGGCCGAGGCGCGTCAGTGCGGCGACGATGGCGTCGTAGCACGGCCAGTTGCGCGCGGCCTTGCCGATGCCGCCGTAGACCACCAGATCCTCGGGCCGCTCCGCGACCTCGGGGTCGAGATTGTTCATCAGCATGCGCAGCGGCGCCTCCGTGAGCCAGGACCTGGCGGTGAGGCGGCTGCCACGGGGCGCGCGGATCGCCCCGCGGGCGGAGGAAGAAGGCTCTACCATGTTAAATTCACCTCATGAAACCGCATGCCCGGCATGTGACTCTCGCGATCATCCTGGCGCTCATTCTATTGACGGTCGCCACCGTAGTGGCTCGCACCTGGTAGATCGCAAGATCTCAACGCGCGAGCCTCACCAGGCGCGCGATTGCTTCGGCGTCCACGGCGTTGCGCCCGCGGGCGAGATCATACGCGGCCGCGATCAAGGCCGAGCGCTTCGCAGGAGGGAGGTCGAGCGCCGCGCCGCGCAGCTCCTCGTCGGCAGCGGTAATCACTGCTTCGAGCAGCGGTAAATCGAGCGCTGCGTGCGATGAGTGCTTATAGGGTGGCGTGGCCTCTCTGACGGCCGATCCTGCGTCCGCCTCGATTTGCATCTGTCGCGGACCCTCGCCCGTAACCAGCCAGTCGATGCGGGTATGCGTCACGTGGCTGATCGTGCGCAGATCAGTCACGTTCGGCTCCGATTCTCCCCGCAGCCACTTGCGTACTGCGCCTTCGGAGCGAGCGATGGCCTTCGCGAGCGCACTCGCGCTGCCATGTCCTTTGAGCACCTGCCGCAGACGTGCGGCAAAGCCTCCGGCCTCCTGTCTTTCGCGCCGTCCAGTGTTCACGCCGCTGACTCACGCAGAGTGAGGGGTTGCCGCACGAATGTAGTCCCAAGTGGACCCGGCGCCAAGGCCGTCGTCACGAAAGTATTGACGTTTCGTATTTATATGGCGTAGTTTGCGGGGTATGGTGCGCGGCCGGCCAAAACAACGGAATGCTGGCGCGCTTCGCCCGCGCCGGAGGCGCCGCGCCCCGACCTTGCACGAAGTCATCCTGCACCTGCGGCACGTGCATTCCGCTGTGGTCGTGGCGGTTGCCGCACTGCGGCGTCAGAACTGTGAGCTCGACGCGGACATCGCCAGTCTGCTGCAGCGCTGCGTCTGCGACCGACTCGACGAGCAGCTCGAGACGCTGGAAGCCGCCCGTCGAGTTGTCGCGCGCGTACGCGGCGCCTGATCCCGCTATAATTCTGGATCCTGCCCGCTACCTTGCGAAAGTGGCGGAACTGGTAGACGCGCTGGACTTAGAATCCAGTGGGGAAACCCGTGAGGGTTCGAGTCCCTCCTTTCGCATTCCCGCTTCGTGTTGTCCTGAGGATATTCGTTGATGCAAGTTTCAGTGTCCGCCACTTCCGGCCTCGGTCGCCGCATGGAAGTGGCCGTACCCGCCGATCAGATCGCTACCGCAATCGAGCAGCGCCTGAAGGAGATCTCCCGTACCGCGCGCCTCAAGGGCTTCCGCCCGGGCAAGGCGCCGCTGCCCGTGGTGCGCAAGCAGTTCGGCGAGCAGGTGCGGGCGGAGGTCGTGGGCGATCTCATGCGCAGCTCGCTGGCGGAGGCACTCAGCCGGGAGAAGCTGACGCCGGCGGCCGGTCCGCGCATCGAGCCCATCGCGGTGGCGCCAGGATCGGACCTCAAGTTCGCGGCCACCTTCGAGGTGATGCCGGAGATCCGGGTGAAGTCCCCCGCGACGATCGCGGTGGAGCGGCCCGGCGCCGCGGTCGCGGACACCGACATCGACGCGATGCTGGAAAGCATGCGCCGTCAGCGGCCCGTGTTCACTGCCGTCGACCGCCCCGCGCGGGAGACTGACCGTGTCACGGTGGACTACACTGGGCGCATCGGCGGTGAGACCTTCGAGGGCGGGGACGGCAAGGATGTCGCCATCCTCATCGGCTCGCGTCAGTCACGGCCGGAGCTCGAAGACGGACTGAAGGGTGCGGTGGCGGGCGAGAATCGCACCATCGCCGTGACGTTCCCGGCCGAGGTTTCCAACAAAACAATTGCCGGCAGGACGGCCGAGCTCGCGCTCATCGTGAAGGCGGTCGAGGAGCAGTCGCTGCCGGCGATCGATGAGGAATTCTGCCGCGCCTTCGGTGTCGAAGAAGGTGGTATCGAAGCGCTGCGGACCGAAGTGCGAAAAAGCATGGAGCGAGAGCTCGCGGATGTGATCCGCAACAGAGTTCGGACCCAGGTTCTCGATGCACTCTATGCCGAGAACCCCATCGACGTCCCGCGAGCCCGGATTGATGAACAGGTCCAACAGTTGCAGATCGACGCGGCGCGGCGCATGGGCGTGCGCGAAGCTTCCCAGCTGCCGCCGCGGGAGCCGTTCGAGGCACCAGCCCGCAAACGTGTCGCCCTCGGGCTGCTCATGGGCCAGATCGTCAAGGCGGAGGGCATCGCGGCCGACCGACAGCGCGTCCAGACCCGTATCGAGGAACTGGCGGCGAGCTATCCGAATCCGGACGAGGCGCGCCGCGCGTACCAGCACAACGCGGAGGCCCTGCGGCAGATCGAGTCCGTGGTGCTCGAGGATCAGGTGATCGACTGGATCCTGGAGCGCGCCAAGGTGACCGATGTGTCCATGACGTTCCAGGAGATCACCGGCTTCGGCAAGACTGCCGAGGCGCAAGCAGGGGAGACAAACCCATCATGAAAGAGCATGCCCTGAACCTGGTCCCGATCGTCGTCGAGCAGACCGCCCGCGGCGAGAGGGCTTATGACATCTATTCGCGTCTCCTCAAGGAGCGCCTGATCTTCATCGTCGGACCCATCGACGACTACATGGCCAACATCGTGGTGGCGCAGATGCTCTTCCTGGAATCCGAGAACCCGGCGAAGGACATCTCGATCTACATCAATTCCCCGGGTGGGGTGGTGAGCTCCGGGCTCGCGATCTACGACACCATGCAGTTCATCGGCCCCGACGTCAGTACCGTCTGCATCGGCCAGGCTGCCAGCATGGGCGCCGTTCTGCTCGCGGGTGGCGCGGCCGGCAAGCGCTATTGCCTGCCGCATGCGCGGGTGATGATCCACCAGCCCCTCGGCGGCTTCCAGGGACAGGCGGCGGACATGGAGATCCATGCCAAGGAGATGCTGGAGACCCGTGACCGATTGAACAAAATCCTGGCCAAGCACACCGGCCAGAGCGTCGAGCGGATCAAGCAGGACACGGATCGCGACCGGTTCATGGCCTGGGATGAGGCCGCGCGCTATGGTCTGATCGATTCCGTCCTGGAAAAGCGCCCGACGGACGGCGCGAGCCCCCGGAATGGGGACAAGGGTGGAAAATCGACCTGATCGCCCCGAAATTACCGGCATGGGGGTATCTCACCCCCGTCCCGCATCCAAGGCCCGAGGAAACCGCTTACCGCAAAAGTGAAACCGATCATACAAGTCCCATTCTTACAACGACTTAGCTGTGCCCCGGTCCTTTGCTTCACGGGCGCGGCGCGTGCTATACATGCAGTGAGGGGCTTGACCGCCCCACAAGAGGGCCTTTGATGAGCAGCGACGATTCCCGCGGCCGCCACGACGACGGTAAGCTCCTCTACTGCTCCTTCTGTGGGAAGAGCCAGCACGAGGTCCGCAAGCTCATCGCCGGGCCGTCCGTTTTCGTCTGTGACGAGTGCGTCGAGCTCTGCAACGACATCATTCGCGAGGAGCTCGAGGACCGGGCCGAGCGGGCGCGGGACAAGCTGCCGAAGCCGCACGAGATCAAGAAGGTCCTCGACGAGTACGTGATCGGCCAGGAGCTCGCCAAGAAAGTGCTCTCGGTCGCGGTCTACAACCATTACAAGCGTCTGCAGACCCGCACCGGTACCGCGCGCGCCAAGGATGATGTCGAGATCGCCAAGAGCAACATCCTGCTCATCGGCCCCACCGGCTGCGGCAAGACCCTGCTGGCGGAGACTCTGGCGCGTCTGCTCAACGTCCCGTTCACGATCGCCGATGCGACGACCCTGACCGAGGCGGGATATGTCGGTGAGGATGTCGAGAACATCATTCAGAAGCTGCTGCAGAAGTGCGACTACGACGTCGAGAAGGCGCAGACCGGCATCGTCTACATCGACGAGATCGACAAGATCTCCCGTAAGTCCGACAACCCATCGATCACGCGCGATGTCTCGGGCGAGGGCGTGCAGCAGGCGCTGCTGAAGCTCATCGAGGGGACCATAGCCTCGGTGCCACCGCAGGGCGGGCGCAAGCACCAGCAGCAGGAATTCCTGCAGGTCGACACCAGCAATATTCTCTTCATCTGCGGCGGCGCCTTCGCGGGCCTGGAGAAGATCATTCTCAACCGCACGCAGAAGAGCGGCATCGGCTTCACCTCCGAGGTGCGGGCGGTCGACTCGCGCCCGCACGGCAGCGACCTCTTCCACGACGTCGAGCCCGAGGACCTCATCAAGTACGGCCTCATCCCGGAGTTCGTCGGCCGGCTGCCTGTCGTGGCCACTCTCAACGAGCTCGATAAGGGAACGCTGATCGAGATCCTCCGCGAGCCGAAGAACTCGCTCGTCCGCCAATACCAGACCATCATGGGTTTCGAGAACGTCACGCTGAAGTTCCATGACGACGCCCTCGAAGCGATCGCCGAGGAAGCGCTCAAGCGCAATGTCGGCGCGCGCGGACTCAAGATCATCATTGAAGAATTGATGCTCGAAGTCATGTACACGATCCCGTCGCAGGACGCGATCAGCGAATGTGTCATCACACGTGAAGTCGTCACCAACCGCAGCCAGCCGATCACGATGTATCGGAAGGCGGGTTGAGGGTTGCTGGGTTGCTCGGTTACTTAGTTGCTGAGTAAACGGCGGCCAGGTGACCAGGCAACTCAGCAACCAGGCAACTCAGGAACCAATATCCAGCGCAGCGCCGAGGCTCTGACAAAAAACTCCATGCCCAACCAAAAACCAGAAATCACCACGCTTCCTCTTGTCCCGTTGCGCGACATGGTGGTCTTTCCATCGATGATGGCGCCGTTCGTCGTCGGGCGCCGCGCTTCGATCCTCGCGCTCGAGGCGACGCTCGCCACATCCGAGAAGAAGATCTTTCTCGCTACGCAAAAGGATCCGAAAATCGACGACCCTTCGATTGACGAGATCTATCCGATCGGCGTCGTCGCCACGGTCGTACAAAACCTCAAGCTTCCCAACCAGAACGTCAAAGTGATGGTCGAAGGACTCACTCGCGCGGAGATCATCTCCACCAGCGAGGCCGACGGATACGTCACCGTCACCGTCAGCGACATCGATAGCAGCGTTGCGCAAACCTCCGAGGTCGCGCAATACATGCAGAAGCTGGTCGAGATCTTCGAGCAGTACGCGAAGATGTCGCACCACCTCGCATTCGAGGGCGTGATGTCGACGCTCAAACTCGACGACCCCGACAAGTTCGCGGACACGCTGGCGTCGCACATTCTCATCACCACTCCCGAGAAGCAGCAGCTCCTGGAGACCATCTCGCCCTACGAG
>JBOIAB010000140.1:0-18366 GCA_050738635.1 Steroidobacteraceae bacterium
AGGTTGCCGGCCATGGAGTTCACGCTGTCGGTGAGGTCCTTCCAGGTGCCTGCGACGCCCGGCACGGCAGCCTGGCCGCCGAGCTTGCCTTCGGTACCCACCTCACGCGCGACACGCGTCACCTCGGAAGCGAAGGAGCGCAGCTGGTCCACCATCGTGTTGATG
The DNA here is from genome assembly GCA_050738635.1 of Steroidobacteraceae bacterium. GTDB lineage: Bacteria > Pseudomonadota > Gammaproteobacteria > Steroidobacterales > Steroidobacteraceae > 13-2-20CM-66-19. The sequence goes on from JBOIAB010000140.1 coordinate 166, forward strand.
GCTTCCTTGAGCTGCAGGATCTCCCCGCGCACGTCCACTGTGATCTTGCGCGAGAGGTCGCCGTTCGCAACCGCGACCGTCACCTCGGCGATGTTGCGCACCTGGCCAGTGAGGTTGCCGGCCATGGAGTTCACGCTGTCGGTGAGGTCCTTCCAGGTGCCGGCAACGCCCGGCACGGCGGCCTGGCCGCCGAGCTTGCCCTCGGTGCCGACCTCGCGCGCGACGCGGGTCACTTCCGCCGCGAAGCTGTTGAGCTGGTCGACCATCGTGTTGATGGTGTTCTTGAGCTCGAGGATCTCGCCCCTGACGTCCACCGTGATCTTGCGCGACAGGTCGCCGCGCGCCACGGCGGTGGTCACTTCCGCGATGTTGCGCACCTGACCGGTGAGGTTGCGCGCCATGGAATTGACGTTGTCCGTGAGGTCCTTCCAGGTGCCCGCGACGCCCGGCACGACGGCCTGCCCGCCGAGCTTGCCCTCGGAGCCCACCTCGCGCGCCACGCGCGTCACCTCGGCTGCGAAGCTGTTCAGCTGATCCACCATCGTGTTGATGGTGTTCTTGAGCTCGAGGATCTCACCCTTCACGTCCACCGTGATCTTGCGCGACAGGTCGCCGCGCGCCACGGCGGTGGTCACTTCCGCGATGTTGCGCACCTGTCCGGTGAGGTTGGTGGCCATCGCGTTGACGCTGTCCGTGAGATCCTTCCAGGTGCCCGCGACGCCCGGTACGATCGCCTGGCCACCCAGCTTGCCCTCGGTGCCCACTTCACGCGCCACCCGCGTCACTTCGGACGCGAAAGAGCGGAGCTGATCCACCATTGTGTTGATGGCTTCCTTGAGCTGCAGGATCTCGCCACGCACGTCCACTGTAATCTTGCGCGAGAGGTCGCCGCTCGCGACGGCAATCGTCACCTCGGAAATGTTTCGCACCTGACCCGTCAGGTTGCTCGCCATGGAGTTGACGCTGTCGGTCAGGTCCTTCCAGGTACCGGACACGCCGGCCACGGCCGCCTGACCTCCCAGCTTGCCTTCGGTGCCCACCTCACGCGCGACGCGGGTCACTTCCGACGTGAAGGCGCTCATCTGCTCGATCATCGCGTTCACGATGCTGGCCGAGCGCAGGAACTCGCCCTGCAACGAGCGTCCGTCGACCTCCAGGCTCATGGTCTGGGACAGGTCGCCTTTGGCGACCGCCGCAATGGCGCGGGTCACTTCCGTGGTCGGCCACAGCAGGTCATCGATCAGCGTATTGACGGAGCCTTCCATCGCGCCCCAGGAGCCGGAGCGGCGGTCGAGCCCGACGCGATGGCGCGTACGGCCTTCCTTGCCGACGATGCGCCCGGCGCGCTCCAGCTCGCTCGCCAGCCGCTCGTTCGAGCTCACGATCTCGTTGAAGGTATCCGCTACCTTGCCGGCCAGCCCCGCCTTGTCTCCCGGTAGACGCACCGAGAAGTCGCCGTCGCGTACCGACTGCAGCGCACGCAGGATCTCGCGCAGATCGAGCGCATCGGCGTCGCCTCGCATGTGGCCGTTCGTCTTGCGGCGCTTGGGCTCCGTTCCTTGTTCGGGCGATTGCATTCTCATTCTCCAACGTGATAGCTGGCCTGCGCGCGGTGGGCGTGGGCGTCCAAAGGGTGCTGAGCTACGGCCGGTCGATTCCGGCAAAGGGCGGGCGCCGGCGCACGAGGCACCGGGCGGCGGCGTATTCTGCCGGGCGGCGGCGACTCCAGCCACCGCTTCGCCGGCAGTCCGCTTTGCACCACGGACAGTCTCCCGCTAGCTGCGTCCGGAGTTCCGTGCGACTCAAGCCCCGAAGAAAAATTCTAGTAATAAATACCGGCTAGCCTCTGAGTGGCTGACCGTCGGCAAACCATAGCGGAAAGCTGCCAGCGAGGCAAAGTGTATTCGAACAGAAACGGGGCCCGCAGGACGGTTTCGGGCACCGCGTCACGGGCCTCCATCCTCGGACGACGTGGGGGAAGTGGTGTACACTTTACATACGGGAAGCAGAGGTCCAAGTCGCACGCACGACCGCCCGCGGGTCGAGCAGGACGTCAGCAACAATGAGCGGGTCACAACCGGCAGGGCGCAAGGAGCCCGAGCCGGAACAACGGTCCGGGCGGTTATCGGTGGCAGCCTTGCGCAGTGCCGTTCCTGGGCGCTTGTGGGGCGGCAAGGGCTGTGGCGTGGCCTGCGATTTCTGCCGGGTCCTCGTCGGCGCCGAGGAAATCGAGTACGAGGTCGAAGCCTCGATCGAGCGCGAGACCTTCGTCCTGCACTTCCACCCGCGCTGCTATGACGCCTGGCGGGCCAGCCGGGAGCCGCCAGCCGGCGAGTCCCCGCCCGCCGATTAACTGCCCAGCTCGAGCCCCCGCCCTCCCCAGGCACAGGGACTGTGCCCCGCCGCCGCAGGTGGCGGAGGTCGCGGGCAAAAACCGCGCTTTTGCTCGCGACCACGCTGGTCCGGGCAGGATGCCCGGATCCAGCGTCATCTAAATAGCCCAGCCCCCGTCGATAACGTGGATCTGGCCCGTGGTATAGGCCGCCGAGGCCAGATACACCACCAGCTCCGCGATCTCTTCCGGCCGCCCAAGCCGGCCAATCGGCTGGCGCGCGATGAATGCGGCCCGCGCCTGCTCGTAGCCCACGTCGGTCTTCCCTTGGGCCTTGAGGCGCTCTTCGAGCGACGGGGTCTCCACGGTGCCCGGACAGATGGCATTGCAGCGGATGCCGCGGCTCACGAAATCTGCAGCCACCGACTTCGTCAGCCCGATGACTGCCCCTTTGGTAGTGCCGTACACACAGCGCACCGGGACCCCTTTGACACTACTCGCCACGGACGCCATGTTGATGATGGCCCCGGCACCCTTCGCCAGCATGCCCGGCAATACCGCCTGAATCGTACGCACCATGGCTTTGACGTTCAGGTCATACGCGAGGTCCAGCTCCTCATCGGTGCAATCGAGCACCGTGCCGTGATGCACGAACCCGGCGCAGTTGAAAAGAACATCGACGATGCCTGCAAGCGCCACGGCAGACGCCACGCTGGACGTGTCGCGCACATCCATTCGGCAGATCTCGATTCCAGGGGACTCCTCCCGCAACGTGGCAAGCTTCGCATCGTCGATATCAGTGGCGATGACGCGCGCGCCTGCAGCCGCGAGCGCCACCGCGCTGGCGCGTCCTATGCCCTGCGCCGCCGCGGTAACCAGCGCTGTCTTGTCTCGCAAATCCGCTGAAGTAGTCATTTTCGTGGTAGGCCGACGACGGTGTTGGGACTTGCGGATCGCTCAGTTGGGACGCAGCCGCGCCAGTCTCTCGCCCACATAGTCCATAGCGAGTCCGGGGCTCGAGAGCACAGGCGCGATGAGCGCCTCAGGAGGCAGGCGGTCGACCACACGTGCCATGGATACCTGCGCCAATACGATGACATCGACGTTGGGCAATTTATTGAGTATGGCTTTGCATACCAGCATATCGTGCGTCTCCGTATCACCTGCTGGCCGCCTCGGCCATCGGCTCATCGACAGCCGCTCGCGGCAGAGCGGGGTGAAGACCTGCACCATCAGAGGCGCGGTGTGGATCAGGCAAATCCTTCGAGGGGTCATGCTCGTCCCGTCAGGACTGCCGCCAGGCAATGACGGACTGGCGCTGCTCGCCGAGCTTTGCGATCCCAAGGCTCATGGTATCGCCGGGCGCGATGTAGATGGGCTCGGGCTTGCGGCCCATCCCCACCCCGGGCGGCGTACCGGTAGTGATGATGTCCGCGGGCTCCAGCGTCATGAAGCGACTGAGATAGCTGACGATCTTGGCGACGGAAAAGATCATGGTGCCGGTATTGCCCGTCTGCATGCGTTGCTCATTGACATCGAGCCACATGTCGAGGTTCTGCGCATCGCCGACCTCGTCTGGGGTCACGAGCCACGGGCCGACGGGACCGAAGGTATCGCAGCCCTTGCCCTTGTCCCAGGTGCCACCGCGCTCGAGCTGGTATTCCCGCTCCGAGATATCGTTGACGATGCAGTAGCCGGCGACATGCTGCAGCGCGTCGCGCTCCTCCACGTAACGGGCCGTCGTGCCTATTACGACACCGAGCTCGACCTCCCAATCCGTCTTCTTCGATCCTTTCGGGATCATGACATCGTCGTTGGGCCCCTGGAGGCAGGTTACCGCCTTGGTGAAGACGACGGGCTCGGTCGGGATGGCGAGATTCGATTCGGCGGCGTGATCGGCGTAATTCAAGCCGATGGCAATGAACTTGCGGGTGCCGGCGAAAGGCACCCCGAGCCGCGGGTTACCGGGCGGGACGGGAAGCGAGGCCGGATCGATGGCGGCGAGACGCTTGAGACCCGCGGGCGATAGGTGCTCCGGTGTCAGATCGGGAATGCTGCCCGATAAAGAGCGGATGCGGCCGTGGGGATCGAGAAGTCCGGGCCGTTCGTGGCCGGCAGGGCCGTAACGCAGCAGTTTCATGGATTTCCTGAGGTCATGGCAGACGCACGAGTGGGCCGCTTGCTTTGGGTTGCGGTCGCAGGGCTCGTCCCACATACTAATGCGGGTACCATATAATGAGAAGCATATCTCCCGCATCACCCGACCGCGCGCGTCTCGGCAGTCAGACACTGCTGCGCGGCCTGGACGTGATTGAGGTCGTCGCCGCGGGCTCGATCAAGCTCAGCGATCTGGCCGCACGGCTCGGGCTGACCCGCAGCACCACGCACCGGCTTGCCTCCGCCCTCACCGACCGGCGCTATCTCAGCTTCGCACCGCGCAGTGGCTACAGCCTGGGACCCAAGCTCCTCGAGCTCGGATTTCGCGTGCGCGACGAGCTCGATCTGCCGCGCGCCGCCGCGCCGCATCTCGAGCGCCTCGCTCTGCTCACCGAGGACACGGTACACCTCGGCGTCCTCGACCGCAGTCGCGTGCTTTATCTCGACAAAGTCCTGGGAAAGCGGCGGGTCAACGTCAGCTCACGGATCGGCGAGCTACTGCCGGTGACCTCCACCGGTCTTGGCAAGGCACTCATCCTCGACCTCGGCGAGGATGCATGGCTCGAGTTTTTCCGCACCGAGCGCAACGAGGCCGGCAGGTCGGGCGCCCGGCGGCGGGCGGAAATCTCCCAACAGGAGTGGTTGGCGCGCATGCGCGGCTACGTGCAGGCCGGCTATGCCTTCGACCTGGAGGAGAACGAGGATCAGATCCGCTGCATCGCCGCGCCCATCCGCGATGTCTCGGGGCGTACCATCGCTGCCATCAGTGTCTCGAGCGTCGCCCAATACATGAGCGACCATCGCATGCAGGCGCTGAGCAAGGACATCATGGCGGCGGCGCACCGTATCAGCGAAGGCCTGGGTTGGACGCGGGCCAGCACCGCTATACCCGCGGCGAAGACTCGCGGCCGTAGACGCACTGGCCGCCAGCGCTAGTCGCGAGCTCACCGGTCATAGATTCGTACGCACGACATGCGCTCGAGATTTAAGTGGCTGCCCCGCAGGGCATCCATGCGTTCCTCGGGGCGGGGTTGGCCTATACTAGCCAAGGGGGTGGGCCGCTGCCGCGAAGGCCCAGGCGACGAATGAATCTGCTGGTGCGCTTGAACGTGGTGCTCATCATCGCTTTTGCGGTGGTGGGCTTCATTGCGTATGAGGCCTGCGCCGCGCTGCAGCAGGTGGATGCGCGGCGGCAGGTCCTCGCCACCGCGGGCCTCATGCTCGACAGCGCGCTCGCGAGCCGCGCCTACACGGCCGATGAGATCGATCCGCTGCTCGAAGCTCATATGCAGGATTCCTTCCCGCCTCAGGTCATCCCCTTCTACGCCGCCACGCAGACGTTCAACAATCTGCGCAAGGTGCACCCGGAGTTCACCTACAAGGAAGCGACTCTCAACCCCACCAATCCGCGCGATCGCGCCACCGATTGGGAGGCCGACATCATCGATCAGTTCCGCAACCACCCTGGTTCGCAGCAGATCGAAGGCGAGCGCGCCACCCCCATGGGCCGATCGCTCTATCTGGCGCGACCCATCCGTGCCCGCCCGGAATGCCTCGCGTGCCACGGCATGGCGACCGCCGCGCCCGCGACGCTCATCGCCCGCTATGGCCACGACAACGGCTTCGGCTGGCAGGCGGATGAGGTCATCGGCGCGCAGATCGTGGCGGTTCCCATCACCGACGCCGCCGCAGGCGCGCAGCATCTTTTCTCCGGCGTCACGGCGGTCATCATCGCGGTGTTGGTCGCGCTGTTGGCCGTCGTCAATGTCACGGTATACTGGATGCTGCTACGCCCCCTGAGCGTGATCACCCGGCACGCGGATCAGGTGAGCCTCGGTCAGGCGGCAGAGGTAACCTTCGCGAGCGGACGGAAAGATGAGATCGGGGCACTCGGCGACGCTTTCGAGCGCATGCGCAAGAGCCTGGAGAAAGCAATGAAGATGATCGGGGGTCCGGGCCGTGGCACGTGACATCTTCATCAGCTACTCGCAGCCGGATCGCGACTGCGCGTACGACATGACGCGTCATCTGGAGGCGAATGGCTTCACGGCCTGGATCGCACCACGGGACGTCTCGCCCGCGGCGGAGTGGGCCGCGGAAATCATCGATGCGATCTCCGCCGCACGCGTGATGGTTCTCATCTTCTCCGCCAGCAGCAACACCTCGCCGCAGGTGCGGCGCGAGGTGGAGCGCGCCGTGCACAAGGACCTGCGCATCCTGCCGTTTCGCATCGAGAACGTGCTCCCCTCGAAGAGCCTGGAATACTTCCTGAGCGCACAGCACTGGCTCGATGGATTCCCGGAACCGCGTGAGCCGCATTACGCGCGGCTTTGCGTATGTCTGCGCCAGTGGTTGCCGGACGCGGCAGCGCAATCCGCTCAGCCCGGGATTGGTGCTGCGCCCGTACCACCGACGACCGTCTCACCGTCAGTTACCGACGCGAAGCCCAATAGTGCCGTCATACACGGTACACGCGTTCCCCCCGAGCAACTGCGCGAGCTCGAGACGCGGCTGGCTCGAATTCTGGGACCGATCGCCGGCATCCTGGTCGATCGCATGGCCGTCGGCGCCGCGGACTGCGCCGACCTCGAGCGCCTGCTCGCCGCCGAGCTGGACTCGCCGGACGACCGGCGGCGCTTTCTCCAAGCCCGACAGTGAGCGCGCAGTCCGCCGCAGAAGGCGCCGCAGCTCCGCAGACTGGCGCCAGAACGACCGCGCCGGACGGGCGGTTGCCGATCGTCATCGGCGTGACCGGACACCGCCACCTGCGTCCCACCGACCTGCCCAGGCATCGCGAGCACATTCGCGGGCTCTTCACCAATCTGCGCCAGCGTTATCCGTCGACACCGCTGAGGATCGTGACCTCGCTCGCGGAAGGCGCCGACCGCCTGGTCGCCGAAGTGGCACTCGAGGACGGTCACGAGATCCTGGTGCCGCTGCCGCTCGAGCCGGCGGATTACGAGCACGACTTTCCCGCGAGCGCCGCGGAGTTTTACTCCATCCTGCGGCGCGTTCCGCCCGAAGAGGTGTTCGTGTTGCCGCGGGATGACGATGCCGACACCGTGCGGCCAACACCGCCCGCGCAGCGCGAGAAGCGCTATCGCGCCGCCGGCATGTTCCTCGCCCAGCAGAGTCATCTGTTGCTAGCGCTCTGGGATGGGCGGCCGACCGAGTCGACCTCGGGCACCGCCGCGGTCGTACGCATGAAGCTCGATGGACCTTCCGGCCTGCCCGAGGCCGGCCTGCGGCCGCTCGACGCCGAGGACGGCGGCCCCGTCTATCACATTCATGCGCTGCGCGCCGGCGAGCCGGAGTCGCACGCCGCGAAGAATCCCGAATGGATGTTTCCCCAGGAAGGCGATGAGGCGCTCTTCCATACTCTGTGCGGCCGCATCGAGCGCTTCAACAGCGAGCCGCTGCGCCGCTCGCTTGCCGCGAGTCTGCCGGATGCGGCGCGGGCGCTGCTGCCGGACATCGAGTCCCGCTCCGCCGGTGGCCGCACACTCGCGGCCGCGTTCGCCGCCGCGGACCTCCTGGCTCGCCACTACCAGCGGGTCACCCGGGTGGTGCTGCGGCTCACCCTGCTGTTCGCGGCAGTCCTGGCGCTCATCTTCGAGATCTACGCCGAAATACTGCCCTCGCGCGCGCTGCCCGCCGCCTATCTGGTCGCATTCGCGTCGCTGACTCTCGTCCTGCTCTGGCAAGGCCGGCGCGACGTGCAAGGACGGTATCTCGACTATCGGGCGCTCGCGGAAGGGCTGCGCGTGCAGTTCTACTGGCGGCTCGCCGGACTGCACGACAGCGCTTCATCCTCGTATCTGCGCAAGCAGGCCGATGAGCTGCGTTGGATCCGTGAGGCGCTGCGGGCAGCCGCCGCGCTGCCGCCGCCGGACACCGCGCACCCGGAGCTCGCGGTGCAGCACTGGGTCGGCGGCCAGGCCGCCTACTATGCCGACCGCGCGCACTCGCAGCGCGAGCGGCTGCATCACCTCGAGCGCCGCTCGCGCTTCTTCCTCGGCGCCGGTCTGGTCGCGACCGCAGTCCTGGTGGTGTTCTGGGGTCTGCTGGAGCACCTGCCAACCTGGCACCGCTGGATCGTGGTGCTCATGGGCTTCGCGCCCATCGGCGCCGCTCTCTGGGAAACCTATGCCGAGCGGCTCGGCCTGCGCACTCAAGTCAATCAATACGCGCGCTTCGCGGGCATCTTCCGCCGTGCCGGCCGTTTCGCCGAGCGCCTCGAGCGCCATCCCGGGCGCCACGATCGGCATCACGCGCTCATCGCGCTGCTGCGCGAGCTCGGTCGCGAGGCGCTGATGGAAAACGGTGACTGGGTGTTGCTGCTGCGCGAGCGGCCGATCGTCCTGCCCAAGGGCTGAAGGAGGCGCCTTCATGCACGGCGCCAGCGTCCCACTGCGGCGCGCGCGAGTCTTGCTGCTCCTGCTCGGCCTGCTCGCGGTTGCAGCTGCGCGCGCGGCGCCACTGCAGGCGACGCAGCACGCTGACTTCACGCATTACACTTTCGCGTTGACCTGGCAGCCGGGATTCTGCAGCACCGATGGTGGCTGCCTGCATACTCAGCCGCACTCGATACTCATCGGGCTGCACGGGCTCTGGGCCTCACGGCCGCAAGCGCTCATCGACCGCGGGATCAGCGCAGCGCAATGGTGGCGCCGCGGCTGCGACTACTATCGACACAGTGACAGCTCGCCGCAACTGCCGCCGGCGACGCTGCGCCGCCTGAATGCGCTGCTGCCTCGCCTCAAAGATAGTCTCTTGAGGCACGAGTACGACAAGCACGTGCAATGCTTCGGCTTTGACGCACAGACATACTTTCAGACCGAGCTGCGCATGCATCGCGAGGTGACGCAGAGCGCCTTCGGCCGCTACCTGACGATGACCGCCAGAGGCCGCGAGGTGCGGCGCGCGGACATGATCCAGGAGTTCATGCGCGCATTCGGCACCGACCAGTCTTCGGCACTTCAGCTGCGCTGTGGCCGCGACCCGCAGCGACGGGTTGTCCTGACCCAACTGTGGATCACCCTGCATAGCGATGCGGTGGCGCGCTTCCCGCGCGGCGGTGCCCTCATGAACGCGCCGATCCCGCAGGATAACTGCCCCGCACGCTTCCAGCTCCCCGACTGGCAATGATGCGCAGGCCCAGGTAGTAGATGATCGTGACGAGCAGCGCGGAGCACACCTGCCAGGGTATGAAGTGCCCGACGGGTTTCGGCAACAACCCCCCCGACTGACCGAGCGCCACACCAATGATCAACATCGTGATGGCCCAGGGAGCGGGCCATGAGAACCACTCCGCGAGGCGCGTCGCTCGCCGGTAGAACGAGGATACCGAGTCGGCGTAATAGCGGCCGTGAAACCAGTCGACGACCAGGATGAAGCTGAACGGGAACAGCAGCGAGCCGAGCAGGGTCAGAAAGCCTTCGATGACGGCGAGGATACCGACAATCGCCAGAATGGTGGCGAACACGCCCAATACGATCACCACCACCGGCTGCAGCATGCGATGCGATCTCTCGCCCGCGACGTTGACGACCGCGAGCAGGCTGGTGACCGCGGGATACAGGTTCATCGCATTGCAATGCGCGATCGCGAGGATCACGCCAATGGCGGAGATCTCGCCCCACACGGGCAGGCTCTTGCCCAGCATGGCGACGTTCCAGTCGCCGGTCATCTGCAGCGTGAGCAGGCCCAGCGCTCCCATGAGAAGAACCGCCGCCATGACAGCGATGCTGGGATTCAAGAGATAGAGCGCGCGAGCGCGCGGCGCCTCACCGGCATGGGGCGGCGGACAGAAGCGGGAGACTGTCGGGAAGATGTAGGCCCAGGCCAACAGGCTGAAGCTCAGGATGAGATCGATGTCCTTGCCCCAGGCGACCGCTCCCTTTTGTACCGGCATCGCGAACGGATAGCGGGTGAAAAGGAAATACGATAGGACGGCGTAGCAGAGGAGAAACACCAGCGCGGTGTATTTGTAGAACTTCTCCAGAACCTCCATGCCAAAAAACACCAACGCGATCTGCACGATGCCGAGCAGCAGGTACCAGGTCACGCCGTACCCGGGGAATATCGTGCCCAGGATCTCGCCGCCAACGTCGGTATTCAGTCCAAACCAACCGGCGCCGACGATGGTGTACAGCACCGCGAGCAGCGTCGCGCCGGCGACGCCGTAGGTGCGGCGAGCCATCACCATGGAAATGATCGGCACCTGGCGGCCCATGTGCGACAGCAGCATCGACGGCACCAGTCCGACAGCCAGGGCGAGCAGATTGAGCCAGGCGAAATTCCACAGTCCCGTGCCCTTCAACACCAGCCCGATCACCGGTGTGGTCGCCGATGCCGATGCCAATCCCCAGATGACGAAGAGGGAGCCCGGCCGCATGGTTCGCTCGCGCTCCGGCACCGGCGCCACGCCGAGCGTCTCGAAGCCGTGCGTTTCCAGCTCCAGCTCGTGCCCCGTCTGACTTCGAGTCTGCATCATTCCCCCGTTGCGGGTGCCCGTACGGATCGTGGTGGCTCAGCCTCTGCGAAGGTGCGACGCGGCAAAGCCGTTCGGCAGCAGCTCGGATACGGTCCAGCAGTGCGGCTGGCCGGGCGCGTCGCCATAGACGGGAACGTCGGGCGCCGCGAACTCCGCCAGCACCTGCCGGCAGGCGCCACAGGGTGACAACAGATCCGCGCCGCCGGCGACCACCGCCAGCGCGGTGATGCGGCGAGCCCCGGCGGCAACCGCGGCAAAGATTGCGACGCGCTCGGCGCACACACTCAATCCGTAGGAGATGTTTTCTACGTTGACCCCGGTGAACACCCGCCCTTGTTCGTCGCACACCGCAGCCGCGACGCGGAAGTTGGAGTAAGGCGCGTAGGCCCGCTCGAGACACTCGCGGGCGCGCGCGATGAGAGCCTTGGGGTCGGTTGCCACGGCGCTGTCCCGGCTCACTCGGCTGCAGTCAGGCGCCCGTACACCTCGGGCCTGCGGTCGCGGAAGAATTGCCACCGGTCGCGGACCTCGGTCACCATTCCCATGTCCATGTCGTGCACCAGCAGCTCGTCCTTGTCGCGGCTCGCAATCACTTCGATCTGCCCACGCGGGTTGACGAAGTAACTCTGGCCGTAGAACTCGCCGATGTCCCACGGTTGCTCCCGGCCGACGCGGTTGATCGCCCCGATCCAGCATCCGTTGGCGGCTGCGGAGGCCGGCTGCTCCAGCTTCCACAGGTACTCCGAGAGTCCCGCAACCGTCGCCGAGGGGTTGACGATGTATTCGGCACCATTCAGCGCCAGTGCGCGCCAGCCCTCGGGGAAGTGCCGGTCGTAGCAGATGTACACACCGAGCTTGCAATAGCGGGTCTTGAATACCGGCCACTGCGATGCGCCCGGCTTGAAGAAGAACTTCTCCCAGAATCCCGACACCTGCGGGATGTGGGTCTTGCGGTACTTGCCGAGGTAACTGCCGTCGGCATCGATGACGGCCGCGGTGTTGTAATAGATCCCGGCCACCGGATCGGCCTCGTAGACCGGCGCCACGATCACCATCCGGTGCTTGCGGGCGTAGCCCTGCATTTCCTCGGTGGTTGGCCCGGGGACCGGCTCCGCCGCGGCGTACCACTTCGTATCCTGGCTGGGACAGAAGTACGGCTGAGTGAAGACCTCCTGGAAACACAGCACTTGCACGCCGCGCGCCCCGGCCTGATCGATGAGCGGACGGTGCGCCGCCAGCATGGCCTGCCGGATCTTCTCCGGCGCCTGCTCGGTGGGCGCCTTCAAGGCCATCTGTATCAGACCGCCACGCAACATTGCCATCGTTCTTCTCCGCTCAACGCATCACTGCGGTAGGTTTCGCCAGCCGCGCCTTGCGACCCAGGGCGCCGAATACCGGCGCGAACGCCGGTCGCTTCACATAGCGGCCGGCGCCACGCTCGGCGCGTAGATCGCCGCGCGCGTATACCACCTTGCCCTGACTCACGGTGTGAGTCGGCACACCAGTTACGCTCCGCCCTTCAAAGACGCTGTAGTCGACGCGCGAGCGCTGGGTCTTCGCCGAAAGCGTGCGCGTGGCCTCGGGGTCCCACAGCACCAGATCGGCATCGGAGCCCACAGCGACGACACCCTTGCGCGGATAGATATTGAAAATCCTGGCCGCGTTCGCCGAGGTGACCGCAACGAACTCGCTGCTCGTCAACCGTCCGGTATTTACGCCCGCGTCCCACACGACCATCATGCGCTCCTCGATGCCACCGCAACCGTTGGGGATCTTGCGGAAGTCATCGCGGCCGGCCGCCTTCTGCGGCGCGCAGAAAGTGCAATGATCCGTCGCCGTGGTCTGCAGACTCCCCGCCTGCAGGCTGCGCCAGAGCGCTTCCTGGTGCCGCTTCTCCCTGAACGGCGGACTCATCACGTGCGCCGCCGCCAGCGCAAAATCCGGATGGCGATACACGCTCTCGTCGACAGTCAGGTGGCTGGCCAGCACCTCGCCGAAGACCCTCTGGCCCCGTGCCCGCGCGCGAGCGATGGCGTCCGCCGACTCCGCGCACGACACGTGCACCACATAGAGCGGCACCTGCAGCACATCGGCGATGGCGATCGCCCGTTGCGCCGCCTCCGCCTCCACCGCCGGTGGACGCGACAGAGGATGGCCTTCCGGACCGCTGATGCCCTGCTCCATGATTTCGTTCTGCAGCTGAAACACCAACTCGCCGTTCTCGGCGTGCACCGTCGGCATCGCCCCCAGCTCCAGTGCGCGCCGGAAGCTGTTCACCAGCGTTTCGTCATCCGCCATGATGGCGTTTTTGTACGCCATGAAGTGCTTGAAACTGTTGATGCCCTCCTCCTGGACGAGCGTACCCATGTCCGCGCGCACCTGCTCGGACCACCACGTGACCGCGACGTGAAACCCATAGTCGGCCGCGGACTTCTGCGCCCACTCACGCCACTTCCTGAAGGCTGCCAGCAGCGGCTCTTTCGGATCGGGAATGACGAAGTCGATGATGCAGGTCGTGCCCCCGGCGAGACCCGCGGCCGTGCCGGTATAGAAATCGTCGACCGCCACTGTGCCCATGAATGGCAGCTGCATGTGCGTGTGCGGATCGATGCCTCCGGGCAATACCAATTGACCGCCGGCATCCAGCACCTGCACACCCGTCGGCGCCTGTAGATCTTCTCCGACGTTGACGATTACACCGTTCGCACACAACACGTCGGCACGTCGGGCGCAGTCGGCGTTGACGACGGTGCCGCCTCGAATCAGTAGTCCGTCCATCGCAGTCACCTCGTCATTGTCAGTCCACACCCGCGCAGGATGAGCGATACGACGTGCTGAGTGGCCTTCGCCTGCGCTTCCGCGTCGAGGGATGCACGACCCAGCACGGCGCAGATCTGCACCTCGAAATCGGCATAAGTCTGCGTGGCGGCCCAGATAGTGAAGAATAGATGCATGCTGTCGAGGGGCGCCATGCGCCCTGCGGCGATCCACTGGTCGATCACCGCGGCCTTGCGTCGCATCAGCGGACGAAGACTGCGGACCAGGGTCCCATGCAGCTCCGGCGCTCCATGTAAGAGCTCATTGGCCCAGACACGCGACGCGTAGGGCCGCGCGAAGGATTGGCGCATCTTTTCGCGGATGTAGCGCTCGAGCGCCGCGCGCGGCTCGGCAGTCGCGACGATGCTGTCTGCCGGCTCGAGCCACTCCCGCAGGGTGCGCTCGAGGACCGCGCGGTAGAGGGCTTTCTTGCTGCCGAAATAGTAGTGCAGATTGGGCTTGGGCAAGCCGGCTGCCATGGCGATGGCGGCCGTGGTGGCGCCGCCGAAACCGGCGCCCGCGAAGACACGCTCGGCCGCCGTGATGATGGCGGCTTCCTGGGCGGCGCGGTTGCGGCCCTTCGGAACCTTGGCTTTACCATCGTCGCGCGTACGCGCGACGCGCCTGCGCGCGCCCACCGGCGACTTGCCCTGGCGTATGCCAGCCCTCCTCGGAGGTCGATTGCGGCGGACGCCTTGAGGTCTGGCTGCCATCAGACGGCCGTGCGCACCGGGTTGTTTGGATGCGCGGTCCAATCCAGCCTGTCGGCGCTCACCACCCGGCCCGTGCGCCGGTCGAGCTCGCCCGGCGCGAGATCCCGCAGGGTGATGCACTCCGGCACCGGGCATACGTTGACACATAGATTGCAGCCCACGCATTCCTCCTCTTTGACCTCGAAGTGGCGTCGGCCGTTCTGGGTGCAGGTGATCGCCTGATGCTCCGTGTCCTCGCACACGATGTGACATCGGCCGCACTGAATGCACTTGTCCTGGTCGATCACCGCCTTCGACACCCGGTTCAGGTCGAGGAGGCTCCAGTCGGTGACGCTGGGAAGCGCACGACCGCGCAGCTCCGCCACGCTCGCCAGGCCCTTCGCATCCAGATAGGCCGCAAGGCCGCTCGCCATCTCCTGCACGATCTTGAAGCCGAAGACCATCGCCGCGGTGCACACCTGCACCGAGCCCGCGCCGAGCGCGATGAATTCCAGCGCATCACGCCAGCTGCCGATGCCGCCGATGCCGGAGATCGGCAGGCCGGCGGTCTCCCGGTCACGGGCGATCTCCGCCACCATGTTGAGCGCGATCGGCTTGACCGCCGGGCCGCAATAACCGCCGTGCGATCCCTTGCCGCCGACCGCGGGGGTCATCGTCAGGGTCTCCGGGTCGACGCCCATGATGGAGTTGACGGTGTTGATGAGGGACACCGCGTCGGCCCCGCCAGCTTTGGCCGCCCGCGCCGGGTAGCGGATATCCGTGACATTCGGCGTCAGCTTCACGATGACGGGCAGCCGGGTGTAGTGCTTGCACCAGGCCGTCACCATGCGGATGTACTCGGGGACCTGCCCGACCGCCGACCCCATGCCTCGCTCGCTCATGCCATGCGGACAGCCGAAGTTGAGCTCGATGCCGTCGCAACCGGTGTCCTCGACGCGCGGCAGGATCGCCTTCCAGGATTCCTCCTGGCACGGCACCATGATGGAGACGACCATCGCCCGGTCGGGCCAGCGTCGCTTGACCGCCGTGATCTCCTCGAGGTTGGTATCGAGATCCCGATCGGTGATGAGCTCGATGTTGTTGAAGCCGATGAGGCTGCGGTCCACGGCCAGCAGCGCCCCGTAGCGTGCCCCGCTCACGTTGACCAGCGGCGGCCCGGCCTCCCCCAGCGTCTTCCATACGACACCGCCCCAACCGGCCTCGAAAGCGCGCTCGACGTTGTAGGCCTTGTCGGTGGGCGGAGCGGACGCCAGCCAGAAGGGGTTCGGGCTGCGGATGCCGCAGAATTCGATGTCTAGTCGGGCCATGGGATTTCCCCGGAGGTCACTCCTCGGCGGACGGCTGCTTGCGCAGGTTCAGATCGATATCGCGCGCGGCGCGCAGACCCTGGGCGACCGCCTCGACCGTCAGGTCCTGCCCCTCGGCGATGCAGTCGCCGCCGGCCCACACGCCCTCCATACTGGTACGGCCGGATGCATCGACTGCAATGCGCCCATCGCGCAGCGCCAGCCCGCATCGTGTCAACACCTGATTGCCCAGCCGCTGTCCGATTGCCTTCAGCACCATGTCGGCTTCGAGTATACATTCCTCGCCCGCGGCCACGAGCCGCCCGGCGTCGAGCCGCTGGCGGGCCAGGCGCACCGCGCGCACGCCGCCGCCATCGCCGAGCAGTTCCACCGGAGCGAGCCAGTACTGGATGCTCACCCCACGAGTGCGCGCCAGGTCCTGCTCTTCCCGTGAGGCGCTCATGTGCTCGGGACCGCGGCGATAAACCATGTCCACCCGCTCGGCGCCGAGCAGCTTCGACTGCACGGCCGCATCCACAGCGGTCATGCCGCCGCCGATCACCACCACGCGGCGGCCCACGGGCACCGTTGCCGGATCGGCTGCCTGGCGCAGCGAGCTGATGAATTCCACCGCATCCGCTACGCCTGCGAGTGTCTCCCCCGCCACTCCCAACTGATAGGTGTCGGCAAGTCCAACGCCGAGGAATACGGCATCATGCTCCTGCCGCAGCCGCGCGAACTGCTCTGCGCTCGTCAGTGCCCAGCCGCACTCGAGCGTGATGCCACCCACACCCAGGAGCCATTCGACTTCGCGTTGCGCGTAGTCCTCCACGGTCTTGTAGGAAGCCACACCGTACTCGTTGAGACCGCCGGGTTTGGGCTTGGCATCGTAGAGCATGACGGAATGGCCGCCTCGTGCCAGCGCGTGCGCGCAGGCGAGCCCCGCAGGGCCGGCGCCGACCACCGCCACTCGCCGGCCGCTGGCCGGGGCGCGCTCGAATATCTGATTGCTCGCGCTCGCCAGCAACCGGTCGACCGCGAAGCGCTGCAGCCGGCCGATCGCGACCGGCCGGCCCTGCTGCGTGTTGCGCACGCAGACCTGCTCGCAGAGCACCTCGGTCGGGCAGTCGCGCGCACAGAAGCCACCGAGCGGGTTCGCCTGCAGGATCGCTTCGGCCGCGCCGCGCACGTTGTCCTCGGCGATGCGCTTGATGAAGGAGGGCACGTCGATGCGGGTGGGGCAGGCCTGGATGCAGGGAGCGTCGAAGCAGTAGAGGCATCTGCTGGCTTCCAACACCGCCTGCGCGTCCGTGAGCGGCGGCACATGATCGGCAAAGTGCGCGGCGTAGTCGTCGGCCGTCAGGCGCCCCGGACGGATATCAGGTGTACGCTGCTGGCTCATCGCGCCCTTCTGCGTCATCGGCTTTCAAACTCAGCATGCACAACTTTGACCGTTTGGTCAAATCCGGCGAGGCGCATGCCCGCCGCGTACGAGGCGGCGGAGAGCCCCAGCGCGACAAACCAGGCGTAGCCGTAAAGACCGTCGAAGAACGCGCCCACGCGCGGAAATGCCTGTGGCAGCGAAGCATGCAGGAAACCCGGCAAACAAGGCAGCACTCCGATCAGGAAGGCGCCGAGCGCGATCGGATTCCAGCCGCCGCGGTAGTAGTAGGCGCTGCCCCGCCCGCGATACAGCCCGCGCACGTCGATCGCCGTGCGGCGCACATGGTAATAGTCCACGATCAGGATACCGGCCACCGATCCCAGCAGCGCGGAATAGCCGACGAGCCAGGTAAAGATGTACCCCTGCGTGCTCGAGAGGATCTTCCACGGCATCATGACCAGCGCGATGACCGCCGTGATGTAACCGCCGGCCCTGTAGCTGATGCGCCTCGGGTAGAGCGACGAGAAATCGAACGCCGGGCCGACGAGATTGGCCGCGAGATTGACGCTGATGGTGTCGACCAGCAGCACCAGCAACGCCAGCAGCACCGCCGCACCCGTCATGCGGCCGGCGAGCGTCACCGGGTCCCAGATCGCATTGCCGTAGATCACCACCGTTGCCGAGGTGACGAAAACCGCCAGCGCCGCGAGCAGGCCCATGGGCGCCGGCAGGCCGATTACCTGGCCGAGGATCTGATCGCGCTGGGATCGCGCGAAGCGGGTGAAGTCCGGAATGTTCAGCGCGAGGGTGGACCAGAAGCCGACCATGGCGGTGAGGGACGGCCAGAAGACGGAATGGAACTGTCCGCTGCGGGCGCCGCCGGGGCCGAACTGGGAGGGACTGCGCACGATCGGGCCGAAGCCGCCCGCCTTGTCGTAGGCCCAATAGAGGAGCATGACGCAGATCACGATCTTGATCAGCGCGGTATAGGTCTCGAGCCGGCGAATCGACTCGAT
>JBOIAB010000141.1:0-7399 GCA_050738635.1 Steroidobacteraceae bacterium
ACCGTTTGGGACGCCGCGCATTCGCCCACCCTCAAGTGGTATGGCGTGCTCCTTTCCGACGGCGAGGTGCTCGATGCTGCGTGGCTGTCGCTGCGCGTGGCGATCTGCGCGGCGACCGCCTCTACCATCCTCGGCACCCTGGCGGGGACGGCGCTGGCGCGGTTCGGCGCCTTCCGGGGCCGCTCGCTCCTCGTCGGCATGACGACGGCGCCGATTGTCATGCCGGAAGTGATCAGCGGCCTCTCGCTCCTGCTGCTGTTCGTCGCCTTGGAGCAGGCGATCGGCTGGCCGCACGGCATGGGGGCGCTCACGATCACGCTCGCCCACATCTCCTTTTGCATGGCCTACGTCACGGTGGTGATACAGTCGCGGCTGGCCGGTTTCGACGAGTCGTTGGAGGAGGCGGCCCAGGACCTGGGCGCCCGTCCGGCGAAGGTGTTCTGGCGCATCACGCTGCCGCTCATCCTGCCGGCGGTGCTGGCCGGATGGCTGCTCGCCTTCACCCTCTCGTGGGACGACCTGGTCATCTCGCAGTTCGTCGCCGGGCCGGGCTCGAGCACGCTGCCGATGGTGATCTTCTCCAAAGTGCGGCTCGGCGTCAGCCCGGATGTGAACGCGCTCGCCACCCTGATGGTATCGGTGGTGGCGAGTGGAGTGGTGGTCGCCACCGTGTGGATGCGCCATCGACAGAGGCGGCGCGAGCGTGATGCACAGCTCGCCGCCGCCGCGAACCTTTGAGCGGAATGCAGCTATGTCTAACAAATTGCTGGGTATCGACGTCGGGGGCTCCTTCATCAAGGCAGGCGTGGTCGACATCGAGGGCGGACGCCTCGTCGGGGAGCTGATCTCGGCTCCTACGCCCCAGCCCTCGACCCCGGAGGCGATGATGCCGACGATCGCCGGGCTCGCCGCGCGGCTGCCAGCGGCCGCCGGACCGGTGGGGCTCGCTTTCCCTGCGGTAGTCAGGAACGGCAAGGCCCGCACCGCTGCCAACATCGATCACTCGTGGATTGGCGCTGACGGCGCCGCGCTCATCCGGCGGACGCTCGACCGCGACGCGCTCTTCCTCAACGACGCGGATGCCGCCGGGCTGGCGGAAATGCGCCTCGGAGCCGGCAGGGGAGCGAAGGGCTCGGTCGTCATGCTGACCTTTGGCACCGGCATAGGCTCGGCGCTGTTCATCGATGGCAAGCTCTTCCCCAACACTGAGCTCGGCCACATGGAGCTCAATGGCATGGACGCGGAGAAATACGCCTCGGCGCACGTCAAGGCCATGCTCAATCTCGACTGGCGCGCCTGGATGGACCGGGTCAACATCTACCTCGACCGGATGCAGGCGCTCTTCTGGCCGGATCTCTTCATCCTCGGCGGCGCCATCAGCGAGCGCTTCGCGGATTTCGCGCCGCTGCTGCATTGCGAGGCGGAGGTTCGGCCGGCGCACTTCGGCAACCAGTCGGGCGTCCTCGGTGCAGCGCTTGCGGCCGCGGAAGCAGATGTATAGCAAGCTGCCCGACGTCGGCACGACGATCTTCACCGTCATGTCGCGCCGCGCGCGCGAGCTCGGTGCTCTCAACCTCGGCCAGGGCTTCCCTGACTATGACATCGACCCGCGGCTCGCGGAGCTCACCGGCGAGGCGATGCGCCAGGGTCACAATCAGTACGCGCCGATGGAAGGTGTTCCGGAGCTGCGCGAGCGCATTGCGGGCAAGCTCAGCGCGAGCTACGGCTGCGAGTTCGATCCGCAGTCGCAGATTACGATCACCCTGGGAGCCACCGAGGCGATCTACTCGGCCGTCCAGGCGATGGTCGGGCCGGGCGACGAAGCCATAGCGTTCGATCCCGCGTATGACTCTTACGAGCCGGCCGTACGACTCGCCGGCGGACGATGTATTCGCCTGCCCCTGATGCCGCCCGACTTCCGTTACGACTGGGATCGTGTGCGTGGCGCCATCAGTGCGCGCACCCGGCTGATCCTGTTCAACACCCCGCACAATCCCGCTTGCACGACCGCAACCGAAGGGGATCTCGACGCCCTAGCCGCGATCACCCGGGGACGCGACATTGTCGTGCTGTCCGATGAGGTCTACGAGCACGTGGTCTTCGACGGCCGTGTGCACGCATCGGTGCTGTCGCATCCGGAGCTGCGGCAGAGAAGCTTTGCGGTGTTCTCCTTCGGCAAAACGCTGCATGCCACGGGCTTGCGCGTCGGCTACTGCGTGGCGGCGCCGGCGCTGACCGGCGAGCTGCGCAAGGTTCATCAATTCAACACCTTCAGCATCGCGAATCCGCTGCAACATGCCGTCGCCGCGTATCTGACGGAGCGTCCGCAGACGGGACGGGATCTGGCCGCTTTCTTCCAGGCAAAGCGCGACCGTCTGCGCGATACGCTTGCCGGCTCCGGCTTCGTACTGCCGCCCGCCCACGGCACCTTCTTTCAGCTGCTCGATTTCAGCCGGCTGTTGCCGCCCGGTGACCTGGAGTTCGCGGAGCGGGCGTTGACGGAGGCGCGGGTCGCCACTATTCCACTCTCGCCGTTCTACGCCGAGCCGCCGAAGCTCTCGGTCGTACGGCTCTGCATCGCCAAGCGGGACCAGACGCTCGACGAGGCGGCAACGCGCCTCGCCGGGTTCGCGGCACAGCTCAGCCGGGCGGGAGCGCCATGAAGAAATCCACTCGAGTCAATCATCCGCCGCCGGTGGAGCTTGCCGCCGACAACCACGCGGTGGCGGCTCCCATTTACCAGAGCGTCAAGTTCGAATTCGACACGCTGGCAGAGACCGAGCGGTACCTGCGCGGCGAGCGCCCCGGATTTTTCTATACCCGTGCCTCGAACCCCACGACGCGCCAGCTCGAGCTCCTGCTCGCGGAGATGCAGGGCCGGGAGGAGTGCCTGGTGACCGCCTCGGGCGTGGGCGCCGTGGCGCAGACGCTGCTCGCGCTCAGCAAGCAGGGAGACCACATTCTCTGCTTCGTCGAGACCTACAACCCGACGCGTTATCTCATACGCCGGCTCCTCGGCCGCTTCGGGGTGACGCATACGATGATCTCGATCGAGGATCTCGCCGGCATCGAGCGCGCGCTGGCGGCGCATCCGACGCGGCTCGTGTGGTTCGAGAGCCCGACCAACCCGGTGACCAAGGTCGCGGACATCGCCGCCATCACCCGCCTGGCAAAAGGCGCCGGCGCGCTGGTGGCGATGGACAACACCTTCGCGGGCCTGCATCAGCACGGTGAGTATGAAATCGACGTGTTCGTGCACAGCCTGACCAAGTATGCCTCCGGGGCAGGTGATGTGCTCGGCGGCGCGGTCATAGCGCGCAGCGAGCTGATCCGCTCGATGCGGACGGATTTCGGGATGATCGGCGGGACGCTCGATCCGCACGCCGCGTATCTCATCCTGAGGGGACTCAAGACTTACTTCGTCCGCTACAAAGCCCAGTCGGCGAGCGCGCAGCGTGTCGCGGAGCTTCTCGCCTCACACCCTGCGGTGGCGCGCGTACACTACCCGGGCCTCCCGTCGCACCCGCAGCATGCTCTGGCGCGTGCGCAGATGAAGGACTTCGGCACGATAGTGAGCTTCGATCTCAAGAGTGGCCGGGAGGCGAGCGGCCGCTTCGCCGACGCGCTGCAGCTCTTCGCCATGGCGGCGAGCCTCGGGTCCACGGAGTCGTTGGTGGTCACGGCCCACATCATGGGCGGCCGCGACCTCACGACCGATCAGCAGGCAGTCTCGGGCGTAACCGAAGGCACGGTACGCCTCTCGATAGGGCTGGAGGACATCGATGATCTGCTGGCGGACGTGACGCAGGCGCTCAGCGCCTGAAAGGTCCAGGCCGGCAGGACGCATTTCTATGCGCTGCTCGCGACGCGGACGCGGTGCGGATGATACGGCAGGACTTCGAGCACCTCTCCCTCCGACAGACGCCGCTGCACCTGCCGCCAGAATCTCGCGCTGAAGATCTCCCCGTGCGTGCGCAGGAGCGCTGCGCGCTGGGCGGCGTCGAAGGCGACGAAACTGAGGAAGGTTTCGGGAAAGACATCGTGCTCGCCGACGTAGAACCAGGGCTCGCCGCGCATCTCGTCCTCGGGATTCGCCGCCTGCGGCAGGTCGCGGAAATGGCAGTCCGTCACCAGGCAGAGCTCGTCGTAGTCATAGAAGATGACGCGTCCGTGGCGGGTGACGCCGAAATTCTTCAGCAACAGGTCGCCGGGAAAGATGTTGGTGTGCGCCAGGTCGCGGATGCACTGGCCGTACTCGAGCGCCACCTGCTCGGCCGCCGACGGGGAGGCCGCGCGCAGGTAGATGTCGAGGGGGGTCATGCGCCGCTCGATGTACATGTGATCGAAGACCAGGTGCTCCCCGGCCTCGCGCACGGTGAGCGCGGCTTCGGCGAGCAGCTCCGCCAGCAGTTGCGGCTCGAACAGCGTCTTGGGGAAGCGCAAGCGGCGGAACTCCTGCGCATCGACCAGGCGGCCGGCGCGGTCGTGGCGGAAGACGAGCTGATATTTTGCGATGACCTCCTCGCGCAGCACGCTTTTCGGCGAGGCAAAGCGGTCGCGGATCACCTTGAACACCACATCGAACGAGGTCAGGGTGAAGCACACCATGACGAGGCCGCGCTGCCCCGGGGCATGCACGAAGCGATCCGGCGTGCCGGCGAGGTGACGCATGATCTCGCGGTAGCGCTCCGTCTTGCCCTGCCTGGCGCGCCCGAGCACGGTGAAGAGCTCGCTCACCGGCTTCTTCGGCATCAGCGACTTGAGAAACACGACGGCTTCCGCCACGTGCTCGAGGTCCGCATGGAAATATGAGCGCGAGAAGCTGAAGACGATGCTGACATCGCCCTCCGCGAGCATAACCGCATCGACCAGCATCCCGCCGTCCGAGTTCTTGAGGGCGATGACGAGCGGCACGAGGAAGTTGCGCCCGATCAGCCGCCCGACGATGTACGTGCGGGATATCTGATAGAACACCGGGCGGATGACTTCGACGCGCTGCACGGCCCGCTGCTCGCCGCGGGCCGCGAGATGCGCCAGCACCTCGGTGGTCACGTGATGGATACTGTTGTCGAGGTCCTTCCACGGCGAGCGGAAGCGCACGTCGCCGAGCAGGTCCTCGAAGAGAAGCGCGAGCGAGCCGTGATTGAGGTAAGTGTTGGTGGTGACCGTGGAGGTCACGTACGCCAGGGGATCGAGGTCGGTGGCCACGAACTCGATATCCGGTGCCACGCCCACGGTGCCGAACAGCCGCCGGCTGATCGAGCTGAAGAAGGTCTTGGTGAATTCCGTATCGGCCAGGCCGGCAATGCGCGCGGCGAAGTCGGCGCGGATCCGGGTCCAGAGATCGCGATCCTGTGCCTCCTCGCCCAGCATCGCTCGCAACTCGGCCACGGTGTGGGCAACGTAGCGGTCGTAGAGCTCGATCCGCTCGACGGCATCGCGCTGACTGCCTTTCCAGTCGCGACAGTCGAAGCGCAGCGGTGCGCGCCGCGTGATGGCGCGGAACTCCGCGTTGTATTCGACGAAGGCGGCGGCGATCCGGCGGGCGGCCAGCGGTACGATCTCAGTCAAAATATGTCGGCAGCTCCGGGTGCAGCTGATGTTGATGGAGCCGCTCGATCTGCGAGGCGAGGACGCGCCCGGTGGAGAGCTCGGGCAGCGCCCGCACCGGAAAGAACTGGACGGCGTCGGTCTCACTGCTGGTCGCGGCGGCGCCGCCGATGCGCTCGCAGAGGAAGAACAGCTTGTAGATGTGATGGATGCCGGGCGGGTGCGGATGGCGGCGCTTATCGACGAGCGCCGCGAGCTTCACGGCCCGCGCCTGGTAGCCGGACTCTTCGCGGATCTCGCGGATCACGGCGCCGGAGGGGGAGTCGTTGATATCGACCCAGCCGCCGGGCAGGGTCCACTTGCCGTCGGAACGCTCGCGCACCAGGAGCACGCTGTCGTCCTCGAAAATGCCGCCGCGCACGTCCACCTTGGGCGTCATGTAGCCGGTATCTCCCTCCCAGAATCCCTTTGCTTGGGCCACGGGGACGCCGAGCTCGGTGGCGAGGATGGCGGCAACCAGCTCGGTGAGCTGGCTGTAGCGCTCCTTATCGAAGGGATCCGTGGTGAAGGCCAGGCCGTTCTGGGCTATCGCTTGTACCTTGCGGGCCCAATCCAGGACTGTCACTGGATCAACCTTACATGTTGCGGATGAGGGCGTCGCCGAAGGCTGACGTCGAGACCTCGCTGGCGCCTTCCATCAGGCGGGCGAAGTCGTAAGTGACGGTCTTCTGGCCTATGGCTTTGTCCATGGCCTGAATGATGGCGTCGGCCGCTTCCGTCCAGCCCATGTAGCGGAACATCATCTCACCGGAGAGGATCATGGAGCCGGGGTTTACTTTGTCGAGGTTGGCGTACTTCGGGGCCGTGCCGTGGGTGGCCTCGAATACGGCATGTCCCGTCATGTAGTTGATGTTGCCGCCGGGGGCGATGCCGATGCCGCCGACCTGGGCGGCGAGGGCATCGGACAGGTAGTCGCCGTTCAGATTCAGGGTCGCGATGACGTCGAACTCGTCGGGGCGGGTGAGCACCTGCTGCAGGGTGATGTCGGCGATGGCATCTTTGATGATGATCCTGCCTGCGCGCTTGGCTTCCTCCATCTCAACGTTGGCCGCCTTTTCGCCGGCAGCGGCCTTGGTGCGCTCCCATTGCTCCCAGGTGTAGGTGGCGCCGGCAAACTCCCGCTCGGCGAGCTGATAGCCCCAGTTGCGGAAGGCGCCCTCGGTGAACTTCTGGATGTTGCCCTTGTGAACCATGGTGACCGACTCGCGCTTGTGATCGAGCGCGTAGCGGATGGCGGCGCGGATGAGGCGCGTAGAGCCCATTTCAGAGATGGGCTTGATGCCGATGCCCGAGCCGTCGCGGATCGGCCAGCCCATCTCGTCGCGCAGGTACTGGGTCAGCTTGAGCGCCTCGGGGGTGCCGGTCTCGGCCTCGTAGCCGGCGTAGACGTCCTCGGTGTTCTCGCGGAAGATCACCATGTCGACCAGTTCAGGATGGACCACCGGGGAGGGCACGCCCTGGAACCAGCGGACCGGACGCAGGCAGACATAGAGGTCGAGGATCTGGCGCAGGGCCACGTTGAGCGAGCGGATGCCCCCGCCCACCGGGGTGGTCAGCGGGCCCTTAATGCCGATCAGGTGGGTCCGAAAGGCCTCGACGGTCTCGTCGGGAAGCCAGCTGCCTGTCTCGTCGAAGGCCTTCTGCCCGGCCAGGACCTCCTTCCAGGCGACCGAGTGGCCGTGCTTCTTGGCTGCTGCATCGAGGACCAGCTGGGCGGCGGGCCAGATGTCGACGCCGGTCCCGTCGCCCTCAATGAAGGGGATGATGGGCTCGTCGGGTACCTGGAGGG
>JBOIAB010000142.1:0-7555 GCA_050738635.1 Steroidobacteraceae bacterium
CAAGACGTGTCTCTCTCGTATCGCGTCCTACGCTGCATCAACTCGAGCTACTACAACCTGCCGCGGCGGATCGATTCCATCCGCCAGGCGGTCGTCATCCTGGGCCTCGACACGCTGCGCCAGCTCTCCGGGCTCCTGTGCCTGCAGGGCCTCGACGACCGGCCGCCCAGCCTCATCATGCAAGCCATTACCCGCGGCCGCATGTGCGAGCAGCTCGGCAAGCTGGCGGGCGCGCGCGATGCCGGCCCTTTCTTCATCACCGGACTCTTCTCGCTCCTCAATGCGCTGTTGGGTGTCCCGACCCGCAAGGTTGTCGAGGAGCTGCCGCTCACGCCCGAGGTGGTGCAAGCGCTCGTCGCCGGCGAGGGGCCGCTCGGCGCCGCGCTGCAATGCACCCGCGCCTACGAACGCGGTGTCTGGGATCATGCGGTGTATGGCAACCTGGCGCCCCATCTGATCCGCGCGGCATACGTCGATGCGCTATTCTGGGCCGAGCAGTCGCGAGTACTGTTGTCCGCCGCCGCCTGATCGGATTCGCCGCCGTTGCGGCGGGCACGGGAACTGCTCCTGCACCCGGTTGCCGCTCCAGTAGGAGGCCAGAATGAGCAAGTCACCCGGCCACCAGAAATGGCCAGAGCACAAGGTGCTCGAAACGCCCGTCGGACAGCGGGTCACGGTCGAGCTGGATGGGCAGCTCGTCGCCGACTCGAGCAGTGTCCTGCGGGTCGATGAGGATGGCAGCCCGACGAGGTATTACTTCCCACGCGGTGATGTGAAAATGGACAAGCTCCAGCGCACCGCCACGACCAGCCACTGCCCCTTCAAAGGCACCGCGCACTACTTCAGCCTCGCGATGAAAAGCGCCGACAACGGCGGCAGGCTCGATGACGCGGTGTGGACTTACGAAGATCCCTTCGACGAGCACCAGGCGTTGAAGGACAGGCTCGCGTTCTACGATGACAAGTACCGGAACATCCACGTGCGTCTCGCTTGAGGCGCCGCCGACACTCATTCGTCGTGTCGATGCTGATGATGGATGTCGGGGTAATGTTGATGGCTGTGGGTCAGTGGCGCGTGCCCGTGCGCGTGCGTATGCGGCTCACGGCCGTCCCAATCGAAATCGTGAGAGTGTTGATGATGCTCATCGTGGACATGACGATGGGAATGGGTAAGCGGCGAATGCGCATGCACGTGCTCATGCCGCTCCTGCAGATGTAGCCATACTCCGGCCCCCATCAGCACGGCGGCCAGCCAGAACGTGGGCAAAGGCCGTTCACCGAAAGCGAGGATCGCGACGGCGGCGCCCATGAAAGGCGCGGTGGAGAAGTATGCGCCGGTGCGCGCCGCGCCCAGCCCCCGCAGGGCCAGCACGAACAGCATAAGGCTGACACCGTAACCGAGGAGTCCCAGGGTCATCGCCTCGGCAATCCCCGCCGGGGGCGGCATCCGGTCGCGAAGAAAGAACGCCAGCCCGGTGTTGAGGACGCCCGCCGTCAGTCCCTTGATTCCGGCGAGAAATGCTGCGTCGGAGGCCGCAACCTTGCCTGTGAGGTTGTTATCGAGCGCCCAGCAGAGACAGGCCAGTGCAATGAGCACCGCTCCGCCCACCGACTGCGGCGCTTGCGAGGCGCCCCGCGCGCTGAGCACCGCCGCCCCGGCCACGATCAGAATCATGCCGAGGACCACGCGCCGGTCGGTGTTCTCGCGGAAGACGACCCATGCCAGCAGTGCGGTCAATACCGCCTCGAGATTCAACAGGAGCGATGCCGACGCCGCCGGCGTACGCGCCAGCCCCAACATGAGCAGCAGGGGGCGAGCATTCCCCCGAAACCGATTGCGAGCAGCAGCCAGCGCCACTCCGCCGGACCGAGGCCCGGCGCGCGCCAGCCGCGGTCGCGCAGCAGCCGCCCGGCACTCAGGCCGATGCCGCTCCCCAGATAGAGCAACCCGGCGAGCAGCACCGGAGAGGTGTCCCGCAGAAGTTGCTTGGCGAGCGGCGTGCTGGCGCCAAAGAGGAGCGCCGCTGCGAGTGCCGCGGAAATTGCCGGTGAGCGTGCTACACGGACCACACGCAGAGGCTACTCTGCGACCCCGGGGTGTTCAAACGTCGGCGCGCAACGTCGCTAGCGGCGGCTGTCGCACGACGGAGCGCGTCGCGAGCCAGCCGCTCGCCACCACCACGAATGCGCCGCCCAGGAGTCCGACCAAGCAGGCCCACGGACTGAAGATGTATCGCAGGTCGAGAACTCGCGTGGTGAGGAAATAAGCCGCGACGGATGCGCCGGCGGCGGCGATGAGTCCGGAAAGTAAGCCGAGCGCGGCAAACTCGGCGAGCACGCTTTGCAGCACCGTGCGGCGACTCGCACCCAGGGTGCGCAGGATCGCGCTTTCATAGCGACGCTCGTCGCGGCTCGACTGCACGGCGGCGAGCAGGACCGTCAGTCCCGCAAGCAGCGTGAATGCGAACACGCTCTGTACCGCCAACACCGCCTTGTCGAGCACGGACCGCACGTCCGCGAGCAGATCGTCGATGTCGAATATGGAAACGCTCGGGAATCGATGAGCCAGTCCCGCCAGCGACTGGGCGGCGCCCGGGGCAATGTAGGCGCTCATCAGGTAGGTGCCGGCGACCTTATCGAGCAGCCCCGGCGCGAAGACGATGAAGAAATTGGGCCTGAAGCTGTCCCACTTCACCTTGCGGATACTCGCCACGCGTACCGTGAATGACTCGCCCGCGATGTCGAAGGTGAGCCGATCACCGAGACGCAAGCCGAGCCACTGCTCGAATTCCGTGGAGATAGATACGAGCGGTTGACCGCTGTCGGCCGCGGTCCACCAGCGGCCCGCAACCACGCGGTTGTCGGCGCCGAGCGCCGCCGACCAGGTGAGGTTCTGCTCGCGATTGGCGAACTCCTCTCCCTGGTGACCGGCGAAGCGCATCTGCGCTACCGGCCGCCCATCGATCGCCGTCAGCCGGCCGCGAATCATGGGCAGCACGCGCGAGGTCGTGGCGCCGCGGGCGCGCAGGTAGGCGATGAAGGGATCACGGCCCTCGGGCGGTATGTTGATGAAAAAGTAGTTGGGCAGGTCGGCCGGCAGGCTCAAGCGCCAATCACCGTCGAGATCGTTGCGGATGATCCCGAGGAGGAGCAGCGCCATGATGCCGGTGCCGAAGGCGACGATCTGCACGATACTGTCGGCTCTTCGCCGGCTGAGGCTGGCAACACCGTATCGCCACGCGACACCGGCGCGGGCACGCAGGCGGCCGGCGGCGGCGACCAGCAGCGCCCCGGTCAGCGCCAGCAGCACGATGAAAGCGGCGAGCCCCGCGGTGAAGCCGAGAAAGAGCTTCCAGTCGAGCACGACCCAGTAGATGAGCAAAACGACGACCGCTACCGCCGGACCAAAGGCGAGCAGCACGAGCGGCCGTGGTGGGCCGATGTCGCGCCGCAACACGCGTATCGCGGGCACGCGCGCGAGCTGCAGCAGAGGCGGCAACGCGAAGCCCGCCAACAGGGCGACGGCCGTCAAAAAGCCCATGCCCACCGGCACCAGGCTCGCCGGTGGCAAGGTAGTGCTCGCAAAAACCCCGCGCAGCGCGTAAACGAGCCAGGCCTGGGCCAGATAACCGATCGCCGATCCGAGCGCGGCGCCGAGTAACGCGACCGCCAACAGCTGCAGTGTCGTCAACCAGACCGTGAACCCTCGCGTCGCACCCAATGTTTTGAGCAGCGCCACCGAATCGAGGTGCCGGCGGACATAACGCCGCGCCGACATCGCCACCGCGGTGGCGCAAAGCAGCACTGCGACCAGACTCGCGAGGCTGAGGAATCGTCCGGCGCGGTCGACGGCGCTCTTGATCTGGGGACTGGTGGTGGAGATGTCGCGCAGCCGCTCCCCGGGGCGCCGGTGAGTCCCGAGCCAGTGTTTGAAGGTCGCCACGGGCTGCGGCGCACCGGCGAACAGGGCCGTATAGGTCGCTCGGCTTCCAGGCTGGAGGAGCTGCGTTCGAGCGAGGTCGGCGGCGTTCATGAGCAGATTCGGGACCAGCCCGGTGAACGTACCGCCTTCGTCGGGCCTGGAGATGAGCACACGTCCGACCCGTAAGTCGGCCGCGCCGACACTGAGCGTGGAGCCGACGTGACCGCCGAGCGCCGCCAGCAGCCTCGAGTCCGGCCACACCTCCCCGGGCGGTGGAATCGCCGGCGCCGGCCGGCCCTTGGCGAAGGGCCGATCGGCCACCATCACTGTCCCGCGCAGCGGGTACCCGTCCGTCACGGCATTGATGTCCGTGAGCTGACTCTGGTTACCTTCGAACACCACGCTGAGGAGGCTGGTGGCGCGTGCGGTCCGGAGGGCGCCCCGATGGGCGGCCGCCAGGTCCGCTTCCTCGATCGGCTGTGGCGACTCCAGTCGGATGTCGGCGGCCAGTACCTGGCTCGCCTGCATTGCGACGGCGGAGCTGATGCGACTCACCAGGAAGCCGACGCCCGTCAGCGCCGCGACGGCGATGGTGAGCGCGAGCAGCAGGACGCCGAGCTCTCCGGAGCGCCACTCCCGGGACAGCATGCGCATGGCGAGCAGGACTGCGCGCATGGCCGCTATCTCAGTCCGCCGGCTTCCATGTGCACGATCCGCTCGCAGCGGGTGGCGAGATCGCTGTCATGGGTCACCAGCACGAGGGTGGTGCGCGAGTGCGCGTTCATCTCAAAGAGGAGCTGCCCAATCCTGGCGCCCGTCGCCGCATCGAGATTGCCGGTCGGCTCATCCGCGAACAGTACCGCCGGCTGCGTAACGAAAGCCCGCGCGAGCGCCACGCGCTGCTGCTCCCCGCCCGAGAGCTGACGCGGATAGTGGCGCGCGCGCTCCTGCAGGCCCACCTGGCGAAGCGTCGCCAGCGCCGCCTCGCGGGCCTGCGCATGGCCGGCGAGCTCCAGGGGCAGCATCACATTCTCGAGCGCGGTGAGCGCTGGGATGAGGTGGAACGACTGGAAAACGAACCCGACCCGCTGCGCGCGCAGCAGCGCCCGGCCGTCCTCATCCAGGCGGGTGAGATCCCTGCCCTCGAGCAATACCCGCCCGGCGCTCGGCAGGTCGAGCCCGGCGAGGAGCGCGAGCAGGGTGGACTTGCCCGCCCCGGAAGGCCCGACGACCGCGACCGACTCACCCGATGCGATGTCGAGCGAGACGTCGTGCACAATAGTCAACAGGCCTTCGGGACTCTGGACCTGCTTCGTGAGGTGCTCGGCCTTGAGAACGCTGCTACGGACCGCCTGCGCCTGGGCGCTCGGCATCGGACTGATGTTCATCGCGCTCCAGAACGCGGTGGCGTCCGACCATACCATTCTCGTGTTCGGCGATAGCTTGAGCGCCGCACACGGCCTGAGGCCGGAGCAGGGTTGGGTGGCGCTGCTCATCGCGCGCCTGAGAGCTCAAGGTTACGGGTACGAGGTGATCAACGCCAGCGTGAGCGGCGAGACCACCACCGGTGGGCTCACCCGTCTGCCGCGGGAGCTGCGCCTGACCCAGCCAGGCATCCTCATCCTCGAGCTGGGTGCCAACGATGCCCTGCGGGGCCTGCCGCTGGATCTGGGGCGCCAGCGCCTGGCCGACATGATCCGGCAGGCGCAAGCCGCGGGGGCGCGCGTCCTGCTGGTCGGTATGCTCATTCCGCCGAACTACGGGACGCGGTATACGAAGCAGTTCGCGAGCATGTATCCGAGCCTCGCGCGGCAATTGCACACCGCCCTGGTACCCTTCCTGCTGAAGGGGGTGGCGCTCGATCCACATCTGATGCAGCAGGATGGCCTGCATCCGAATGCGCGCGGGGAGCCGCTGGTGCTGGATACCTTGTGGCCGTATCTGCGGCCGATGTTGAAAAAGAGCCGCTGAGGGGGTCGCTGATGAATCGAATCTGGCTGAAATCCTATCCGCCGGGCGTACCGGCGGAGATCGATCCCGCCCGGCTGACCTCACTCGTGGAGCTGCTGCATCAGGCCTGCGCCGCCTACCGGGACCGGCCGGCCTACGCGCAGATGGGCCGCGCGATCACCTTCGCGCAGCTCGATGAGCTCACTCGCGATTTCGCCGCTTGGCTGCAGGCGGCCGGCATGGCGAAGGGCGACCGGATCGCCATCATGCTGCCCAACACGCTGCAGTATCCCATCGCGCTCTTCGGTGCGCTGCGTGCCGGCCTCATCGTCGTCAACACCAACCCCCTCTACACCGCCCGCGAGCTGCAGCACCAGCTCGAAGACTCCGGCGCAATGGCGATCGTGGTGTTGGAGAACTTCGCCCATGTGGTCCAGGGCGTGGCCGCGCACACCCGCCTCAAGAAAGTGCTGGTGACCGCGGCGGGCGACTTACTGGGTTTCCCGAAGTCCCTGATCGTCAACTATGTCGTGCGCCATCGCCGCAAGCAGGTGCCCGAGTGGCACATCCACGGCGCGATGGATTTTCGCCAGGCGCTGCAGGCCGGCCGCACACTCCCCCTCAACCCCGTCGAAATCGGGCCGGAGGACATCGCCTTCCTGCAGTACACCGGCGGAACGACCGGCGTCGCCAAGGGCGCGATGCTGACGCACAGCAACGTGAGCTGCAATATTCTGCAGGCGGAGGCGTGGCTCGGCGGGCGATTCTCCAAGGAGTCCGGCGTACTGATCACCGCGATTCCGCTGTATCACATATTCGCACTCACCGCGAACTGCCTGCTCTTTGCGCACCTCGGCTGGAAGAACGTGCTCATCATCAACGCGCGCGACTTCCCGGCGCTGGTGAAAGAAATGAGAAAGCAGCCGTTCGCCTTCTTCACCGGCGTCAATACGCTCTTCAACGCGCTGCTGCATACGCCGGGCTTCGCCTCCGTCGACTTCAGCCACCTGCAGGTTACGCTGGGGGGCGGTATGGCCGTACAGGAGTCGGTAGCGACGCGCTGGAAAGCAGTGACCGGCAAGATCCTCACCCAAGCCTGGGGTCTTACCGAGACCTCACCCGCGGCCACCATCAACCCCACGACCGAAGATTTCAACGGCTCCATCGGCCTGCCCATTCCGTCCAGCGAAATCGCCATCAAGGACGACCAGGGCCAGGATCTGGCCCTCCGCCAGACAGGCGAAATCTGCGTCCGCGGGCCGCATGTCATGCGCGGTTACTGGAACCGTCCCGAAGAGACCGCCAAAGTCATGCTCTCGGGCGGCTGGCTACGCACCGGTGACGTCGGCTACATGGACGAACGCGGATACGTCTTCCTCCAGGATCGCAAGAAGGACCTGATCCTCGTCTCAGGTTTCAACGTCTATCCCAACGAGGTGGAAGAGGTCGCCGCCACGCACCCCGGTGTCCTCGAGTGCGCCGCTGTCGCCGAAGCGGACGAGCATTCCGGCGAAGTCGTCGCCCTATACGTCGTCGCCAAGGATCCGAACCTGACCGAACACGATCTCATCGAGTACTGCCGCAAGTCCCTGGCCGGCTACAAGGTTCCCAAGCACGTCTACTTCCGCAAGGAACTGCCGAAGAGCAATGTAGGGAAGATATTGAGGAAGGAGCTTAGAGGGAC
>JBOIAB010000143.1:0-7937 GCA_050738635.1 Steroidobacteraceae bacterium
AGCACGGGCAGGTCGATGCCGACGAGATGCCCGATCTCGCGCGCCCACAACCCGGCGCAATTGATCACATGCTCGGCGTGCACCGTCCCCTTGTCGGTCACTACGTCCCATGTACCGTCGCGACGAGACGTGAGCTCGAGCACACGTGTGAACCGCTCCACTGATGCGCCCAGCTGGCGAGCCGCCTTGACGTACGCGTGCGTGGTTCCGGAAGGGTCACAGTGCCCGCCGTCCGCGCGCCAGAGCGCGCCGATGAAGAAGCTCGTGTCGATGAGCGGGTTCAGCCGCTGCGCCTCCTCGAGCGAGATCATCTCGGTCTCCATGCCGAGATAGCGGGCGCGGGAGCAAATGAGCTTGAGGCTGTCGAGCTCACCGGCGGTCGCCGCCAGCATGAGGCCGCCGTTCGGGTGCAGCCCGCACGACTGGCCCGAGAGTGCCTCGATCTCGCGGTAGAGATCGATCGTGTACTTCTGCAGCCTGGAGATGTTCGCCTCGCCGTTGAAGGTGTGCATGCCGCCTGCGGCATGCCAGGTCGAGCCGGCCGTGAGCTCACTCTTCTCGAGCAGCAGGACGTCCTGCCAGCCGATTTTGGCGAGGTGGTACAGCACGCTGGCGCCGACCACCCCGCCCCCGATGACGACAGCTCGCGCGGAGTCTTTCATCCCCCGATGATAGCGCTTGACTCGCAACGCACCAGCAGACAACGTGTGTGCCCATAGGGGTAGAGACCACACGTGGCGCGATTCTTCAAAGCGCTCTGCATCGCCGCGACAATCGCGCTCATTGCCTCCGCGCCCGTGTGGGCCGCCGGCCCCGTCGTCGTGTCCTCGAAGCTGTCGAGCGAGTCGGCGATGATCGGCGAGATGATCCGCCTGGTTCTGAGCGCTGCCGGGATCCCGACCATCGATCGCCTCAAGCTCGGCGCGACTCCGGTCGTGCGCCGGGCCCTTCTGGATGGGGAAGTCGACCTTTACGTCGAATACACCGGCAATGGGGGCATCTTCTTCAATATGCCCTCGAATCCGGCGTGGAAGGATTTCCGCAAGGGTTACGAGCTCGGCGCCCGGCTCGACTATGCGCGCAACCGCATCGTCTGGCTGACCCCCGCCCCGGCGAGCAACACCTGGGCGCTGGCAGTGCGCCGCGACGTGGCGACCACCTACCATCTGCGCACCATGAGCGACTTTGCCCGCTGGGTATCCGGGGGCGGACAGGTCGTGCTCGCCTGCTCGGCGGAGTTCGCCAATGCGGGGACCCTGCGCTCGCTCGAGGACATGTATGGGTTCAAGCTGACCTCGGACCAGCTCATCGTGCTCGCGGGAGGGGAAACCACGGCCATGATCACCGCCGCCGCTGCACGTACGGATGACACCAACACAGCGATGGTCTACGCCACCGACGGGGGCATCGCGGCGGCGAACCTCGTCGTCCTCGAGGACGACAAGCACGACCAGCCGATCTACGCTCCCGTTCCTCTCATCCGGGAAGTCGTATTGCGCGCCCACCCCGACATCGCGGTACTCGTCAAACCTCTCATGGAGAGCCTAGATCGGGAGACATTGCAGCGTCTCAATGAGCGCGTGCAGGTCGACGGCGAAGCGATCGAGTCGGTGGCCAGGGATTATCTCGAACGCAAGGGTCTACTGAAGTGAGCGTCCGCAGCGATCGCCTGGGGGCCCTGCTGACGCTGATCGGAGCCGCCGGGCTGATCCTGCTGCCGTTCATCGCGTTCAAGGCCAACCGCATCCTGCCGGGCGATCCGCGCAGCCTCACGCAAGTGCTTCCGGCATGGGCGGCTCTCGGCTGTTGGGCGATGCTCGCGGCGGTAGCGGCCGTGGCGCTCTTCGCGGCGAATGCGCCGCTACGCCTCGTCGCGGCGCTGGCCGGCATAATCGTAACCGCGCTGGCGCTCGCTGCCGTGGCAAACGCCCTGACGCCACCACATAACCTGATCGTGCGCATCGCGCCCGGGGCGGGTTTCTGGCTGCTGCTCGCGGCACTCGGCCTTCTCGCCACGGACGCGATCACGCGCATGCATCCCGGACCCGGCGTGCGCGTGCTGTTACTCGCTCTCTTCCTCGGCGGGGCAGGACTGACGCTGGCGCTCGGTACTTTCGACAATGTCTCGGTGATGCGCGAGTACGCTGTTAATGCCGCGGCTTTCGCGCTTGCCGCGCAACAGCACATCCTGCTGTCGCTCGGCTCGCTGGGCGCCGCCGTCACCGTGGCGCTGCCGCTCGGAGTTTTTGCCCACCGCGTACCGCGCCTGCAGCCGGGTGTCCTCAGCGCACTCAACATCATCCAGACGATACCTTCCATCGCGCTGTTCGGCATTCTGATGGCCCCGCTCGGCGCCCTTGCCGCGCACGTACCACTGGCGGCGGCCATCGGCATCCGTGGCATCGGCGCGGCGCCGGCAGTGCTGGCGCTTTTCCTGTACTCGCTCCTCCCCATCGTCGCCAACACCGTCGCCGGCCTCAAACGCGTCTCGCCGGAGACGGTCGAAGCCGCCCTCGGCATGGGAATGACGCGCTGGCAGACGCTGCTGAGTGTCGAGCTCGTACTCGCGCTGCCCGTCGTGCTCACCGGTATCCGCATCGTGCTCGTACAGAATATCGGGCTGGTCACGGTTGCAGCGCTGATCGGTGGCGGCGGATTCGGCACGTTCGTCTTCGGGGGGATCGGACAAGCGGCCACCGATCTGGTGCTGCTCGGGGCGATTCCCACCGTAGTGTTGGCCTTCTCGGCCGCCGTTTTGCTCGATGCGCTCGTCGAGCGCCTGGACCGCGTACCCCAATGATAACCATCGAGAGCCTCACGAAGCGTTACGGGCCGACCGCAGCCGTCGATGACGTGTCAATGGTCATCGAGCGCAACTCCATCACGGTGATCGTCGGCACCTCAGGCTCGGGCAAATCGACGCTGCTCAGGATGATCAACCGGCTCATCGAGCCGACGAGCGGTCGTGTGCTCATAGACGGACGCGATACGGCGAGCGAGCCTGGACACGTCCTCCGGCGCCGCATCGGCTACGTGATCCAGGGGAACGGTCTCTTCCCACATCGGACGGTGGTGGAGAACATCGCAACCGTGCCGCGGCTTCTCGGATGGGAGGAAAGCCGCATCCGCGCGCGCGCCGCGCAACTGCTCACAGCGCTGCAGCTCGATCCGGCCCAGTACTCGGAAAAATATCCGCATCAGCTCTCGGGCGGCCAGCAGCAGCGGGTCGGCGTGGCGCGAGCGCTCGCGGCGGAGCCGGCGGTACTGCTGATGGACGAGCCTTTCGGCGCACTCGATCCCATCATCCGCGAGAAGGCGCAGGACGATCTGCTCGATATCCAGCGGAAGTTCGGCACGACGATCGTGCTCGTCACCCACGACATCGACGAGGCATTCCGTTTGGGTGATCGCGTAGCCGTCATGAGCGCGGGGCGGCTCATCCAATATGAGCGCCCCGAGGTGCTGGTGACACGTCCGGCCGATCCGCTCGTTGCGCGGATGACCGGCAGCGCCGAGCGCGCGATGCGGCTGCTCTCACTCACCACAGCCGGCGAGGCTGCGCTGCCATTGACGGCGGCGGCTGCCTCGGATGGGGTCGTCGTTCCAACGTCAGCCTCGCTGCGCGAAGTGCTGTCGGAGCTCCTCTGGCGCGGCAGCGAGTGCGCGACCGTGGTGGATTCCAACGGTGCGCCGTGCGGACGGCTCACGATCGTGGCGATCATGGCGCGCGGGCGGCCGGCCTGATGCGCCGTGTCGCAACGATCCTGCGTCTGGCGGCACTGGCGCTGCTGCTCGCATTTTTGCTTGCGCCGCAGCGCTTCGCGCCGCTGTTCGCGCCGCTGACGCAAGGCGGCGCCCCGCCGATCTACGATCAGGGCAATCTGGCGATGCTTGCGCTGTCGCATCTTGCAACCGTGCTCGCGGCTTGCGCCGCAAGCATCGTCATTGCCGTCGCGCTCGGCATCCTGGTCACGCGTAGCAGCGGTCGGGAATTTCTGCCGCTGTCGCGCGCGGTGGTGAATTTCGGCCAGACGTTTCCGCCGGTCGCCGTGCTGGCGTTGGCGGTGCCGCTCGTCGGCTTCGGCGAGAAACCGACTCTGATCGCGCTCTTTCTCTACGGCCTGCTGCCGATCTTCGAGAACACGGTCGTCGGCTTGCGAACCTGTCCGGCGGAGGTGCTGGAGGCCGCGAGCGGCATGGGGATGAGTGTCGGCCAGAAGCTAGTTTCAGTCGAGCTTCCACTTGCTATGCCATTGATTTTAGAAGGTATTCGTATTTCACTGGTGATCAATATCGGCACTGCGACCTTGGGCTCCACGGTCGCGGCCAAAGGCCTCGGCGAAGTGATCATCGCCGGGCTGCTGTCCAACAACACGGCCTTCGTCCTGCAGGGTGGGCTGGCGACGGGGCTCATGGCCGTACTTCTTTACGAGGCCGTCGCGGCCCTCGAGCGGCGGCTCTGCCGGACCGCCCGCAGCGACTGACTGCGGGCGCGCGCTGTCGCCAGGCGACATAAAGCTTGAAAAGCCGCGACTTGCGTCCACAATTCGACCGCTTCGGCCACCCCCGCCTGGTGTTATGATGCGGCGTAGAAGTTGTAGGTTTCGATGCTACCGATCCCAAGCGCACCTTCCACATCGCTCGTGACATCAGGCGCCAGCCGCAAGCGCCCCGCCGTCGAGCTTCCCACCATTCTTCTCCTCATCATCGCTTATGGCGGCTGGCTTGCCGTCACATCACGGTTCGCGCACTGGCCGCTCTGGATCGTGGCGCCGCTCACGATCGTGCTCATTACTCTGCACAGCTCCCTGCAGCACGAGATCGTCCACGGCCATCCCACGCGCTGGAAGCGCCTCAACCGGTGGTTCGCCGTCGTTCCGCTCGGGCTGTGGATTCCCTACCAGCGCTATCGCGACCTGCATCACAAGCATCACTGCGACGCGCGGCTCACCGATCCCATCGATGACCCGGAGTCGTACTACTGGACATCCGAGCACTGGCACGGGCTGAGTCCGTTGATGCGACTCGCCCTGCGCATCGAGCAGACGTTCGCCGGGCGCCTCGTCGTCGGATCCTGGCTGCGCATCGGCATGTACCTGCGCTGGGATCTGCGCAACGTCTGGCGCGGCGAGGCGGGGGTCCGGCCGGTCTGGGCCGAGCACCTCCTCTGGTGCATTCCGGTCCTCCTCTGGGTCAAGGTCGCTTGCGGTATCCCGCTATGGCTCTACGTCGTCGCCATGGTGATCCCCTCGAATGCCATTCAGTTGATCCGCTCGTTTGCCGAGCATCGCGCGCGGCCCGGCGTGCGCGAACGCGTCGCCATCGTCGAGAGCTCCTGGATCCTGGGGCCGCTCTTCCTGTTCAACAATCTGCACTCGCTGCACCACGAATCGCCAGCCATTCCCTGGTACGACCTTCCGGCCCGCCACCGCCAGGAGCGGGAGCGACTGATCAAAGAGAACGGCGGTCTCGTCTATCGCACGTACTTCGAGGTCGCTTGGCGGTTCCTGTTTCGCCGTCACGATGTGCTGCAGCATCCGACCGGACGTGCGCCCGCGCCGGGCCTGACGCCGAGCTAGGCGGGCTGCGGGTAGTCTGCCGCTCTCGCTTCTCGATCCCACTGCAACGCCACATCGAACCCCGCCCGGGTCGCCGCCGCGAATCCCTCGAGCAGCAGCGCATCGGCCAACTCCGCGAACCAAGGCCGCGCCGCGGCGCTGGTGAACGCGGCACGGAGACGTGCTACCTCGGCCGCCGGCAGGTCAGCTGCCGCGACGAAAGCCGGCATGGGAGCGAGCGCGGTCGCCGACAGTATGCGCACACCCTTGCAAAGCTCGGGAGCGTGTCGCGCAATCAACATGTGCCAATAGGCATCCAGCGGCCCGACGTCGATCCGCCGCTCGCGGACGGCATCGAGGACGTTGCGCGCGGTCACGAGGTTGCCGACCATCTCCTGGTACAGCTGCGGGCGCCGCGGCGTGCGGTAAGCGAGCAGGTGATGGCGCAGCGCATTGAAACCAGAGTGCGAATGCGCGACCGTCCATCCGGCACGGCCGCCAAATGTATCCTCCAACCGGCTGTAGAGGGCGTCCTCGCGCACAATGAGGTCCGTGCGATAAACCGCCCGGCCAGCGGCCCACGGTGCCCGTGGAATCGGCGCTGCGATCGGTTGCACCGCAGCCAGCTCGAGGGCAATGGGATAGCCGCACATGAGGACCGCGCCCAGGTCGGAGCGTGACCAGAGATGCTCGAGGGGTTGCGGTGCCGGATACGGCAGATAGTCGAGCGCAACAGCCGCTTCCGCGGCGATTCGCCGTAGAAGCTCGCGCCATGCCGACTCGACGTGCGCAGTGACGGCATACATCCGTGCGTTGGCGATCCAGGAGCTCACCCGCTTGCGCCCAGCTCCCCTGTTCTGCGCGCCACGTAGTCCGCAATCGCCTCCTTGACGGCCGGATCGAGCGGCGGCGGCGCGTACTCGGCGAGCAGCTTCTGCCAGATACCGGTCGCGCGCTCGGTCGCGTTGCGCGCGCCCGCCTCCGTCCAGTTCTCGTAGTTGGACCAGTCGGACAGCAGCGGGCGATAGAACGCCGACTGATAGCGTGCCAGCGTGTGCGGCTCACCGAAGAAATGACCGCCCGCCGCCACGGCCTTGATGGCGTCGACGGCGAGGTCGTCCTCATCGAAGCTCACGGGCTTCAGCATCTCGGCCCAGTTGCGCAGCAGCTCGGCGTCAACGATGATCTTCTCGAGGGAGGCCGAGAGGCCCCCTTCGAGCCAGCCCGCGGCATGATTCACCAGGTGGCTGTGGCTCAGGATCGCCGCCTGCAGCGAGAACGCCGTCTCGTAAGTCGACTGGGCGTCCACGACCGGTGAGGCGTTCACGGCGCTCGTGCGCACGGGAAGCTGGAGCCGCCGGCCGATCTGCGCAGCGGCAATCACCGCATGCACGTACTCAGGGGTTCCGAAGGCAGGCGAACCCGTTCGCATGTCTACGTTCGAGGTGAACCCTCCGAGGACGCACGGTGCGCCCGGCCGCAGAATCTGACACAGCGTGACGATTCCGAGCGCCTCGGCCGTCTGCTGCACGAGTGCGCCGGCCAGCGTCACCGGCGCCATCGCGCCCATGAGCGTGAAGGGTGTGATCACCACACATTGCCCGGCCCGGGCCATGATCATGATGTTGTCGAGGATTTCCTCGTCGACCCGGCGCGGCGAGTTGACGTTCGTGACCGTCATGAGCGTCGGGCGCGCGGCCAGCTCCTCGATCGTGCAGCCGTGCTCGATGGCGGACATCGCGATCGCATCCGCCGCCTGCACGCCGCCGATGCCGCGCGCGGCCCAGACGATGTCGGAATACTCGATGTGCGCCTGGTACATGGCCAGATGACGCACGGCCACCGGCAGATCGACCGGCTCCACCACGATCCCGCCCTGCCAGTGCAGCACACCGAGCGAGTGGATGAGGCGCAGGATGTTGCGGAAGGATTCGATGTCACCGTAGCGGCGGCCGCGCTCCCGATCGTTGATATGTGGCGCGCCCGTAACCGGGCCGAAGTTGACCACGTCGCCGCCCACGTGCAGATGCCGCTCCGCATTGCGGGCGTGGAGCACGAAGCTCGTCGGCGCAAACCCGAGATGCGTTGTAACGAGGTCGCGCCCGAGGCGCACGATCTGGGTCTCTTCGTCCACCAGCGCGCCGGCTCGACGATAGACTTCGCGGGCCGCCGTACTGCGGATCTCGAGGCCCGCTTCCTCCAGCACCCTGAAGGCGGCGAGCACGATGCGCTCGACCTGCTCGGCGGTCAGGATCTCGAGCGGCGGCCAGCGGTTGTGCAGGCGCGGCAGGGTCGCGAGCGTCGGGCCGGTGGAGCGCCCGGCGCGGCCGCGCTCGCGGCGCCGCGGCGCAGCTGGCGAAGGCGGCGTAGGCTCGGTCA
>JBOIAB010000144.1:0-4041 GCA_050738635.1 Steroidobacteraceae bacterium
ATGAGGTCCATGGTCGCCATCGCGAGGCCCGCGCCGTTGACCATGCACGCGATATCGCCGTCCAGGGACACGTAGTTGAGCTCGTGCTCACTGGCACGGCGCTCCATGGGATCTTCCTGGGAAGCATCGCGCAGCTTCGCCAGATCAGGATGGCGGAACACCGCGTTGGCATCGATGTTGATCTTGGCGTCCAGCGCGACCAGCTTGCCTGCCTTGGTAACGATGAGCGGATTCACTTCGACGAGGCTCGCGTCCTGCTCCATGTAGAGCTTGTACAAGGCCGCCGCGATCGCTTGGAATTCCGCAATCTGCGGCCCCTTCAGCCCTAGGCCGAAGGCGATCTGCCGCGCCTGGTAGGGCTGCAGGCCCGCGGCCGGATGCACGGTCACGGCGAGGATCTGCTCGGGCGTCTTCTGCGCAACCTCCTCGATGTCCATGCCGCCCGCGGCGGAGGCGATGAGGGCGATGCGGCCCTTCTCGCGATTGAGCGTCAGCGACAGATAGATCTCGCGCGCGATGTCCGAGCCCGACTCCACATACACCCGCTCCACCGGCAGACCCTCGGGGCCGGTTTGTTTGGTCTTCAGGCGCGTGCCGAGCATGGCGGCGGCGGCGCTGCGGATCGCTTGGCTGTCGCGCGCCAGCTTGACGCCTCCGGCCTTGCCGCGGCCACCGGCGTGAACCTGGGCCTTGACGACCCACACCGGTCCGCCGAGCGCGTTGGCGGCAGCGACGGCTTCCTCGGCGCTCGCTGCCACGCGGCCCGCGGGCACCGGAATGCCGTAATTCCTGAATATCTCTTTGGCCTGATATTCGTGCAAATTCATTAGGTGACCCTGGCCTCGTCCTGACGTGACGTGAACTTTGCATTGTGTCCAAAAAAGACCATCGCCGCCAGAGAGGAGCCGCGAGAACAAGGGCGACCCAGGTCGCGGACCGCCGCGGCGTGAAGGTGGTAGAGTCGCGCGCTCCCATCCTCCCTGGGCACCTCCCACCCCGATCGCCCATGCCGGCCACCGCCGCGACCTCGCCTGCCGCTCCCGCCGATATCGCCTGGCGGGTCGTCGGTCTGCTGAATCTCTACCGAATTCTGGTGCCGGTGGTCTTGCTGAGCGCGCTATGGCTGTCCGGCCAACCGTTCACGATGGTGCCTCGTCCCGGCCTCTTCCTTGCGGCCTGCATCCTTTATCTCACCGCGGCGGTGCTGCTCCTCATCGCGCGGCGCCTGCACTGGTCGACGCTGCGGCTGGTCGCGCTGGTCAACGCCAGCGTGGATTCGACGGCCATCGGCCTCATCCTCTACGCGAGCGGCGGCGTGGCGAGCGGCTTGGGCATCCTGCTCGTGCTTCCGGTGCTCGCCATGGCGACCCTGGCGAAGCATCGCGACGCGCTGCTCATCGCGGCGATGGCCGCGCTCGCCGTGCTGGTGCAGCAGTTCCTGGTCGGGCTGAGCGCGCCGCAGCATTTCGCCGAATACACCACCGCCGGCGTGCTCGGCGTGGTGTTGTTCGCCATCGCGGTGCTCGCCTGGCCGCTCGCCAACCGCATCCGCGAGAGTGAGGCGACGCTGCGCCGCCAGGAAGTAGACCTGGCGAATATGGCGCAGCTCTCGCAATACATCGTGCAGCATCTGCGCGAGAGCATCCTGGTGGTCGACGACCAGGACCGCATCCGCCTCATCAACGAGTCGGCGGCGCACATGCTCGGCGATGAGAAAGCTTATCCACATGCGCTTCTCGGTGAATCCTCGCCGCGGCTGCTGTACCTGCTTGAGCGCTGGCGGCAAAGCAGCGGCGATACCGGCATCTTTCCGGCACTGGAACAGACTTTTGTCGGCGCCGACGGCGCGCAGGTCGTGCGGGCGCATTTCGCGCCGCTCGGCACTTTGACGCCCGCGCCCGTGCTCGTCTTCCTGGAGGACACCAGCCTGATCACGGAAAAAGTGCAGCAATCGAAGCTCGCGGCCCTCGGCAGGCTGAGCGCCAGCATCGCGCACGAGATCCGCAATCCGGTCGGCGCCATGAGCCACGCCGGCCAGCTGCTCGCCGAGTCGCCGCATCTCGAGGCGCAGGAGCGGCGGCTGACCGAGATCATCCGCAACAATGCCGAGCGGGTGAGC
This sequence comes from Steroidobacteraceae bacterium, assembly GCA_050738635.1. Taxonomy (GTDB): domain Bacteria; phylum Pseudomonadota; class Gammaproteobacteria; order Steroidobacterales; family Steroidobacteraceae; genus 13-2-20CM-66-19. The sequence goes on from JBOIAB010000144.1 coordinate 2,120, forward strand.
GGCATCATCGACAGCGTGCTCAGGCTCTCGCGCCGCGAGGAGGCGCGTCTGGAGCGCCTGCCGCTGCAGACCTGGAGTGAGGAATTCTGCGAGGAGTTCGTCGAGACCATGCAGTGGCCGCGCGAGCGGCTGCAGGTCAGCGGCCCGACCGCGGAGATCGAGGTTCGCTTCGATCCGAGCCAGCTGCGGCAAATCGTGTGGAATCTCTGCGAGAATGCCATGCGCTACGCCTACCCGGAGCGGACGGCAGCGGCCGCCGGCTCGGCAATCGAAATGCGCTGCGGCCGCCTGCTGTCGAACAGCCGCCCCTTCCTCGAAGTGTCCGACCGGGGCCCCGGGGTGGCGCGGGAGAACATGGACCGGATCTTCGAACCCTTCTTCAGCGGGGGCCGGGGAACGGGCCTGGGTCTCTTTCTGGCCAGGGAGCTGGCCCAAACCAATGGCGCCACGCTGCTCTATGAGCCACGTCACGGCGGCGGCAGCGTATTTAGGCTGGTATTCGCAGACCCTCGACGCGGGGAGGTCGAGCATTGAACGCATCCCCGACGAGCGCCCGCCCCGAGCCGGTCAGGCCGACCGTGCTGATCGTAGACGACGAGCCAGACCTGCTCGAGCTCGTCAGCCTGACCCTGAGCCGCATGAACCTGCGCACCCGGACGGCGCCCGACGTCACAACGGCCAGGAAGCTGCTCAAGAGCGAGCCCTTCGACCTCTGCCTCACCGACATGCGCCTGCCGGATGGGGACGGCCTCGACCTCGTGGCCTGGATACAGGAGAACCGGGCGACGGTGCCGGTCGCCGTCATCACGGCCCACGGCAACGTCGAGTCCGCCGTCCGCGCGCTGAAGCTCGGCGCCTTCGATTTCGTCTCCAAACCCCTCGACCTCGGCGTGCTGCGCAAGCTCGTCGGCAGCGCCATCCGCCTGGGTGCCAGCAGTGCAACCGATACCTCCGCCGACCCCAGCAGCGCGCGGCTCATCGGCCATTCGCACGTGATGGAGCAGCTGCGCGAGATGATCTCGCGGGTCTCCCGCAGCCAGGCGCCGGTGCACATCTTCGGCGAGTCGGGCACCGGCAAGGAGCTAGTCGCCCGCATGATCCATGAGTCCGGAGCCCGCCGCGAAGGCGCCTTCGTCGCCGTCAACTGCGGCGCCATCCCGACCGAGCTGATGGAAAGCGAGCTCTTCGGCCACAAGCGCGGCAGCTTCACGGGCGCGGTGGCCGACAAGAAGGGACTGGTGCAGACCGCCGAGGGCGGCACGCTGTTCCTCGACGAGGTCGCCGATCTGCCGCTGCACATGCAGGTGAAGCTGCTGCGCGTCGTGCAGGAGAAGACAGTACGCCCCGTCGGCGAAGCGCGCGAAGAAACGGTCGACGTCCGCATCCTCTCCGCCACCCACAAGAATCTCGCCGAGCTGGTCGCCCAGGGCCTCTTCCGCGAGGACCTGTTCTATCGCATCAATGTCATCGAGCTGCGTGTACCGCCGCTGCGTGAGCGGCCGGAAGACATTCCAGACATAGCCCAGGTGATCCTGGAGAGACTCGGCCGTCGCTCCGGCACGCAGCCGCCGCATCTCGGCGACGACGCCCTGGAGCTGCTGCAGTCGTATCCCTTCCCGGGCAACGTACGTGAGCTCGAGAACGTCCTCGAGCGCGCGATTACCCTCTGCGTCAGTGGCGTGATCACCGCCGATCACATCAAGCTGCGCACCACGGGCCGCCCGACTGCACCCGCGCCGCTGCCGACTGCGGCGGCCACCGCCGGCGGCGCCGCACTCGGTGAGCACCTCGAGGAAATCGAGCGCGACGCCATCGTCAAGGCGCTGGAGAAGACCCGCTACAACAAGACGGCGGCGGCGAAGCTGCTCGGGATGAGCTTCCGCGCGCTGCGCTATCGGATCAAGAAGCTGGGGATCGAGTAG
>JBOIAB010000145.1:0-2213 GCA_050738635.1 Steroidobacteraceae bacterium
GGCCTTCGGCGTTCCGGTCGTGACCACACTGATGGGCATCGGCGCCATCGACACGATGCACCGTCTGGCGATGCGCATGCTCGGAATGCATGGCACCGCCTTCGCCAACTACGCCGTCGAAGACTGCGATTTCCTCATCGCCGCCGGCGCACGCTTCGACGACAGGGTGGCCGGCGTACCGGCGAAGTTCGCCCGCGGCGCGAAGCGTATCGCCCACCTCGATATCGATCGGGCGGAAATCAACAAGGTCAAGCACGTGCAATGGAGCCACGTTGGCCTCCTCGCCGACGCGCTGCGCGCGCTGACCGAGCACGGCCGCAGCAGCGGCTTCAAGCGCGACTATGGGGAGTGGCACCAGGCGCTCGCGGAGCTCAAGCGCGTCCACGCCATGGGGTACGACCGCGAGAGCCCGCTGATTCAGCCGTACTACGTGCTCGAGGAGATCAACCGGCACACTCGCGGCGAGGCGATCATCACCACCGGCGTCGGCCAGCACCAGATGTGGGCGGCCCAGTACTGCGACTTCCGCCGCCCGCGACTCTGGCTCAGCTCGGGCAGCATGGGCACGATGGGGTTCGGCCTGCCCGCGGCGATCGGCGCACAGCTCGCGCATCCACGGCGACTGGTCGTGGACATCGACGGCGACTCGAGCATCCGCATGAACATAGGCGAGCTCGAGACGGTGACCACCTACGACCTGCCCATCAAGATCGTCGTGCTCAATAACTTTGGCGACGGCATGGTCAAGCAGTGGCAGAAGCTCTTCTTCAAGGGGCGCCTGTCGGCGAGCGACAAGTCGCTCCACAAGAAGGACTTCATCCGCACCGCCCAGGCCGACGGTTTCCAGTACGCTGTACGGCTCGACCGCAAGGAGGACGTACCGCGCGTGGTCGAGGAATTCATCGGCTTCGCGGGACCGGCGTTCCTCGAGGTCATGATCGACCCGGACGCGGGCGTCTACCCGATGGTGGGACCGGGACAGGGCTACGAGGAGATGATCACCGGCGAGTTCATCACTTCGCGCTACAAGGTGAACATCAAGCCGCCGGGTCCCTCGGAGATGTTCTGAGGAGAGCGCCGTGAAATATCTGCATACCATGATTCGGGTGACCGATCTCGACGGCTCGCTGCGCTTCTATCGCGATGCGCTCGGACTGGTGGAGGTGCGGCGCAAAGACTATCCACAGGGCCGCTACACGCTGCTCTTCCTGGCCGCGCCCGGCGATGACTCGGCGCAGGTCGAGCTGACCTTCAACTGGGACCCCGAGACCTACGCCGGCGGGCGCAATTTCGGCCACCTGGCATACGAGGTCGACGATATCTATGCGACCTGCCAGCGCCTGAGAGAGCACGGCGTGGCGATCAACCGGCCACCGCGGGACGGACGCATGGCCTTCGTGCGCTCTCCCGATCAGATCTCGATCGAGCTGCTGCAGCGCGGCGCGGGGCTGGCGCCCGCGGAGCCATGGATGTCGATGCCGAATAGCGGCAGCTGGTAGGACCGGGAGGCGCGAACGTCCGGCTCCGGACTGGTCGCACGCAACCGTGTCCGAGGGTCGTGTGAAGGCAATGTCGTCCGATACCCCGGCGGAAATAGTCCTCGAGCGCTATCTGCACCAGCAGATTCCGCTCTCGGCCGCGATGGGCGCGCGCGTGCTGCTGGCCACTCCCGAACGGGTGCAGCTCACCGCCCCTCTCGCCCCCAACCTCAATCACAACGAGACGGTCTTCGGGGGCAGCGCCGCCGCGCTGGCCACACTTGCCGCCTGGGCGCTGCTGCACCTTCGGGTCGCGCGTGCGGGCCTGGAGGCGCGACTGGTCATCCAGCGCAGCACCATGGAGTACGAGCAGCCCATTCCCGGGGACTTCGATGCCGACTGCCGCCTCGCCAACGAGCTCGCCTGGGAGCGCTTCCGGGGCACCCTGGTGCGCCGCGGCCGCGCGCGCTTGACGCTCTCGGCGTATCTGCTCCACGACTCCCGGCGGATGGCGACCTTCGAGGGCGACTTCGTCGGAATCGTTTGATTTGCGACCGGTCGCAGCAAGACGACATGGAACTGCAACGCGCATCAGTGCAAAATGTAGCGAGTTGGAAACAACTCCGCTCGTCAAGAAGAGGCAACCTCACATGAGCAACGCTGAGATTCGGGGGCGATTCGTCTGGCACGAGCTGATGACGACCGACCCGCAGGCCGCAGGCGCCTTCTATTCCA
>JBOIAB010000146.1:0-10659 GCA_050738635.1 Steroidobacteraceae bacterium
CCGAATCCGGCGGCGGCCGAGTAGTTGCCGCGCTCCATGATGCCGCCGCGAACGAACACCTCCGGGTGCTTCTTGCGGACGTGGTGCAGCCCGCAGGAGCCCTCGAGGTCGTTGTCGAAGACCTTGACACTCGCGAGGCGCTGGCTGTCGCTCATTCCGTCGAGGATCTGGTTGATGAGCTTGCCGAAGTCGTCGCGGTTCTTGCCCACGCCGGAGGAGCCGCGGTAGGTGAGCGGGCTCTTCTCGGGGCGTGCCGCCTTCAGCATGGCGATGGCCTGCTCGTAGCCGCCACGCGACTCGAGGTAGGCGATCGCCGTCTCGGTCTTCAGCACCTCGTGCGCGTGCGGACTGCCCTCGGCGCCGGGGATCCCCGGCGCCATGAGGCGCTTGATGATGACGCCGCGCGCCAGCGTGTCGGAAAACGCGCGCGCGAGATCCACATAGAGCGCATCCAGATCCTCGCCGAGCGTCGTGGCGATGTTCAAGCCATAGCCGGCAAGCGTGCGGCTCAGGTCGTAGCCGATCATGTACTCCTGCGGGTGTCCCGCGATCGTGACGTTGTTGTCGTCGATCAGCACCTTGATGTTGAGCTGCTGCGCGACCGTCAGGCGCGCCGCCTCGGCATTGTCGCCCTCCATCTGGCTGCCATCCGAGCCGAGGAGGAGAACCGCCTTGCCGGGGTTTGCCATCGCGACGCCGTTGCAGAAGGCCCAGAGATGACCGAGCCGGCCGGAGCTGAACTCGACGCCGGGTGTCAGCATCTTCTCGGGGTGGCCCGGCAGGCCGCTCTCGAACTCACGGTAGTGCAGCAGGCGCGCGGCGGGCATCGCCCCGTTCAGCACGGACAGCAGATACTGAGTCGCGACGCGGTGGCCGGCCTCGTCGTAGAAGACCGGCACGATCGGCGCCCCGTTCGCGATGAAGGCGCGAATGATCATCACTTCCGGCACGGTGTCGTAGGCGCCGCCCGTGTGCCCGGAAAGGCCCTTGGCGCCGGCGAGAGCCGTGAAGAACACGATCGCGTCGCGGCATAGCTGAATGTTGTGGCGCAGATCCGCTTTCTGCGCCTCGCTCAGGGTGCCCTGTTTCGGATCGAGCTTGAGCGGTCGCAACTGAGTGAGATCGATCGGGAAAGTCTCTGCCGCCATGTTGCTCCGCCTCGGGGGATCCGCTGGTCCGAGCGTCGATACTAGCGCATGGCGCACGCGAAGATGAATCGGGCGCTGACGCCGCGCCTGCGCTTGACCTTCCCGCGGCGCGGTCGCTCGCGTCCCTAGCGAGACCGCCGCGAGGTTCGCGGCGCGATCATCCCCGACGTTCTCTGAGGAGCACTTTGGCCCGCGCTCGCGACTCCGGCATCGATTCACTCGCGCACTCGATCGAGCTCGATTTGAGTGAGATCCGTCAGATCCTGCGGCGACCGCTCGACGCCGAATATGCCCGGGGCCAACTGACCGCGCCGCAGCGTATGGTGATGCAGGCGCTCTTCTTTTCCGATGGGATGAGCTTGAAGGACCTCTGCCAGCAGGTTTCGCTCAGCCACAGCACCGTCTCGGGCATCGTCGATCGCCTGCAGGCGAAGGGCATGGCCGCGCGCAGCACGGATAGCGATGACCGCCGCCTGACGCGCATTGCGTTAACGCCCGCCGTCCGGCAGTTCATGCAGCAACAGGCGCCGCGGCTGACGGCTCAGCCGTTGACCGAGGCGCTGAGCCGACTCTCGGAGCAGGAGCGGCGGACGGTCAGCCGCGGGCTGAAGTTGCCGCGCAAAGCGCTGGAGCCGAAGGCAGATGGCGGCTGAGTCCCCGCCTGGGAGCGCCCCGTAACTTTTCCCGTCCCCCGGTGTTATCGCCGCAGTGCACTGCCTGACGGGGAACTCTCAAATGGTCTCGATCACATCGAAACAATGGGTTGTGGCGCCTTTGGCCGCGCTTCTGCTGCTCACCGCCGCGACTGTGCAGGCAAAGGGGTGTCTCAAGGGTGCCGCCGTCGGCGCCGTGGCGGGACATGTCGCGCACCATCATGCGGTTCTGGGCGCGGCGGCCGGCTGTGTCGTCGGCCACCACCTCGCGAAAAAGAAGGAGCGCGAGGAGAGGGAGCGGCGCAAGCAGCAGCGGCGGCTGCAGCAGGCGAGCAGCTAGCTGGCCATCACCTTGGTCGGTAGACCTCCAGGTTCAGGCGCTCCATGTGGCGTTCGGCTTGCGCCAGCGGCGAGAAGCCGAACTGGCGGTAAAGTCCGTGCGCGTCCGCGGTCACGAGGCTCCAGCGGCGAAGGCCTTGCAGAGTCGGATGGCCCATGACCATTGCAAGCATGGCCTTGGACAAGCCCTGCCTGCGATGCTCCTCGAGCACATAGACGTCGCAGACATAGCAGAACGTCGCGTAATCCGAGATGACGCGGACCAAGCCGACCTGGGTGCCGGAAGGCTCGTACGCACCGATGCAGAGCGAGCCGCGGACTGCCCGTCGCACGGTCTCCAGGGGAATGCCCGCTGACCAATAGGCCCGACTCAGGTACGCGTGTATCGCGCGTACGTCGAGGCGGGTGGAGTCGTCGGAGACGAGGTAGGAGCCAACGCGACGGACGGACAAGGAGCGCGCCTTCAAAATCCAGACGTGCGTGAATCATGGCCGGCAGGCGAGCTCGATAACAGATACACTTTTAGCTTCCTGCGACCGGAACAGAGTGGTCCCCTCCATGAGCACCGATTCGCGCCATCGCTACGAGCTCCTGGCCGACGTCATTGCCCAGGCGGTCGAGGGGGGCGCGCTCCTCCCCGGCTCGCGCGCCCCCTCGCTGCGACGGCTCTGCCAGGATCACGATGCGAGCCTTTCGACCGCTCTCCAGGCGTATCAGCTCCTCGAAGACCGCGGCATCCTGGAAGCGCGGCCACGCTCGGGCTTCTACGTCGCGCGCCGCCCCGCCACGGCGCTGGCACCCGCCGTTTCGAGCCCGGCTGGAACGCCCACCCAGATCTCGATTTCAGCCACGGTTCAGCGCCTCCTGGAGTCTGCCGCCGACCCGCGGCTGGTGCCGCTCGGGTGCGCCATCCCGAGCGCCGAATTGTTGGCCGGTGGACGCCTGGACCGCTTCCTGGCCCGGGCAGCGCGACTCAAGGGGGCGCACTACAACGTCTATACCCATCCGAAGGGCGACCTGCAGCTGCGGCAGGAGATCGCCCGTCGGGCGCTGCGGTGGGGCCAGGGCCTGTCACCCGAGGACATCATCGTCACTTGCGGTTGCACCGAAGCGCTGGCGCTGGCGCTGAAGACGGTTGCCCGACCGGGCGATGCCATTGCGATCGAGTCTCCCGTCTATTTCGGTCTGCTGCACATCCTCGAGGCGCTTTCGCTGCAAGCGCTCGAGCTGCCGACGGACCCCGCGACCGGTGTTGACCTCGCGGCGCTGGAACGCGTGCTCGAGCAGCAGGCCGTGGCAGCGTGTCTGCTCTCATCCAGCTACAACAATCCGCTTGGATGCACCATGCCGGACGACAGGAAGAGAGAGGCGGTGCGCCTGCTGGCGAAATACCGTATCCCGCTCATCGAGGACGATGTCTACGGCGATATCTACTTCGGCGCCGAGCGGCCGAGACCCTTTGCAGCCTTCGATTCGTCGGGCAACACCATCTACTGCAGCTCGTTCTCGAAGACGATCGCGCCCGGGTATCGCATAGGCTGGCTCGCCACGTCGCATCATCTGCAGGCGATCCTCGAGCACAAGCTCGCCTCCACGATGTGCGGACCGGCATTGCCGCAGGCGGCGCTGGCCGAGTTCCTCTCCTGCGGCGGCTATGATGGCCATCTGCGGCGGATTCGCCGGGAATTCGCCGACGCTATGGCGCGCATGACGCGTGTGATCGAGCAGACGTTTCCGCCGGGCACGCGCGTGAGCCGGCCGGCGGGCGGCTTCGTGCTTTGGGTGGAGTTGCCTCAGGAAATAGACACGCGCGCGCTGCTCGAAGCGGCGCTCGCCCGCAATGTCTGCTTCACGCCCGGTGATGTCTTTTCAGCCGCCAGGCGTTACCGCAATTGCCTGCGCCTGAGCTGTGGCCATGGTTGGGACACCCGCATCGAGTCTGGATTGCGCTTGATCGGCGAGCTGGCGCGCCGCGCGCACGGCTGAGGCCGCGCGCGACGGCTGCCGGTCAGCCGGGGCTCAGTTCTTCACGGCCTGCCACGCCTGCGCGGCGGCCGGCGACAGCTTGTCCATGTTCTTCAGGAAGAGCGCCAGCGTCCACATCTGCTGATCCGACAGTGTCGCCTTCCAGGAAGGCATGCTCGTCCAGCGGATGCCATGAGCGATTTTCCAGTAGGTCACGCCCTCCGAATCGTCCTCCACGCCATCGGTTGCGAGTTGCGGCGGCTTCGGGTATTCGCCCTTGGCGATGGGGCTGGCGGAGGCGTCTCCGGCCGCTGTGCCGTGGCAGATTGCGCAGTGCTCGCCATAGAGTTGGATTCCGGCAATGACATTGGCGTCCGTGAGCGGCACCGGATTCGCAGTCGTCGGTGCTTCCTTCGCCAGGGTGGCGTGCAGCGCCACCCTCGTCGCCCACCGTTCGAGCGGCAGGGGTCCGGAGTCGGCGCTCGCCGGAATCGCGCCCTTCGCGAGGATGAGATAGATGCATGCCGCGGCGGCGAGAATCGTCACGATCACCCCGACAATGAACGCTCTGATCATGGGCCAATCCCCGCTGGAGTTGCTTCTTGAAGGGCTGCCGAAATGTACCCTAGCCAATCGACCTGCGGCGCGCAATCGCCATTCGGTAGCGCTCAAGCTGCCGTTCTCGACGCGCGGCGCGCAAGCATGCTAGGATCCGCGGCCCAGCGCAGGGTGGCCACTTCCTCTCGGCCCCCGCCCAATGCGCCCCGGTCTCCCGCGGCGCGCCCGTAGCTCAGTTGGATAGAGCGCATGGCTACGAACCATGAGGTCGGGAGTTCGAATCTCTCCGGGCGCGCCAAATACCTCAAATCCGTCTCAATATTCCCAGCTCCGCATGAGGGCGCAAAGCTTCCGGCGTATCCTCTGACGGCGGAGGTGCTGACGGGTGGAGAGCGAGGCAATCAACCGGCTGTTGGTGGTCGACGACGAGCCGGCCCAGGTCCAGGCGCTGTGCCACACGCTCGAGGACGAGGGCTACTCGGTCAAGGGATTCACCGGCGCGGGGGCGGCGCTCGCCGCGCTGCAGGCCGGCGCTTTCGACATCGTGCTGACGGATCTCACCATGCCCGGCATGGATGGGATCGCCTTTCTCAATGCCGCGCGGGCGATCGACCCGGGACTGGCGGGTATCGTCATGACCGGCCACGGCACCATCGCGACCGCCGTGGAGGCGATGCAGTCCGGCGCGCTCGATTACATCCTGAAACCCTTCGATCTGCGGGTGATCCTGCGCGTGCTGGCGCGCACCCAGGCCATGCTGCGCCTGCGCCGCGAAAATGCGGCTCTGCTCGCGCGCCTATCGGCGCGGACGGTGGAGCTCGAAGCCGCCAATCGCGACCTCAGCGTGGCCAACCGCGAGCTCGAGGCTTTCAGCTATTCCGTCTCGCACGATCTGCGTGCGCCGCTGCGCACGATCGACGGGCTGCTGCGTGTGGTGCAGGAGGATTTCGGCGCCGGCTTTCCGCCCGAAGCCCACCGGCACTTCGAAACCATCTGCGCCCAGGCTTCGCGTATGAGCGAGCTGATCGAGGACCTGCTGCGCCTCGCGCGCCTCGGGCGCGAACCCCTGGGCAAGCACACGGTCGAGGTGCGCGCCCTCGTGCAGGAGGTCGTCGCTGAGCTGCAGGCAACCGAGCCAACGCGTCATGCCGACATCAAGATCGGCGATCTGCCGCAGGCGCAGGCCGATCCGTCGCTGTTGCGCCAGGTATGGGTGAACCTCGTGGCCAACGCGCTGAAGTTCACCCGCCGGCGCGAGCATCCGCTCATCGAGATCAGCGGCATCGCGCAGGCCGGCGATCAGGGCCGGGGCCCGGGCGGGGCGGGGCAGAAGCTCTACTCGATCCGCGACAACGGCGCGGGCTTCGATCCGCGGCGCGCCGAGCGGCTGTTCGGCATCTTCCAGCGCCTGCATGCCGCGAAGGACTTCGAAGGAACCGGTGTCGGCCTGTCGATCGCACGGCGCATCATCGAGCTTCACGGCGGCAGCATCTGGGCGGAAGGCGAGCCGGATCGCGGCGCGGCGTTCTACTTCACACTCCCTTGATTATCCGGGGAGAGAGCCGCACGGGGATATGGTAGCTTCCGGCTGATGCTCAAGCGCTCATTGCTGTCCCGGTCCGGGATGCTCTCCCTGTTCCTTTCCGCCGCCGTCCTCGCCACCCTGCCGGCGTACGCGCAGTGGCATGCGCTGCAGGCGCTCGAACAGCGCGGCGCACTCGTGTCGGCCGCGGCCATCGATCTTGATGACGACAACACCGTCATCGAGCAGCTCGATGCGGCGCAACGGCTCACCCCGGCTTCCCTGACCAAGCTCGCCACGGCGGCACTGGCGTTGCAGACCTGGCCGGCGGACAAAATGTTCGATACGCATCTGCTCGCCAACGCGCCGATCGTTCGCGGCCGGGTGGCGGGCGATCTCATCCTGGAAGGGGCGGGCGATCCGTCGCTCGACGATCAGTCGCTGTGGCAGCTCGCCGCGCAGGTGCGCGGCGCGGGTGTTGGGGTCGTCAGCGGCGACCTCTTCGTCGATCCGGCGCCTTTCGGTGTCGTGACCTGCGAGACCGAGGATCGCTGCCATGCGCTCGAGAGCAGCGACTCGGCATACAACGCGCCGCTCGCCGCGATCGGTGTCGATTTCGGCAATTGGTGCATGGTCGTGCGGCCAACGACGCCGGGCGCGGCGGCGCTGGTGCGTGGTTGCGGAGTTACTCGGCTGCCCATCGCCGTACAGGGAGCGATCCGCACCGTAGCGCGCGGCCGGCGACAAACCTTCTGGATCGAGCGGCGCACGACCTCGGGCGGCGACGATACGCTGCAGGTCGGCGGTGACATTCCGCAGGGCGACGATCAGACGGTCTACCGCTCCATGTCCAATCCGTCGCTCGGAGTAGGCCTGCTGCTCAAGGAGACGCTGCATGAGATCGGCGTCGAGGTAGCGGGGCCGGTGGTCGTTCGCGCCAGCCGCCCGCCCGCCGCCAGCCTTGCGCTGGGCGATATCGAGGGGCTCAGCCTGCGCGAGCAGCTCGGGCGCATGCTCCGGTTTTCCAACAACTACATCGCCGATGTGCTGGCCATGGACATGGCCGCGACCGTTGGCGATCACCCGCCGCAGGCGCTGGCGTCGGCCGGCCGGCTGCTGTCGGATTTCGTGCAGCGGGTACAGGCGCGGTATCGTCCCGCCTCCCACGTCGCACCGCCGCTCTACAGCGGCAGCGGGCTCACCACCGACAATCGCCTCTCCGCCGATGATCTCGTGCGCCTGCTGGCCTACCAGTATCACGATGCGCGTCGCTTCCCGGCGTTCTACGGCGGCCTGGTCGTACCGCGCGATGCGCCATTCGTGTTTCTACGCCAGGGCGATGCGGCCTGGCTCGATCGCGTGGCGCTGAAGACCGGCACGCTGGACAATCCCCGCTCGGTCTGCGGCATCGCCGGTTACCTGCGCAAGCGCAACGGCGGCTGGATCGCCTTTGCGGCGGTCGTCAACGGCGGTCCCAACTGGAAGCATGTGCCGCTCTTCCAGGCGATCGAGGCTGAGCGCAGCGACATCCAATCGCTGCTGAAGAGATACTGACGGGCTCCGGGGCGCTGCTATCGACAAGCCCACGCAGATTCCGGCTGCCGATCACTGGGGAGAGCGCATGCCGCGCTCTCTGGGCCCATGGGGCGCCACCGCCGTGGTCGTCGGGGTCACGATCGGCAGCGGGATTTTCCGTGTGCCGGCCACGGTTGCGGCGCAACTGCATGCGCCGGGTCCGGCGATGCTCTGCTGGCTGCTCGGCGGACTCATCAGCCTTTGCGGCGCGCTCTCGATTGCCGAGCTCGGCGCCGCGTTGCCTCGCTCGGGCGGCATATTCGCCTACCTGCTCGAGTGCTTCGGGCCGGTGCCCGCATTCCTCTATGGATGGGCATGTCTCACGGTCATAACACCGGCCGCCCTGGGAGCCACATCGACCATCTTCGCCGAGTATCTCGGTTACTTCCTGCCGATCTCGGCGCGCGGCGTCCACTACGTTGCGGCGCTGACGATCGCCCTCATGGGCGTCATCAACTACATCGGCTTGCGGCGTGCCTCGGCGGTCATGAATGTCACGACCGCGGCGAAGTTCGTAGCGGTCATAATGCTCGGACTGCTGACATTCACCGCGATCCGTGCGCCGCACTCGCCATCTCTGCCGGTGAGCACGACGCACGTCGCGACCATGTCGTTGATTGCGAGCGCGCTGATTCCGGTGCTCTGGACCTACGACGGGTGGTCAAACCTGACGTCAGTCGGAGGGGAGATCTCGCGTCCGCAGACCACGCTGCCCATCGGGCTGGTCCTCGGCACCAGTTGCGTGGTGCTGGTGTACATGTTGCTCAATCTCGGCTTCTGGCACGCCCTGTCGGGTGCGGAAATGGCCGCCTCGCCGCTGGTTGCGGCGACGGCTGCGGCGCGCATTCCCCTGATCGGCACCGCCGGAGCCGGCCTGGTCGCGGGCCTGGTGCTGGTGTCGAGCTTCAGCGGGCTCAATGGCTCGATGATGACCGATCCCAGGATCATCTATGGCATGGCGGACCGCGGGCTCTTCTTCCGTCCCGTGGCACGCGTGTCGCCGCGGTTCAAGAGCCCCTCCATCGCGATCGGACTGTCGGTGGCGTTTGGTTGCGTGTACGTGCTGCAGAACGACTTCGCGCAGCTCGCCGACCGGTTCGTGCTCGGTGAATGGCCGTTCTATGCGCTGAGCGTGGCGGGGGTATACGTATTGCGGCGCAAGCGGCCGGACATGCCGCGGCCCTATCGGGTCTGGGCCTACCCGGTGCTGCCGGCGTTGTTCCTGCTCGCCTCGCTGGCTCTCATCGGCAACGCGCTGGTGACCGATCCGCGCGACACCGGCATCACGCTCCTCATCATCGCCGTGGGCCTGCCGGCTTACGCCGTGTGGAAGCGGCTCGAGAGATCCGCGGCGCGGCGCGGCGCCGCCTAGATCATGGATTCTCGGCGGGCGGCGGACTGATCTCGCTGCGGCCGGGCTCGTCCAGCACATCGCCCAGAAGGCGACGTGTGGCCACGTAACACACCGGGATCAGCAGCACGCCGAGCACTGCTGCGGTGAACATGCCGCCCACCACGCAGGTGCCGATGTCGTGGCGTCCGTTCGCGCCTGCGCCGGTCGAGACGACCATGGGGAAAACGCCGAGGATGAAGGCGAACGAGGTCATGATGATGGGACGAAAGCGCAGCCTCGCGGCCTCGAGCACGGCGTTGTGGAGGCTGTGTCCGTTGCGCTGCTCGGTGACCGCGAACTCCACGATCAGGATCGCGTTCTTCGCCGTGAGCCCGATGATGGTGATGAGACCCACCTTGAAGTAGACGTCGTTGGGCAGGCCCCCGACGAGGGTCGCCAGAGTGCTGCCGATGATGCCGACGGGAACGGCGAACAGCACCGATGCCGGAATGCTCCAGCTCTCGTAGAGCGCGGCGAGCGCCAGATAAACGACCAGGATCGAGAGCGCGAACAGCGCCGGCGCCTGCGCGGCGGAGAAGATCTCCTGCAGCGACTGTCCCGCCCAGTCATAACCGAAGCCGCCCGGCAGGTATTTGTCGACCAGCCGCTGCATCTCGTTCATCGCTTGTCCGGAACTGTAACCTGGCGCCGCCGAGCCTATGAGCTCAACCGCGGGGTAGCCGTCGTAGCGTGTGAGGGAGGGCGGGGCGATGATCCACCGGGCCTTCACGAAGTCCGACAGCGGGATCATGCTGTTGTTGGCACCGGCGAGATAGTAGTGCTGCAACGCGTTGGGATCCATGCGGTAGGGCGCATCGGCCTGGAGCAACACCTGCAGCACGCGGCCGTCGTACACGAAGTCGTTGGCGAACACCGGCGCCAGCATGAGCTGCAGGGCCGTGTACGCGTCGGTGACGGAGACGCCCATGGATTGCGCCTGCACCCGATCGACGCTGAGCTGCAGCTGCGGCTGTGGCGCGAGACCGTTCTCCCGCACCTCCGAGAGCACCGGGTCGTTGGCGGCCTGGGCGATCAGGGTATCCTGCGCTTGCGTCAGCGCCTCGCGGCTGAGGCCGCCGCGATCCTCCAGATAGAAGTCGAAGCCGCCGAACTCGCCGAGCCCGCGGATCGCCGGCCGGTTGCTGATGACCACCTGCGCATCGTGGATCCGGCCCTGCACGGCTGAGTTGGCCCAGCTCACGAACTGGTCGGCCGTCTGTTTGCGCTGGTCCCAGTTGATCATGTGGATGTAGATGCGCCCGGTGTTCTCTGCGTTACCGCCGAAGCCGGAGCCGGCGACCTGGAACACATCGTGAGCGGCGCGATTGCCGATGAGGATGTGAGACACCTGCTGCATCACCCCTTCGGTGCGCGCAAGCGTAGCGCCCGCAGGCAGCTCGACGCTCCCCATGACATCGCTCTGATCCTCCTCGGGCACGAAGCTGCCCGGCAGCCTCACGAAGAGGAAGACACCGAGCACGAGCGCCACCGCATAGCCGATCAGCC
>JBOIAB010000147.1:0-8544 GCA_050738635.1 Steroidobacteraceae bacterium
ACCGCCAACAAGGCCCAGGCGCAGGAGCTGCACGACAAGCTGAAAAGCGAAGTCTGGCGGCGCCAGCGGCTGGGGGATCGGCCGAAGCACATCTGGCAGGACGCGGCGGTGCGCTGGCTCCGCGAGCAGGCTCACAAGGCCTCGCTCGGGGAAGACAAGCAGAAGCTGCGTTGGCTCGATCGCTTTCTGGCCAATCGGGATCTCGAGAGTATCAATCGGGCCCTCATCGATGCGATCAGCGAAGCGAAGCAGGCGGAAGGATGCAGCAACGCAACCGTAAACCGCACGCTCTCACTCATTCGGTCAATCCTGCGCAAGTGCACTCGCGACTGGGAGTGGTTGGATCGGGCGCCCGCCGTACGGCTCTTGAAAGAGCCCACGCGGCGGATCCGCTTTCTCACCCACGACCAGGCGGCGGCATTGCTCAAGGAGTTGCCGCCGCATCTCAGGGACATGGCGACGTTCACCCTGGCGACGGGGCTCAGGGCGGCCAACGTGACCGGGCTCACCTGGGAGCAGGTCGATCTCGAGCGCAAGGTGGCGTGGGTTCATCCCGATCAGGCGAAGGCGCGCAAGGCCATCGCTGTGCCGCTGAATGTGGCGGCGATCGAGGTGCTCGCGCGGCAAAGAGGAAGGCACGCCGAGCGCGTCTTCACGTACGAGGGCGCGCCGATCGGACAGCCGTCGACCAAGGCGTGGTACAGGGCGCTCAAGCGTGTGGGGATTACGGACTTCAAGTGGCACGACCTCAGGCACACCTGGGCGTCGTGGCACGTGCAGGCCGGGACCCCGCTCTTCGCCTTGCAGGAGCTCGCGGGCTGGGAGAGCGAGCGCATGGTGCGGCGTTACGCGCATCTCGGCGCCGACCATCTCGCCGTCTACGCCGGCAATCTCGAAATCCACGGCACAATTACGGCACAGTCGGGAGAACGTCCGACGGTCGCGGCCGGAGAGCGTTCATAACTTGTTGAGTTGATTGATGAAAATTGGTGCCGGCTGAGGGACTTGAACCCCCGACCAACGGTTTACAAAACCGCTGCTCTACCACTGAGCTAAGCCGGCGCCGAGAAAGTGCGGGCCGCTAATTGTACCGGTCCGCTCGCCCTCAGAACACGGACGGGTCGGTGGTCTTCTTCGGCTCCGAAGCCACGCATGGCACCGGCCCACCCGGCCTGCATCGTGGCAGGTTCGGCACTTCACTCGAAGCGGATGCGCGGGAGGCGGTCTTCGGCACCGGCGCGGTCTGAGGTGAAGGCGCGGCCTGGGGTGGCGTCGAGCCACAAGGCTGCACGCTGATCGGCGAGCTGCCGCCACTCGGCTCCACATTCGATACGTCCTTCAGCGGCACGGCCGTCGAGCTGCTCGGGAGGGTGAGGTCGAGCCAATACACCGTGCCAGGCAGTACTCGCTCGGCCGTCAGAGGGTGAAATCCCATCTTCTGAACGGCCAGCACGCGGCTTTGGGCCTTGGTGTTGTCGGTGAAAAGTCCAAGGGAGACCCGGCGGTCGCCGGCGGCGGCCGGCATCGCCTCCGCATCATCGATCCCGGCCTGCTCCAGACGGTGGAGCACGCGCATCTCGGTGGCATCGCTTCTGAACTGGTCCAGGTAGACCCAAAGGCGGCGAACGGCCGGTGACTCGGCGACGCGCTGCTGCGGAGTAAAGCCGTCCGCCAGAAGCAGGTTGGCCGCCTTGGCCGTAGTGGCGGGATCATCGAAGGGCCCGACGGAGACGCAGACTGATGCCGGAGTCTCGAGAGACATCTTGCTGGCCTGTGCCTGGCGCTCTGCCGGGGGCACATCGCTGAGCAGTTTCAGGGGCGGCAGCTTGGCGATGGAGCTCGGTGCGGGCGCTGCCGGGACGTCGACCCATTCCGCCCAGGCCATGTAGAGCAGGTTGACGAGCAGCAGGGCGTAGAAGGCGATGCGCACCAGGCGATTCTAGACCCAGTCCTGTCCCTAAGCACCGACACGCCACGCGGCAAGTCCCTCGAGCACGAGATCCGGTGCGAGCTGACCGGCTGTCTGGATCAAAGGCCGCAGGGATCTCGCGCCGCCTCCTGTCATGACGAGCGCGGGCGTCTCGTCGACCACGGCGCGGGCTTCGCTGATGGCCCTGTCCACCGCCGCCGCGGCAGCGTAGCGAGCGCCCTGCTCTATCGCCGCCCGTGTCGAGCGCCCGAAGAGAGCAGGTCCCCGCCCACTGCCACCACCCTGTGCACGTTTGCGTATGCCGCTCGTCCCATCGAGCAGGCTCTCCATCATGAGCGCCGGCCCTGGAATGATCGCTCCGCCCCAGTGCCGCCCATCCGCTCCCACCAGGTCGATCGTCATCGCGGTCCCGACGGCAACTGCGCAAACAGACCGACCCGGGAATCTCCGATGCGCGCCAATCATCGCCAGCAGTCGGTCGACGCCGAGGCGCCAGGGATCGGCGTAGCCGATGGTCACGCCACACGCTGTCTTTTGCGTGGCGACCCGCTCCGGCTTCGGCGCACCGGCGAGGCGCGCACCCGCGGCCAAGGCATCACCTACATCATCGCCGGCAACATTCGACACCAGGATACGGTCGACATCCAGTTTCGAGCCGATGACGCGGCGCGCGAAGTCCCGCGCCCGCCAGCCCGAATAGTCCGCCGCCTGCGACTTCCCGAGCCGCTCGCCCTTGAGCAATGCCCACTTGATCCGGCTGTTGCCGACATCTATCAGCAATGCGCTCAATCGACGGCCCTCACGGTCACGTCCCCTGAGATGAACCGCCTGACACCCTTGGGGGTCTCGACGACCAGAGCCCCGTGCAGGTCGATGCCGCGCGCCAGCCCGTGTTCGACACCCCCCTGGGTATGCACATCGATCTGCCGGCCGCGAAGGGCATCGGCGTCGCGCCATTCGTCGGCGAACGGCTTGAGGCCCTCCTGCTCGAAGACCGGCAGCGCCTGGGAGATCTTCGTGATCAGCGCGGCCGCGATGGCGTTGCGGGAAATGTCCCTCATGCCCGCGGTGGCCAGGTCGATGGGCGAGGCACCCGTCTCCGCGATCGCCTCCAGCGCCTTCGCACCCAGCGCAACATTGAGGCCGATGCCTATCACGACGCAGGCAGGGCCATCCGATTCAGCGCGCAGCTCGATGAGGATGCCGCCGAGCTTCCTGCCCTCGATCACGAGATCATTCGGCCACTTGATCTGCACGGTGGCGAGGCCCGGCTCACGCAAAGCGCGCAGCGCGCAGACCCCGATGACGAGTCCCAGCGCGCCGAGATCCTTCGGCACTTCACGGAAGGTCCAGGAGAGCGACAGGCAGATGGAGCCGCCGGGAGGCGCCAGCCATGTGCGTCCGCGGCGGCCGCGACCTGCCGTCTGATACTCGGCGAGCATGACCTCGCACTCACCGAACGGAGGATTCGGACGCGCGAGCAACACGCTGTTGGTAGAGTCGACGGTCCACGCGACGTCGACGCTACGAACACTGATGCGAGTCGGTGGGAACAGCAAGTTCGTGATCTGCTTGGCATCGAACGCATCGCTGCCCGATTTCAGGCGATATCCCCTGTTGCGCACCGCATGCAGGGTCGCGCCGAGATCACGCAGCGACTCCACCGCCTTCCAGACCGCACCACGGCTGACACCCAGCGTCTGGGCGAGCTCCTCTCCGGAGTGGAACTCGTCGTCGGCAAGCTGCGAATACACCCGGGCGACCAGCGGCATTTCATCGCTCTGAGCGGCTTCTCCCGGCGCAGTGGCTTTAGTCATGTCCCATCCCTCCACGGGTCAGGAGCGGGATCGGGCGGCTCCCAGGAGCCATAGCCGCCGCGCGCGCGGCTCCGTCCCGGCCAGCATTCTGGCGAAGTTGGCACGGTGAGTGAAGGCGATCAGAAGGGCGCTGAGCGCCGCAAAAGTCAGTAGCGGCAGCCGCGGCGCAGCGCCGCTGGTCCCGGCCGCCACGGCAAAGGCCACCGCACCCAGGATGGAAGCGAGCCCGACGAAGCCGAAAAGAACGACCGCCAGCAACCAGACCACGAGCATCGGTATGAGGAGCGCAGGCGAAGCGCCGAGCACCGCGCCCACCAGCGTCGCCACGCCCTTCCCGCCCCGAAATCCATGCCAAAGCGGATAAACGTGTCCCAACATCACCGCGACCCCGCATACCGCCACGGCCCACATGGCCAGGTGCGCGGGCGAGGATGTCATGCCCGGAACCCGCGCCCCGGTCAGAAGCCGGGTAGCGATCCACCCCTTGCCGATGTCGATCAACAGCACCCAAAAGGCAAACAGCTTGCTCTGCGTACGCAGAGCATTGGTGGCGCCCGCATTGCCACTCCCCAGGCGGCGGATGTCGACACCGCCGCGCAGTCTCCCCACGAGAAGACTGCCGACGATCGAGCCCAGCAGGTAGCTGAGCACCGCCTTGACGAGAAGCTCACTCACGCGGGCAGGAAGACCTCGGCCAACATGCAGCGCACGCTGCCGCCGCCAAGGCGCTCGATGGTCGGGATCGGCACCGCCAGCACCTCATCCGTGCACGCGGACAATCGTGCGAAAGCTTCCGCGGACAGCGCCTGCCTTGCCGTCTCCGACATGACGAGCACACGGTAGTCGCCCAGCGCCTCATCCCAGGTCCCGAGCTCGAGCATGTTGCCGGCGAAGTGCTCGATCTCTTTGTGGCCGATCTCAACGACTTCCCGGCCGGTGGCGCGCAGCCGCTCGAGCACCCTGCCGCGATCGGCCGGCACGATCGCCTCCGTACCGACGATTACCGCTGTCTCACCAACGCACATGAGCACGTTGGTGTGGTAGATCGGCACGCCGGCACGATCGACGGCGCTGAAGACGACCGGCTCGTAGCCCAGCTCCTTCCCCCACTCCGCCACGATGTCAGGATGGGTACGCGGCGCGATGCAGGCGTAGGCCACCCGCGCGGTGTGGTCCAGCACGAGACTCCCCGTGCCTTCTAGGTATCGGCCTTGCTCCTCGTGTGGAGTCAGGTCGAGCACCCGGGAAATCTTGAACCCGAGCCGATCGGCCACCTCATCGAGGATTTCGCGGCGGCGCTCGCGGCGGCGGCTTGCCGGCTGCATCGGGTAGAGCACGACGGTGCCGTCCTCGTGGAAGCTCACCCAGTTGTTCGGGAACACCGCGTCGGGCTTCGGCGGTTCGGCCGTGTCCTCCACGATACAGACGCGCACCCCGTCCCCGACCAACGCCCCGGCGAGGCCGGCGAACTCCCGGTGGGCAGCCGTGATGTCATTGCCAGCGCCCGTGGACTGCTTCTGGAATTTGTTGGTCGCGGCCGTCTCCGGGTTGTAGCCGAAGCTGGCGGGCCGGATAAGCAGCACCGCCTCGGCGCACTGCCGGCGGGGCGTCCGCTCGCCTGCGGGAACCGCGGTCGGAGTATCACTGCTCATGGTCAGGCATTGTCTCACGATCGCTCAAGGCGAGGAGTTTAGGGTCCGCCACGTCATGCACGCGACGGGCTTCGACGTCGGCGAGCAGGCCCTGCAACCATTCGCGGTCGAGGCGGCGCTGCTTCTCGATGTGTGTCAGCAGATGCTCGCCGCCCGTCGAGATCACGGGCTCGAGCTCCTTGCGGATCGGACCGAGTTTGGCGATGACCTCGTCCAGGCGCTCGATGCGGTGGCGGAGCTGCACTTCGACCACGGCAAGGTCGGTGAGATGCAGGAAGAGGAGCGCGCCATAGAGCGTCCGCGACACCGGACCGTCTTCCGCAAATTGCTGGTGCAGCAACTGAAGGAACTCCGCTTTTCCCTTTGGAGTGATCCTGTAGATCGTGCGCATGCCGCCGCGGGCCACGCGCTCCCTCGAGACGGGCGAGATCAGCCCCTCCTTTTCCAATTGCCTGATCGCGTAATAGAGGGTCCCCACATCGATGTCGATGTAGCACTCCACCATCGCGTTCTCGAGGCGCCGCTTGATCTCATAAGGGTGGAAATCGCCGCGATGCAGCACGCCGAGAATGAGCAATCTTGCCTTCATAGTTTAATTAAACTATTATGAATTAGACTAAGAAGGCGGGAGAATAAAGCATGCGACGCACGATTGGGGCGATCATCGCCGGTCTCGTGGGGTGGGCCGTCATCGTGACGGTCATCAATTGGGGCTTGCGCTTAGGGGTACCGGGCTACCGGGAAGCGGAGCCGACGCTGGTATTCACCCTCGGCATGAAGATCGCGCGCCTGGTCATGGCGGCGGTCACGTCCATTGCCGCCGGCGCGCTGGTGCATGCAATCGCACCCCGAAGCCGCCTCGCACCGTGGATTGTCGGGGTAGTGATATTGGCGCTCTTCCTACCGGCGCACGTTCATCTGTGGCACCGATTCCCGATCTGGTACCACCTGTCCTTCCTGGTGCCGCTCGCACCCCTGGTGGCGCTGGGCGCCTGGCTGATGGGGCGAAGGCCGCACCCTGCGGGAGATGTCGCCCGCGCGTGAGGGCGGTCAGCTCCCCGTCGCGTCGAGCTCCTGGATCGTCGGCTGCTCGGAGGTCAGGTCGAGCGGCTGGCCGGTGAGATAGCGCGTGCACTGCTCGAAGGGGGCTGGCCGCGCGAACAGGAACCCCTGCGCGTACGGGCAACCGAGCTGGCGGAGCTTTTCGAGCTGCTGCCAGCCTTCGATGCCCTCCGCCACCACCTCGATGTTGAGATGCTTCGCCATGGCGATGATCGCCTCGACGATCGCCAGGTCGCTCATGTCGGTCACGAGGTCGCGCACGAAGCTGCGGTCGATCTTGAGATAGTCGACCCGCCATTGCTTGAGGTACGAGAGGCTCGAGTAGCCGGTACCGAAGTCATCGATGGCGATGCGCGTGCCGAGCTCGCGCAGGCGCACGATGGCATCCTGCGAGGACTCGCCGTTGCGGCTCTCGCGACGCTCGAAGAGCGCGCTCTCGGTTAGCTCGAGCTGCAGCATGCTGGAGCTCATGCCGTGCTTGCGCGTCAGCCGCGCGATCGTGGCTGCGAGGTCGGAGCGCTGCAGCTGCACGGCGGAGATGTTGACCGAGATCGGAGCGAGAACGGCCCCCGCCGCGCGCCAGCGCGCTGCGTCTTCCAACGCACGCTCCAGCACGAACTCCCCGATGGGCACGATGAGGCCCGTCTCCTCCGCCACCGCGACGAAGCGGTCGGGAGGCACGAAGCCGTGGGCCGGATGCCGCCAGCGCAGCAGCGCCTCGAGCGCTACGATCCGGTGTGAGTCGATGTCGACGATCGGCTGATAGTGCACGTCGAACTGCTGCGACTGCAGCGCCGCGCGCAGGCTCGACTCGATCGCGATGCGCTCCTTCAGCTTGCGCTCCATCACCGGGCTGAAGAGCTGGAAGTTGTTGCGGCCGCGGTCCTTCGCCTGATACATCGCTGTATCGGACTGACGCAGCAGCTCGCCCATGGTCGAGCCGTCACGCGGAAAGAGGCTGACACCAATGCTGGCGGTCGTTACGAGAGAGCGGCCATCGATGAGCACCGGGGCTAGCAGTGCCTCGGTGATGCGGCTCGCGGTTTCGTTGATCTGCTCGGCCGTGGCGACGGTCTTGAGCACCACGATGAATTCGTCGCCGCCCATCCGGACCACGATGTCGTCGGTGCGGGTGGTGATGCGTATGCGCTGCGCCACGGCCTTGAGCAGCTTGTCGCCGGTCTCGTGTCCGCGGGAGTCGTTGACGTGCTTGAAGCGGTCGAGGTCGAGGAAGAGCACCGCGAGCATGCTGCGGGTGCGCTTCGCCTCCGCGATCGCTCCGGGCAGATGCGCCGCCAGGAAGAGGCGATTCGGCAGGCCCGTGAGCTGGTCGTGGTGCGCAAGATGGTCGAGATGCTGCTGCTTCTCGAGCAGCTGCGCCTCAACGCGCCGCCGCATGGTGATGTCACGGGTCGTCAGAGAAAAGAGATTGCGTCCTTCGATGCCCACCCGGTAGCCGCTGATCTCCACATGCAGGAAGCGTCCGCTGCGGCAGCGCTGCCCGGTCTCGATGAGAACCCTGGCCGGCGACTCCCGCAATTGCGCGAGCAGCGCCTCCGGCGGCCCGCCGCCATCGCTGAAGATCTGCGCCAGCGGCATCGACCGCAGCTCGTGCAGCTCGTAGCCGAGGCTACTCTGCAGAGCGGGGTTCGCATCGACGATCTCGAGCGAGCCGCCGTCGACGACCAGCATGCCGTGCGGGGACTGCGCAAAGGCAGCCTCATGGGGTCCCGGGGCAGCCGCGCCCGCACCCGGGCGCTGGCGCCAGAGCCGCCAGAAAGCAAAGAGATTCACGACCGCTCCGTCCGCATATCAAGGCAGTTTCGCGGAAGCCGGAGCGTGGCGTCCCGGGCGCAACGCACAATTCGGCGGCGCCAAATCCCGACCTGCATCAGAAAAAAGACAGGTCGCCGCGGGGGCGGCATTCAGCCGGCCCCAAAAGCAAAACCCCCGGAACCTTGCGGTTCCGGGGGGCTTCACATTGAGACCCTGGCAGTGACCTACTCTGGCATGCCTGAAAGGCACACTACCATCGGCGCAGAGCGTTTTCACTTCCGAGTTCGGAATGGGATCGGGTGGTTCC
>JBOIAB010000148.1:0-4415 GCA_050738635.1 Steroidobacteraceae bacterium
CACCATCATTGCCAATGCCTTGCGCGTCGCCGACCGCATCGCCGAGCGACTCAAATGAGCACCGCCGCAATCGTAGCGCTCATCGTTCGTTACGGTCTGGTCATGCTGTTTCTGCCGTTCAGCGCACTGGACAAGATTCTCGGCTTCGAAGGCGCGCTGAAACAGGCGCAGGAGGTGTTCACGGCGCGTCGCGTCGCGGCTGTGGTCCTGCTGTCCGGGCTGGCGATCGAAGTATTCATGTCGCTCGGGGTGGTGACGGGTGTGGCCGACCGCGCCTGCGCGCTCGTCATCGCAGCCTACTGTGCGGCAACGGCCGTGCTCTTCAAGCAGTTCTGGGCGCAAGGGGATTTCTGGACGTCCGGAAACAGCAAGGGCCGCGCGCTGTTCTGGGACTTTCTCAAGAATCTGTCGTTGGGCGCCGGCTTCCTGCTGATCGTGATCGGCACCGACGGCTCGGGCCTGAGACCGTTCCTCGCCCACCCGCTTGCCTCCAGCCGCCCCTACTCGACAGTGCAGGCGCCGCCGTGAGTGACCCCGGACCCCGCCCTTCGATTCCGTACTGGCACCTCTACGTCGATGAAGACGGCGTAAGCCACCAGCGCGAGTGCCGGCTCACTGGCTATGAGCTCCACAGCGTCGGTCCCGCCCATCCGCAGTGGAACAACCAACAGGGCACACACTCCTCGACGGTGGTATTCACCGTACAACCGGTTGGGTGGGTGGGTGAATGGCACGAGAATCCGGCGCCCCAGTGGATCGTGGTGCTGTCGGGCCGGTGGTTCATCGAGAGCATGGACGGCATGCGGATCGAGCAGGGACCCGGGGAATTTTCCTTCGGCGAAGATCAGGGTTGCACGGAAACGCACAGCAGGAAGGGGCATCGTTCCGGCACGATCGGCGATGCGCCGGCCGTGCTGATGACCGTGCAGTTGCACGTCGATCCGCGGCGCGAGCCCTGCCACATCCAGTGAGGCGAGGATGGACGGAATCGAGATCCACGACGAGCGGTTTCGGGCGATGGTCCTTTCGAACGCACCGCTCGAGACCCTCGGGCAGGGCTATCGCTGGCTCGAGGGTCCGGTATGGTTCGCCGACCATGACTGCCTCTATGTCAGCGATCTGCCAAACGATCGCATCCTCCGGTGGAGCGAGGAGGGCGGTGTCTCGGTCTTCCGCAAGCCCTCGGGCTTTGCCAACGGCCATGCCCGCGACCGGCAGGGGCGTCTAATCGGTTGCTCGCACCAGCATCGCTGCATCCTGCGTACGGAGCTCGACGGCACGCTGACCGTGCTCGCCAGCCATTATCGCGGCAAACGGCTCAATTCGCCCAACGACATCGTCTGCAAGACCGACGGCTCGATCTGGTTCAGTGATCCGCTCTACGGCATCAACACCGACTATGAGGGCGGCAAGCAGCAGCCGGAGTTGCCGCCAACGCTCTACCGGCTCGATCCCGCGACCGGTGAGCTCACGATCGTGGCGGATGATTTCGAGGGACCGAACGGCCTCGCCTTCTCGCGAGACGAGAGCATCCTCTATGTCTCAGAGAGCGGCCGGCAGTTCGATCCCCATCCGCGGCAGTACATTCGCCGCTTCAGCGTGAGCGGCGACAACCGCCTGTCGGACGGCGCGCAGTTCCACAAAGTCCTGCCTGGGTTTGCCGATGGGTTACGCGTCGACGAGCAGGGCAACGTCTGGTCGAGCGCAGCGGACGGCGTCCACTGCATCAGTTCCGACGGCGAGCTGCTCGGCAGGATTCTTACCCCTGCACCGGTCGCCAATCTCACGTTTGGTGGCCGAAACCGGTCGCGCCTGTTCATCTGTGCTTCCCATACGCTGATGGCGATCTATACCAACGTATGCGGTTGCGTACAGCTTTGAGCGGGCGACTCTCTGCGATCGTTGCGTTTCGCCTGACGACCGCGATGCCGCGACAGTTGGTGCAGTTCTACGAATCCATCGGATTTTCCGCCGGGTCGCCAGTTGCGATGACGCCTCAAGATATGGCGCTTCTCGAGCTGGAAGGCCGCGGCACGCGTATCGCACTCAGCGTTGGTGGCCAGCAGATCGATCTCGAGTCTTTCGATCGAAGGGGACGTCCCTATCCCGAGGACGCCACCGCCGCCGACCTCTGCTTCCAGCACTTCGCACTCGTGACTCGCGATGCGGCGACAGCGTGGAAACGTGCCCGCGCGCACGGCGCGACCCCGATCTCGATGGAGGGCCCGGTGACGCTTCCGGCGTCAGCCGGAGGCGTGACAGCCGTCAAGCTCCGCGATCCGGAGGGTCACCCGCTCGAGTTTCTACAATTTCCTTCCGCGGCGGGGAGCCCTGGGCACAGGGAGTGCGTGCTTGGCATCGATCACTCCGCGATCAGCGTTGCCGATGCCGGCGTGAGCCGACGCTTCTACGAAGCGCTCGGCCTTCGGGCGGACCGACCCACGCTCAATGACGGGCCGACCCAAGCCGCGCTCGACGGAGTGCCCGATGCCCATGTCGATGTCGTGCCCATGAGTCCGGAAATTGGCTCGCCGCATCTCGAGCTGCTCGGATACCGGAACCCCGTCGGCCGAGCAGCCGGTCGATCGTCGGCCAACGACATCGCCGCAAGCCGCATCGTCTGGCGATCCGATCGGGACGCGTTGCTGCGCGACCCCGACGGTCACCTGCACATGCTGATGCGCTAGAAGGGTCGTGCGCGGCTTCGCATCGAGGAGTCCCAATGCAGATTGAAGTGGTGTCGAATGCTGGAGCGGCCATCGGCGAGTCGCCGACGTGGGCGTCAGCCGAGCGGGCGCTATACTGGATCGATGTGAAAAAGCCCGCTCTGTACCGATACGATCCAGTCACTGGTCGGCAGCGCTCGTGGAACTTGCGCAGCGACATTGGCGCCTTTGCGCTGCTGGCCGATTCGACGGGCGCGGTGCTGGCTTTGCGTGAGGGTGTCTTCCGCCTCGAATTCGCGAGCGGATCCCTGGTGCGGCTCGCGCCGCCGCCATTCGACCCAACACTGTTCCGCTTCAACGAGGGCACCTGCGACAGTGCAGGTCGATTCTGGATCGGCGTGATGTTCGATCCGCTCGCGGGCAAGCCGCCGGCGCAGCCCGCCTCTTTGCATCGCTTCACGCTAGGCGGCCGTCTCCTGCCGCAACCGGACGCCGCCGAGCTGCACAACGGCATGGCCTGGAGTCGGGAGAATAATCTCTTCTACCTCACGCACAGTTGCACTGGGGAGGTGTTCGCGTACACATTCGATGCACGGCATGGAGAACTCGGACCGCGTAAGTTGTTCGCGAAGGTCGCCAGTAGCGATGGGATTCCTGATGGCGCAGCTGTAGATGCCGAAGGCGGTTACTGGTGTGCGCTGCACGGCGGCAGCCGCTTGCGGCGCTACACGGCGATGGGAGAGCTCGACCGCGAGATCACCCTTCCTGTGAGTCAACCCACGATGTGCGCCTTTGGAGGCGAAGCGCTGGATGATCTGTACGTTACCAGCGCCTCGGACAAGTTGAGCCCCGAGCAGCGCAAACGTGAGCCGCTTGCGGGCGCACTGCTGCGCATGCGCTGCGGCGCACGCGGTATCCCGAGACCCTGTCAGGTGCGTTGATCGCACGGACCGTGCAATGGGGGCGACTGTGCGAGGCGCTTGCGAGAACAGAATGAAGCCGCTCCTCGCGCCTCGCTGGCGTTCAGGCTGGCGTGAGATCGCAATCGTCGTCGTGAAACCATCCCTGTGCGTCATTCGTTGTTTGAGAAGATTGCAGGACTGGCACCTTCCGCGATGAACCCGACCATCACCTCCCGCCTGCGCAAGCGCCTGATGAGCGAGGCGAGTTCGCTCCCGCCGCACCCGCCGGGCGAAATCGATATCGCAATCTCCGCGACGCTCGCCTATTCATCCGAGGATCCGGATCACCCCGTCGAGCACCTGATCGATGGACACTGCGGGCGGGGGAGCACGCGCTGGACGAGCGCCCGGCCGAATGAAACTGAGCGTATAGTGCTCGAGTTCGATCGTCCCGCGCGGATCTCCTGCGTCATGTACGAAGTGGAGGAGTGCTTGCAGGAGCGCACGCAGGAGGTGCGCGTGGAGGTCTCCGCGGATCACGGCCGCAGCTACCGACAGGTGCTCGTGCAGGAGTATGTTTTCAGCCCGCATGGCGCAACGTTTCAACACGAGGAGCTGCGGCTGGATCTTCCCGCGATCACCCATCTCAGCCTGACCATCGTGCCCAACAAGAGCGGCTCGGGCGCGGCCAGCCTCACGTCGCTGCGCCTTTTCGCCTAACTAAGGATTCGCGTGACAATAACTTGATCATTTGACGTTGCGCTTCGGGAGCAGCGCGTAGTTCCAATCGCCGTGAAATGCCTGGGGTTTGAGATGCAAGGTCTGAAACTCAGCCTCCGTGACCTTG
>JBOIAB010000149.1:0-7240 GCA_050738635.1 Steroidobacteraceae bacterium
TGCCGCTTGCCTCGTAGAGATCGGAGGAGCCGGTGAAGCGGCGCGCGAACTCGCCGATGAGCCCGCCGTCGCCCTTCCAGTAGGCGCGCATGCTGTCGCGGTACTTGTCGTTCCATTCGTTCCAGCCCGGAGGGAAGTTGCCGACCTGGTAGCCGCCGCTGCCGATGTCCCAGGGCTCGGCGATGAGCTTCACCTGCGAGAGGACCGGGTCCTGGCCGATGGTATCGAAGAAGGAGCCCAGCCGGTCGACGTCATAGAGCTCGCGCGCGAGGGCGGAAGCGAGGTCGAAGCGGAAGCCGTCGACATGCATTTCGTGCACCCAGTAGCGCAGGCTGTCCATGATGAGCTGCAGCACCCGTGGATGCTGCAGGTTGAGCGTGTTGCCCGTCCCGGTGAAGTCCATGTAGTAGCGCGGATTCTCCGGACTCAGGCGATAGTAGGCGCCATTGTCGATGCCGCGCATGGACAGGGTCGGCCCGAGCTCGCTGCCTTCGGCCGTATGGTTGTAGACGACATCGAGGATGACCTCGATGCCGGCCGAGTGCAGCGTCTTTACCATCGTCTTGAATTCGCTGACGTTCCCGGTGGCCGAATAGCGCCGCTCCGGGGCGAAGAAGCCGATGGTGTTGTAACCCCAGTAGTTGCGCAGCCCTTTGTCGAGCAGCGTGCGGTCATCGACGAAGGCATGCACGGGCATCAGCTCGAGAGTGGTGATGCCGAGCCGCAGGAAGTGCTCGATCATCGGCGCCGTCGCCAGTCCGGCATAAGTGCCACGCAGCGCCGGGGGCACTTCCGGATGACGCATGGTCGCGCCCCGCACGTGTGCCTCGTAGATCACCGTGTCGTGCCAGGGAACGCGCGGCGGCCGGTCGTCACCCCAGGTGAAGGCGGAGTCGATGACCCGGCTCTTCGGCGTGCCGGCGGCGCTGTCGCGCTTGTCGAAGGAGAGGTCGGCCTTGGGATGCCCCAGGCGATAGCCGAAGTGCGCATCGCTCCAGAGGAGCGCGCCTTCGAGGCGCTTGGCGTACGGCTCGATCAGCAGCTTGTTGGGATTGAACCGCTGTCCCTGCTCCGGGCGATAGGGTCCGTGGACCCGGTAGCCGTAGAGGAGCCCCGGCCGGGCCTCGGGGAGGTAGCAGTGCCAGATCTCATCCGTGCGCTCGCGCAGGGCGATCCGCTGCACCTCGTGCCTGCCCGAGGGATCGAAGACGCACAGCTCCACCTTGTCGGCGTTGGCGGAAAAGAGCGAAAAATTGACGCCCTCGCCGTCCCAGGTGGCGCCGCGGGGATAGGGCTGGCCCGGCCAGACGGCGCCGATCCGTTGCGCTTCTTGAGGGGTCGCGGCAGTCCGTCGGCGGCTCGTAGTCTGGTCCAAGATGCCTCCCTTGGGCGCTCACTCGGTCAGCCCAAGCAGGCTCTGGAGGGGAATGCGGGTCCAGTCCGGGCGGTTCCCGAGCTCGTAGCGCACTTCGTAGAGCGCCTTGTCGATTTCGAACAGTGTGAGCAGCGGCCGGACCCGCTGCAGCGACTCGTAGAGGCCGGCGACGCTCGCAACCTGATCGTAGGAAGTAACGAACGTATGGCGCGCCTCCTGCTCCCACGCCTGCAGCTGCGGCTCCCAGCGGCCGCAGTCATCGCCCCCTTGCACGGCGCACCGCTCGAGCGCGGCGTGACGCGCATAGGCGAAGGAGCGCAGCATCCCGGCAACGTCGGTCAGCGGAGAATGCTTGTGGCGCCGCTCCGCAAGCGTGCGTCCCGGCTCGCCCTCAAAATCCACGATGATGAAGTCATTGCGCTTCAAGAGCACCTGACCGAGGTGATAGTCGCCGTGGCGTCGGGTCTTGAGGCCCTTGGGCAACGTCGTCGTGCAGTCTGCGATGCGGCGCATCAGGGTATCGCGCCGTGCGAGTAACGCCTGCGCGTCCGCAGCAACCGGCGGTGGCAGCTGCGGCAGCCGCGCTGACAGCAGCGCGAGGGTGGACTCCGCGGCGGCGCGTGTGGCTGCACCCCACGCAGCCACGTCTTCGGCGGTAATCGGCTCTGGTGCAAACGCCGGATCGTCCGTCGCGCCAGCAAGGGCACGATGCAATTCCGCCGTGCGGATGGCCAGTGTCTTCACCTGCGAGAGGTAGAGGCCGTGCGCATCATCCAGCATGGGAACGCCGCTGCGCCGGTCTTCGACGAAGCGCGACAGATAATCGAGCGTGTACGTCCAGCCGTCGCCCTGGTTGGTTACGAAGGCCTGCAGCAGCGCCATGGTGTAGCAGACGGACTCGTGATCGCTGTACTCCGCGGCTCCGGCCACCGGCACGATGTTGGGGAAGTGGGCGACCTCGGTGAGATAGCGACCGATCTCGAGCTCGGGGTTCAGGCCGGGCTGCAGCTTGCGGTAGACCTTGAGGAAGAGCCCGTCGCCCACACGCAGCGTGGTGTTGCTGCTCTGGGCGCCCGTCGGGCTCACCGACAGTTCCGTGGCCGGATCGCCGCGCAATTCCGCGTAGAGCGCGGTGGGCGCGAAGCGCACGCGACCGTTTTGCGTGGGCAGCTCCGCCGAGGCACCGATCGCTTCGATGATTGCACGGCCAAAACCATCATCCGCGC
The DNA here is from genome assembly GCA_050738635.1 of Steroidobacteraceae bacterium. Classification (GTDB taxonomy): domain Bacteria; phylum Pseudomonadota; class Gammaproteobacteria; order Steroidobacterales; family Steroidobacteraceae; genus 13-2-20CM-66-19. The sequence goes on from JBOIAB010000149.1 coordinate 2,602, forward strand.
AAGCGTCGGCAAGGACACCAACGGTCGCCTGTTGGCGTACGCGCGCCAGGGCGGCAGCCTGGAGCTTGCGCCAGCGCGCCTCCTCGGTATCCTCGAACGCAATCGCGAGCGGCACGAAATAGCGCTCGCTCGTGCCCTGGCTCTCCACGCTGTAAATGCCCGCGAACCAGCGGGGCAAAGGGTCCTGGCGCTCGGTGTGATCCAGGAGCCGCACGCTGCCGATTGGCGCGCCCTTGCCGGCGAACCTGCGCTGCGCGGCGATGAACTGCGGCACGATGCGCTCTTCCAGCTGGGTGCGCAGCCGCCGCGCGAGCCCGGCGCGCCAGACGGCGACCTTGTCGGGGAAGAAACTGTTCCAGCCTTCCACCAGGACCAACACCGGCAGGTCCTCGCGCGGCAGGCGCTCATCGTGCCAGGACGGCGGCGCCGCCTCCCGGCTCAGCCGAAACCAGTAAAACCCGTACGCCGGCAGTGTGAGCAGATACGGCAGCTCCCCCACCGGTGGGAACGGGGTGCGGCCGAGGAGCTCGATGGGAATCGTTCCCTTGTGCTCGGAGAGGTCGATCTCCACCGGTTGCGCCGAACGGGAGAGGTTGACCACACAGAGAATCGTGTCCTCGGCGTACCGCCGCAGGTACACGAGCACCTTGCGATTGCCGGGACGGATGAAGCGCAGGCTGCCGCGGCCGAAGGCCTGCGAGGTCTTGCGCACCGCCAGCATGCGCCGCATCCAATTGAGGAGCGAGGAGCGGTCGCGGGTCTGCGCTTCGACGTTGACCGCCTCGTAGCCGTAGATCGGGTCCATGATGGGCGGCAGATAGAGCTGTTGCGGGTCGGCGCGCGAGAAACCGGCATTGCGGTCGGGGCTCCACTGCATCGGCGTGCGCACACCGTTGCGGTCGCCAAGATACACGTTATCGCCCATGCCGATCTCATCACCGTAGTAAAGGACCGGCGTGCCGGGCAGCGAAAAGAGCAGGCCGTTCATCAGCTCGATCCGCCGGCGGTGGTTGCCGAGCAGCGGCGCCAGGCGTCGCCGAATGCCCAGGTTGATCCGCGCCTCGGGGTCCTGGGCGTAGGCTCGGTACATGTAATCGCGCTCTTCGTCGGTGACCATTTCGAGGGTCAGCTCGTCGTGGTTGCGCAGGAAGAGCGCCCACTGGGCAGTCTCTGGAATTGGCGGCGTCTGGGCGAGGGTGTCGACGATCGGGTAGCGGTCCTCCATGCGAATCGCCATGAACATGCGCGGCATGATCGGAAAGTGGAACGCCATGTTGCTCTCGTCGCCGTCGCCGAAGTAGGCCACCGCGTCTTCCGGCCACTGGTTCGCCTCGGCCAGGAGCATGCGCTCCGGGTACCGGCGGTCGACGTGGCCGCGGAGCTCGCGCAGGAATCGGTGGGTTTCCGGCAGGTTCTCGCAGCTCGTGCCTTCGCGCTCGTACAGGTAGGGCACGGCATCCAGCCGCAGTCCGTCGATCCCCATACCAAGCCAGGTGTCCAGGATCTTGAAGATGGCTTTGCGGACGGCCGGGTTGTCGTAGTTCAGATCGGGCTGATGAGAGTAGAAGCGATGCCAGTAGTAAGACCGCGCGACCGGATCCCAGGCCCAGTTCGAGGGCTCGAAGTCCTTGAAAATGATCCGCGCGTCCCGATAGGTCTCCGCGGAATCCGACCAGACGTAGAAGTCGCGCTCGATGCTGCCGGGCGCGGCCCGGCGAGCGCGCTGAAACCACGGGTGATCGACCGAGGTGTGGTTGATGACCAGCTCGGTGATGACCCGCAGGCCGCGCCGGTGCGCCTCGCGCAAGAAGACCTTGAAGTCGTGGAGATTGCCGTAGCTGGGATGGATCGTCGTGTAGTCGGCGATGTCGTAGCCGTCGTCTTTCAGCGGCGACGGGTAGAAGGGGAGCAGCCAGAGGGTGGTCACTCCCAGGTCCTGGAGGTAGTCCAGCTTCTCAGTCAGGCCGCGGAAGTCGCCGATGCCGTCGCCGTTGCTGTCCTGGAATGCCCGGACGTGAAGCTCGTAAATGATCGCGTCTTTGTACCAGAGCGGGTCCGCGCCGGTGACCCGTCGGTCCGCGCTCGCTGAATCGTGTTCGATCGCCGCCATCACCTCGTCGTGGACGTGCCTGCCCCGCGGCGCATGTCATGATAGCGATCGCCGGTGGAGTCAGCAAGGCGGCTGAATTCGGGAATTCTCGGTCATGCTCGGTCAACTGGGTAGCCGTCCCGAACCAACTCTCGCCGAGAAACGGCCGCCGGGTCCGAGGAGTACGAGCACTCGATCTTCACTCTTGATCAATCGGACAACGCGATTCGTCATCGGGCCATTGGTCGACGACCCGTGGCGAATTGCCCGTCGGGACGGCGATGTCGGGCTCTCACCAAGATCCCAACCATCGGGATCCGGCGTGCGGCGAGAGACCGCCGTCTTCGCGGGCTACCGCGTGACTGATTGCTCCATGCCAACCGCCTTGATGTAATGCGTTGGTTCCTTCAGGAACAGATCGCGACACTCGACCGAGCAGAAGTGATAGGTCTGCCCTTGATAGGTGACGTTCGCTTCTTCCTGGCCGGGCTTGAGCCGCATGCCGCAAACCGAGTCACGCTCGCCGCCGGCGACCGGATCCGCGTCGCGGACGACCGGATTCGCCCCACTGGCGGTCGTAGGCTGGCGGCTGTCGATCGATCGGGCGATTTCGGTCGGCACCAGCCAGTGCCCGGATTGGACCTCTTCGCCGTCTTTGATCGCGTGCCAGCGTCCGAGGTTGTCGACATAGATTCCGTCCTCGGCGGGATTGAGCTCAAGGACGTGGATGAGCCCGCGGAGCTTGGCGACCTGATCGGCTCGCGCGGTCACCAGCGCCTGCTGAACCTCCCCATCCGTCCGTTCCGCCACGATCGTGGTAACGAGCTCCATCTCCCGGAAGGCCGAGATTGCCCCTTCGACGGTAGCTGCGTACAGCATCGTGTCCTGCGTCATTGCTTTTCACACTCCTCGTCGAGTGCTCGTACTCTCTTCCACCCTAGCACCAGGATCACCGACTGTCAAACGAGGAGTAACGCGGGCTGCCTCTGGTGCACCGGGCCGTCCACTTCCACGACCAAGCGCGCGGGATCGTGCGGTCGTCCCAACTCCTCATGAGACGGCGACCGAAACGACGCCGAGAGGGTCTCCCACCGTCGTCCCCGCTCTCTCCGCGTCCGCTACCCATCCGTCCAGACCCAATCCCGGATCTCCGGCTCGTCTTCCAGGTGCTCGCGCGAATAGGCGCTGGCCCGGGCGAGGAGACGCTGGCACTCGTCGATCAGGTCGGCCGCGCGGGGCTGCCCGGCCGCGGCACGCCGGAGCGCCTCGCTGGCCAGATGGTATCGACTCATTCCATTGAGTGCCACCATGTCGAACGGCGTCGTCGTCGTTCCCTGCTCGTTGAATCCCCGCACGTGGAAGCGCTCCGGGTTCGGTCGCCCGTGAATGAGCTGGTGGACCGCGCGCTGGTAGCCATGGAAGGCGAAGATCACCGGTCGGCTCTCGGTGAAGAGCTCGACGAAGCGCGCCGCGTCCATGCCGTGCGGATGAACGTCGGGCGGAAAGAGCGTCATCAGGTCAACCACGTTCACCAGCCGCACCTTGAGCTCGGGAATGTTCCGGCGCAGCCACCAGGCGGCGGCCACCGTCTCCAGGGTCGGGATATCGCCGGCGCAGGCGAGCACCACGTCCGGGTCACCGGATCCGTCGTTGCTTGCCCAGGGCCAGGTCGAGGCGCCCCGGGTGCAGTGGTCGTGGGCCTGGTCGATGCTCAGCCATTGCAGCTGGGGTTGTTTGTCGATCACGACGAGATTGACGTAATCCTTGCTCCGCAGACAGTGGTCGGCGACCGACAGCAGGCAGTTCGCGTCCGGCGGCAGGTAAATCCGGGCCACCGTGCCCTGCTTGGAGAGCATCACGTCGATCAGGCCGGGTCCCTGGTGGCTAAAACCGTTGTGGTCGTTGCGCCAGCAGGTCGAGGTCAGCAGGAGGTTCAGCGAGGAGATCGGCGCGCGCCAGGGTAGCTTGATCGCCTCTTCGAGCCACTTGGTGTGCTGAACGATCATCGAGGCGGCAACCATCGCGAACGACTCGTAGGTCACGAAGAATCCGTGCCGGCCGGTCAGGAGATAGCCTTCGAGCCAGCCTTCGCAGAGGTGCTCGCTGAGGACTTCCATCACCCGTCCGTCGGCCGCGACGTGATCGTCGATGGCGATCACCGGCCGTTGATAGCAGCGGTTCTCCACCGTGAACACGTCGCCGAGACGATTCGAATTCGTTTCATCCGGACACATCAACCGGAAGTTGGCGGCATCCTGATTCCTGACGAACACGTCGCGCAGCAGCCGTCCCAGCTGCCGCGTCGATTCGCACCGCTCGGTGGCGGGACGTTCGACTGGCACGGCGTAGTCGGTGAAGGGCGGAAGCGTCAGCTCGATCCGGAGCCGCCCGCCATTGGCGTGCGGGTTGGCGCCCATGCGCCGATCGCCCGAAGGCGCGAGCATGCGCAGCTCGTCGATCAATCGGCCGTCGCGATCGAACAGTCGCTCGGGCTCGTAGCCGCGCATCCATTTCTCGAGCAGCGCGAGCTCGTCCGGATCGCTCCTGACG
>JBOIAB010000150.1:0-5281 GCA_050738635.1 Steroidobacteraceae bacterium
GATCGTCGCAGTGGCGGCATTCAACATCGTGGCGACGCTCGTCATGATCGTGAAGGAAAAGCAAACCGACATCGCGATCCTGCGCACCTTCGGCGCCGGGCCGCGCAACGTGCTCGTCATATTCGCCATCCAGGGCGTCATCATCGGCCTCGCCGGCACGCTGCTCGGGGCCGGGCTCGGTACGCTGGTCGCGCACAACCTGCAGGCGCTCGTGGGCGGTCTCGAGCGGCTGTTGCATACACAGTTTCTCGATCCGCGGGTGTACTACATGAGTGATCTTCCGGCCTACGTGGAGGGGCTCGACGTGCTGCGGGTCTGCGGCGTGGCCTTCCTCCTGTGCGCGCTGGCCACCATCTACCCCGCCTGGCGCGCCAGCCGCACCGCTCCGGCGCAGGCGCTGCGCCATGAGTAAGTTGCCGGGAGCAACTTCCGACGACGCGCGCGAGCGTGTCGGCCCCCGCGCCAGCGGGGGCGAGGCCCAGGACGGGCCGAGCAATGAATCGCCGAGCAGTGAGTTGGTCCTCGAGGCGCGCGAGGTCTCGAAGAGCTTTCGCCAGGGGCCGGTGACCCTCGAGGTGCTGCGCGGCGCCGCGCTATCGATCGCGGCGGGCGAGCGTGTGGCGATCGTCGGCGCCTCCGGCTCCGGCAAAACGACATTGCTGCAGATCCTTGGCGGTCTCGACCAACCGAGCAGCGGCCAGGTGCTGGTGGCCGGGCGCGACATACACCGCCTCACGGAAAAGGAGCGCGGCGACCTGCGCAATCGGGCGCTCGGGTTCGTCTACCAGTTCCATCATCTGTTGCCGGAGTTCTCCGCCCTGGAGAACGTCTGCATGCCGCTGCTGGTACGCCGTGCTCCGGTCGCCGAGGCGCGCGCGGCGGCGCGCCAACTGCTGGAGCGAGTCGGCCTGGCGCAGCGCCTCGATCATCGCCCGCACCAGCTATCAGGCGGCGAGCGCCAGCGTGCCGCGGTTGCGCGCGCGCTCGTCACCCAACCGCAGATCATTCTCGCGGATGAGCCCACCGGCAACCTGGACGGTGCGAATGCGGAAGCGGTGTTTGCGCTCATGCTCGAGCTCAATCGTGAGCGGGGCACGAGCCTCGTCGTGGTGACTCACGACACCCGCCTGGCGGAGCGGATGGAGCGAGTCTACGAGATCGAAAAAGGCAGGCTGTCGGAGCGGCTCACGCCGCCGTTGCGACGTGGCGAGCCCTATACCGGGAGGTAACCCGCCAGCGCCAGACCAGCTCCAGGCACCCCCAGCCGAGGACGCCGAGAACCACGGCGCAGGCCAGGCACCCGATGAGGAACGGCTGCCACATGGGACCCAGCCCTTTCTCCAGCCACTCCCAGCTCAAGTGGAACCTGAAGCTTTCCGGTGAGACCCGCAGCAACGCCGCCCCCACCCGGTATGCCAGGTAATACATCGGTACCACCGTCAGCGGGTTGACGAGGAGCGTCGTACCGTAGATCGCGGGCACGTTCAGGCGCCAGACGATCGCGATCGCCACGGCGACTACGAGGTGCACCGGCAGCGGGATGAAGCAGATGGCGATGCCTACGCCGAAGGCCCCGGTGATGGCGCGGCGATGGAGCGCCCAGAGCCGTGGATCGAGCAGCCGCTCGCCGAAATGCCGCAGCAGCCAGTGCCCTTGTACTTGGCCTAGGGTAGGAAGGAGCTTCTTCAGCACGCGACGAGGCATCAGGGGTCCGGACTGTACCAGATTGGCGACGGTATGGCGTCAGGTAGGTCGCACTATTCTTGCCCGGTCCGTCGGGTATCATGCGCCGTCGCAGTTTTCTTGGGTTTCGTCCCCCGGGGTCGCTGGATGTGGGAAATCGTGCGGGCCGGCGGCCCGCTCATGTGGCCGATCATTCTCTGCTCGATCACCGCCGCGGCGATCGTTCTCGAGCGATTGTGGACTTTACAGGATCGGCGGGTGATGCCGCGGGAGCTGCCGCAGAAGGTCTGGCAGCTGATCGAGGCCAACCAGATCAACGATAAGGTCATTGCCGCGCTCGAGCAGAACTCGCCCCTGGGGAGACTGCTCGCGGCGGGTCTCGCCAACCGCCACCGGCCGCGCGAGATCCTGATGGAGCGTCTGGAGGACACCGGCCGGCACGTGGTCTACGAGCTGGAGCGGTTCCTCAATACGCTCGGAACCATCGCCGGCGTCTCACCGCTGCTCGGCCTGCTGGGCACCGTGACCGGCATCATCCGCGCCTTCAACGCCATCCAGGCGGGCGGCATGGGCGATCCGCGGGTGCTCTCGGGCGGCATCGCCGAGGCGCTCGTCGCCACCGCCGCCGGTCTCTGTGTTGCCATCCCCTCGCTCTTCGCCTACCGGTATCTGCGCGGCAGAGTCGAGCGCATCGTGGTGGAGATGGAGAAGCAGGCCATGCGCATGGCCGATGCGGTCGAGGCTGCCGGCATCCGCGGCAGTCGCTCGGCCGCCGCCTGACGGGCGTCGCTCCTGTCATGAACCTGAAGCCGCGCCGCCACGAGGAGCCGGAGATCAACGTCGTCTCCCTGATCGATGTCGTGTTGCTCCTCGTCGTGTTCTTCATGCTGTCGAGCAGGTTCACGGATGAAGGCCGGCTGCACGTACAGCTGCCTTCGGCGAGCGCCGTGCCGCCCGCCGCGCCGCAGAGCGAGCCGCTCGTAGTCTCGGTGACGCAGAGCGGAAGTTACCTCGTCAACGGGCGGGAGCTCATCAACTCGAGCCCCGATACGCTGCGTGTGGCGCTCCTCAAGCAGGCCGGCAGCAACCGCGATACCCCCGTGACCATCCGCGCCGACGCCCGCGCCACCCAACAGTCGGTGGTGACCGCGATGGATGTGCTCGGACAGCTCGGCTTCGTCCGGCTCAACATCGCGACGATCAGGGACGAGCGGGCAGGCGCGCCTTGAACGACGTCGCCAGCCGCCGGCCGAGCGAGCCGGTGAGCGTCCTGGTCACCTATCGGCGGCTACTCGGCTATTTGAAGCCGCACAAGGGCCCGTTCGCGCTCGGCATCCTGGGCGGCACGATCTACGCCGCCTCCACGGCCAGCTTTGCGTGGCTCGCCAAGAAGTTCGGTGATGGCACCTTCACCCATCCCGACCCGCGCATGATCTTTCTGATCCCGATCGCGCTGGTGGTCATCTTCATCGGCCGCGGCATCGGATCCTTCACCCAGACTTACTTCATGGGCTACGTCGGCCGCCGCATCGTCAAGCGGCTGCGAGCCGAGGTCTTTCGCAGCGTTCTCGATCTGCCGGCCGCCTACTTCGATCGCGCCTCCACGGGAACGCTGCTCTCACGGCTCACATACAACAGCGAGCAGGTGGGGCAGGCCTCGACCGACTCGATCGTCATCATGGTGCGTGCGGCGCTCACGGTGATCGGCGACATAGTCCTCATATTCTGGTTCAACTGGCGCCTCGCGCTGATCGCGCTCGCGACCGGACCGCTCGCCGCCTGGCTGATCTCGGTGGTCAATCGCAACTTCAGGCGCTATGGCCGCCGCATCCAGGACTCGATGGGCGATGTCACGCGCATTGCGAAGGAGAGCTTCGAGGCGCCGCGGCTGGTGAAAGTGTACGAGGCGCAGGCCCACCTGCAGGCGCAGTTCGATGCCGTGAACGAGCACAATCGCCGCTCGTACATGCGCCTGATCCTCACCCGCGGACTCGCCAACCCGACCGTGCAGATGGTCACCGCGCTGGGTGGCGCGGTCGTCCTCGGGCTCGCACTGCGCGACACGGTGGCTGGACGCATGTCACCCGGCGACCTGCTCGGGTTCTTCGTCGCCCTCACCAGCATTGCGCAGCCGCTGCGCGAGCTGGTGAGCGTCGCCGACCCGGTGCAGCAGGGCGTGGCGGCGGCGGAGAGCCTGTTCGAGCTGATCGATGAGCCGCCCGAGCCTACCTACGGGACCTACGTAGCGGGGCGGGCGCGGGGCGATGTGGGATTCCGGGACGTCACGTTTTCGTACCCGACGGGCGAGCGGCCGGCGCTGCGCGGTGTTTCCCTGGAGGTGCCATCGGGCTCGAGCCTGGCGATCGTGGGGCGATCCGGCAGCGGCAAATCCACGCTGGTGAGCCTCCTGCCGAGGTTCTACGATGTCACCTCGGGCTCCATCCTGATCGATGGGCGCGATATTCGCGAGTACGACGTCCGCAGTCTGCGAGCGCAGATTGCCGTGGTCAGTCAGGACGTAACGCTCTTCAACGACACGATCCGGAACAATATCGCCTTCGGCCGCAAGGTGTCGGAGAGCGACCTCCTGCACGCGGCGGAGGCGGCGCACGTGCCGGAGTTCACCGCGGCGCTTGCGGACGGGCTCGATACCGTAGTGGGTGACCGTGGTGTGTTGCTGTCAGGAGGCCAGAGGCAGCGTATCTCCATTGCGCGCGCGCTGCTCAAGAACGCACCGATCCTGATCCTCGACGAAGCCACCTCGGCGCTCGACACCGAGTCGGAGCGCCACATCCAGGCGGCGCTCGCGCAGCTGGTGCGCAATCGCACCACCTTCGTCATCGCGCACCGCCTCTCGACCGTGGAGCAGGCGGACCGGATCGTGGTGCTGGATGGCGGTAAAGTGGTCGAGAGCGGTACCCACGCGCAGCTGCTGGCGCAGGAAGGGCGCTACGCGCAACTCTACAGATTGCAGTTCGCCGACTGAACGGCCGATGCGCCAACGGCTGCTCAAGCTCTGGTATCGCGACTCGCCCGGGCTCTCGCTCCTGCAGCCCCTCTCCTGGATTTACGGCGCGGCCGTGTCGGCCCGGCGCCAGGCGTACGAATGGGGTTGGATCAGCTCGCAAGCCCTCGGCAGGCCTGTAATCGTCGTTGGCAACCTGACGGTGGGGGGCACGGGCAAGACCCCGCTCACCATCTGGCTCGCCAATCACCTGCGGCAGCGTGGACACGCCGTCGGCCTCGTATCCCGGGGATATGGACGCGAGCAGGGCGGCTTGCGCGTGGTGACCGCGGACTCCTCCTGGCAGGAGGTTGGTGACGAGCCGCTCATCCTCCACCGGCGTACCGGCTGCCCGACCATCGTGGGGAGCGACCGCGTTGCCGCGGCGCGGGCGCTGATCGAGCAGGGAGCCGCGGTCGTCCTGGCGGATGACGGCCTGCAACATCTGCGGCTGCGACGCGATTGCGAGATCGTCGTCATCGATGGCGCCCGCGGCCTCGGCAACGGCCGCGTGCTGCCGGCCGGGCCGCTGCGCGAGAGCGGCTCCCGCGCCAGGGCTGCCGACGCCCTGGTGGTGAATGGCGGGGTTGAGGG
>JBOIAB010000151.1:0-13299 GCA_050738635.1 Steroidobacteraceae bacterium
TGGCCGTTCTGGAAATAATGGCCGATGCCGGATTGGGCGCCGACATCGTTTCGGGCGGCGAATTGCAGCGCAGTCTGCGTGCGGGCATTGCCTCGGACCGCATCGTATTTTCCGGCGTTGCCAAGAGCGCTGAGGAGATCGGCGATGCACTCGCCGCCGGCATAGCCCGCTTCAACGTGGAATCGACAGACGAGCTCAGCCTGCTGCAGGACCTGGCGGCGGCACGGAACACGCTCGCATGCGCCTCGGTGCGCATCAACCCCGACGTGGATGCGCTCACGCACGCCAAGATTTCCACCGGCAAATCGGAAAACAAGTTCGGCGTCGGCATCGATGAGGCACGCCAGTGGTTTGCTGATGGCGCGCGGCTGACGCATGTGCGCTTGGACGGGCTGCATGTGCACATCGGCTCGCAACTACTCTCTCTGGACCCGATCCGGCTGGCGTTGCAGCGCGTCGCCGCCTTCTGGCGCGAGCTAACCGCCGCCGGACATGCGATCAACAGTATCGATGTCGGCGGCGGCCTCGGCGTATGCTATCGCGAGGGCCGCGACCAGCCTGTTTCGGTGAAGGACTACGCGGACGTCATTCGGCAAGCGCTGGCCGGCTTCGAGGGCCGCATCCTGCTCGAGCCGGGCCGCTGGCTCGTGGCCGAGGCCGGCGCGCTGCTGACGCGTGTGCTGCGCATCAAGCAGGGCCGGCAGCGGCGATTCCTGGTGGTGGACGCAGCCATGACCGAGCTTCTGCGCCCCAGCCTCTATGATGCCTGGCACGAGATCGTACCGTTAGCGCACCGAGGCGAGCCGCCGCAGATCTACGATGTCGTCGGGCCGGTCTGCGAGAGCAGCGACACCTTCGCGGTCGATCGCCAACTTCCCGCGTGTGAGCCGGGCGACCTCGTGATGATCAAGACGACGGGCGCGTACGGCGCCGCGATGGGATCGAACTACAACTCGCGGCCGCTGGCCGTCGAGGTATTGCTCGACCGGGGCCGTTACGCGATCGTGCGGCGGCGGCAGACCTTCGATGAAATGATCGCCGGCGAGCAGTTGCCACGGAGCTGGGCCAAAACATGACGCGACCTGCTCGATTCCCGTTGCCGCTGTTGGTGCTGAGTTTGGTCGCGACACATGCGTGGGCCGCGGCACCGATGACCGGGTCACGCGCCGACTACGATCGCCTGGTCGCGGCCGTAGTGGCGCAGTACCAGCTGCCGGGGATTGCCGTCGGCGTCATCGACAGCGGCAAGGTGGTCTATACACGTGTGCTCGGCAAGCTGGAGTCCGGCAAGCCGATCAATACCGACACGCTGTTCAAGATCGCATCCAACAGCAAGGCCATGACCGTTACGCTGCTGGCCCGCCTGGTGGAAGAAGGCAGGCTGCGCTGGGACGACCCGGTTACGAAGTACCTGCCGTCCTTCCGTATGTACGACCCCTGGGTCACGGCGAATATGCAGGTCGGCGATTTACTGGTGCATCACAGTGGCCTGCCCGAAGGCGCCGGTGATCTGATGCTGTGGCCGGACCCCAATCATTTCACTCCCCGGGACGTGGTACGGGGGCTGCGCTACCTCAAGCCGGCCTACAGCTTTCGCGCGGGCTACGCCTATGACAACACGCTATACATCGTAGCCGGTCAGGTCGCCGCCGCGGCCGGCGGTGCACCCTACCCGGCGCTCATGCGCCGGGAAGTATTCCAGCCGCTCGGCATGAGCCGCTGTCAGATCGGCACCTGGAACCGCCACCAGGTGGGCAACGTGGCGCGGCCGCACATCCTGCAGGACGGCCGCTACGTCGAAGAGCCCGCCAGCGGGTCCATCGTGCATGCTGCCACCATGGACGCGGCAGGTGGCGTGCGTTGCAGCCTGAATGACATGCTGACCTGGGCCATGAACTGGCTGGCGCCGACCCCGAAGCAGCTGGCCTGGCTGTCGCCGGAGGAGCGACGGAAGGAGTGGACCGGCTATACGCCGATGCCGATATCCGCGCAGCGGCATGCCTGGGATGGCACCCTCTTTTACAGCTATGGTTACGGCTGGCGCATCGCCGATGTGGATGGACAGATGACGGTGTCGCACACCGGGACGCTGTCGGGCATGTACTCGGCCGTGACGCTGTTGCCGTTCCGCAATAGCGGCTATGTGTTCCTCATCGATGCCGACGCCGACGATGCGCGCGCCGTGCTCAATGAGGTACTGACCAAGCACTTTACCGCACCACAGAATACCCGCACCGTGGCCAGCTACGCTGCCGAGCTGGCTCGTAATGAGCAGCAGCAACGTGTTGCGCGAGTTCCCGATACATCCTCACGCAAGCCCGCGACGCCTATGGATCTCAAGGACCGCCTCGGCGTGTGGCGTGATGCGTGGTTCGGCGAGGTGCGGATTTGCGCGCGCGGCGGCGCCGTATTCTTCGCCTCGCAGAAATCACCCAGGTTAGCCGGGCAGGTCATGCGCGTCGGCGAGCGCTATCTGGTGCACTGGGGAAGCGGTAACTCCGAGGCGTGGCTGCAATTCCCCGCACGGTCGGGCGATGTGCTGCACATGGCGAAGGTCGATCCCGATGCGGACTTCAGCGACGACTACGAGGACCTGGCGTTCGAAAGAGAGCATGCTTGTGAATAGGGGCGGCAATCGCCGCGAGCGGGGTGTGATCGTGAGGCGCAAACGACTGCTTGTATTGGGGCTGGCGTGCCTGGCGACGGCCATCTGCGTACACGCACAATCCGCGCAGCAGTCGCGGCGTAGCCAGGTCGACCAGCTGATGAGCCGTTATACGGGTGACATACCCGGCGCCTCGCTGCTGGTGGTCAGCGACGGCAAGGCCATCGTGAGGAGCGGTTATGGCTACGCGAATCTGGAGGAGCATGTCAAAGCCGCTCCTGAGACCAACTATCGCCTGGCATCGGTCACCAAGCAGTTCACTGCGACCTGCATCCTGCTGCTGAGACAGGACGGCAAGCTGCGGCTGCAGGAGCACGTGCGCAAATGGCTGCCCGAGCTGCCGGCCAGTGACAACGGGATCACCGTCTACCAACTGCTGACCCACTCGGGTGGACTGATCGATTACGAAGATCTGATTCCGCCCGGCCGCACTGCGCAGCTGGACGATGCCGACGTATTGAACCTGATCGCTGCACAGCACCGGCTCTACTTCACGCCTGGCAGTGCCTACCGCTACAGCAACGGCGGCTATGTACTCCTGGGTCTGATCGTGCAGCGCATCTCGGGCATGGATCTGGCGGATTTCATGCACGAGCGCATCTTCAAGCCGCTCGGTATGAACCATACGCTGCTCTACGAGCACCACCGCGGACCGCAGGTGACGAACCGCGCCTACGGCTACAGTGACGTCAACGGCACGTGGACCAGGACCGACCAGGACACGACGAGCGCCACTCGCGGCGACGGTGGCGTCTACTCGTCCATTGACGACCTGGCCAAGTGGGACGCGGCTCTGTACACCGACAAGCTGCTGAGCGCGGATTCGCGGCGCCTGGCCTTCAGCGCGCACGTGCGGACCGACGACCCCAACATCGACTACGGGTTCGGCTGGCGCATCACCGGTGATACTGTGTGGCACTCCGGCGAAAGCATGGGATTCCGCAACGTGATCGTCCGCTGGCCAAAGCAGCACCTGGCCGTGATCATCCTCAGCAACCGCAACCACTTCCAGCCTTATCCCCTGGCGCTGGCGATCGGACAGGTATTTCTGCACCGGTGAGCGCAGGCCTGCCACGGCAAAGAGGATGAACGCGAAGACGGAATTCGCCGGCTGCGTACTCGGCTACGACATCCCCGCTCTGCCTGGCATGGCCGAGGCGGATATCCAGACACCGTGCCTGATCCTCGATCTCGATGCCCTGGAGCGCAACATCAGGAAGATGGGCGAGTATGCGCAGGCGCACGGCATGCGCCACCGCAGTCACGGGAAAATGCACAAGTCGGTCGACGTGCAGAAGCTGCAGGAGAGCCTGGGGGGCGCGGCTGGCGTTTGCTGTCAAAAGGTCTCCGAAGCCGAGGTGTTTGCCCGCGGCGGCATCAAAGACATCCTCGTATCCAACGAGGTACGAGATCCGCTCAAGATCGATCGCCTGGCGCAACTGCCGAAGCATGGCGGGCGAATCATCGTCTGCGTCGATGATCTGGCGAACGTGGCGGAGCTATCGGCAGCCGCGCAACGGCATCACACGACACTGGAGTGCCTCGTCGAGATTGATTGCGGCGCGGGTCGCTGCGGCGTCAGGACCGCCGGTGCCGCGATCGAGATTGCGCAAGCCATCGATGCCGCCCCGGGGCTGAAATTCAGCGGCCTGCAGGCCTATCAGGGTGCCATGCAGCACCTGGAGAGCTACCGCGACCGCAAGGCCAAGCTCGACGACGCCATCGTCCTGGTGAAGGCCGTCGTCGCGGCTCTGCAGGGGGCCGGGCTGAAGCCGGAGCTGGTCTCGGGCGGCGGCACGGGTTCCTATTACTTCGAGTCGAATTCAGGGGTTTATAACGAGCTGCAATGCGGCAGTTACGCCTTCATGGATGCCGACTATGGGCGCATCAGGGACAAGGATGGGAATCGCATCGACCAGGGCGAATGGGAGAACGCGCTCTTCATCCTGACTTCGGTGATGAGTCATGCCAAGGCTGATCAGGCGGTCTGCGACGCAGGCCTCAAGGCGCAGTCACTGGATAGCGGCCTGCCCGTGATCCATGGCCGCGACGACGTCAAATACGTCAGCGCTTCGGATGAGCACGGCGTGATCGAGGATAAGCGCGGTGTGCTACGCATCAATGAGAAGCTGCGGCTCTCTCCGGGACATTGCGACCCGACCTGCAATCTTCACGACTGGTACGTCGGCGTGCGCAATGGCAAAGTCGAGGCCGTCTGGCCGGTGTCCGCGCGCGGCAAGAGCTACTGAGGCCAAAAGATCAGGGCGGAAGCTTCAACACGTTACCAACAGCCCCTCGCGGATGAGGCGCCGAGCCAGTGTGAGCTTACCGGGATCGTCCAGATCCCCCGGCAGATAGTGAACCTTTGCCCCCTGGTTGCCCGGCGGTGTGAGGTAGATGTTGGCTTGAAAAGGATGGGAGAAGGCCGCCTCCAGTCCGCGACAGAGTGTCTTCGGGAGCAACATCCCGTGCCGCGTTCTTCAGGATGACATTTGGATAGCGCAGATCCAGCGTCGTCAGTACGCGGCTTCCGGTCCGGATCGCCGTGCATGTGCTTCTTCTTATCCGGGTCGTGCTTGGCCTTATCCGGATCCCGCGCCTTATCCGGATCTTTCATTTTGTCCGGATCTTTCACTTTATCGGGGTCGCTCTGTGCCAGAGCGTTAGCTCTGCCTCCCAAGGCAAGGGCTACGGCGATCAATGACTGCCAGCACGGGCCATACCCGGCGGGGCGTGGACGAGGGCATGATCGAGGATAAGCGCGGTGCTCGGCGTAAGCACTGGCAGAGGGTGCCTCAGGGAGGCAGCGTCGCGAGGTAAGCGGCAATGCAGAGCATATCGTGCGCTGTGAGCTTCGCGGCCACCAGACGCATTGGCTCGGCCAAGGCCCCTGTTCGAGCTCCGTTTTGAAAGGCCCAGAGCTGCCGGACCACGTATGTCGACCGTTCGCGTTTCGATGACCCGCACCCACCGCGGCGGCTGCAACGAGGCGAAGTAGTGGGCAGCCGCGCGCACCTGCTCGCTCGAGTAGCTGCGCTTCATGGCGGTCAGAAGCGCAATCGTTTGCGCATCGCCGACGCCGATCTTGCGGGCGCCGCTGCGCCAGTCGACGAACTGCCGCTCGATGTACTCGGCCGGAAGACCCGCAAGCGAGGCAGACTCCACGTGCCCGGCGCCGTTTGGAAGATGACAGAGCGCGCATGGCAGGAGGGGCGGCCCTTTTCCCCGCGGGCCCGAGCCGTGAGCGACGATTGACGGCATCGGCGGGTGCTCATCCGGATACCAGTCCGGAGGGTCGAGAACATCCTGAAGCTGGGTGCGGCTGTAGGACCTGCGGCTGCCGGGCGCCCTCCACGAATAGGGAAGCTTCGGCATCGTGAGCCGGGCCGAGTCGTCAGTGGGCACGAAGAACGCCCATTCCGGACGCTGCGCCGCGTTGCCCGATCCGACAACCCACGCTAGAAGCGCGGCAGATAGCAGCTGACGCAGGCGCGGTGCGCGGGTGCTGGTCTGAGTGAGACTATCCCGCATCTCCTCATTGTAGAACGGACCATCCGGCGGGGCTATGAGACCCAACCCCCGCGGGCAGGGTCCATCCGCTAAAATGGCGCGATGAAATTGGGGGATACGAACTTGAGCAACGCGGCTGAACCTGGCTCGGTCGAATCGTGGGTCGTGTCGGCGGGCCGGGACCGGCGGCCGGGCTCGCCGTTGAACGTGCCGCCCTGGCCGGCATCGAACTTCGTTCGCGGCGAAGACCGCGCGTACTCCCGCGACGATGGCACGCCCGGCTGGGAGGCACTGGAAGAGATCGTCGGCGGCCTCGAAGGTGGCTCCTCGCTCTGCTTTGCTTCCGGCATGGCGGCCATCGCGGCGATTTTCGAGCAACTCCCCACAGGTTCGGTTGTGGCCCTGCCCGACGATTGCTACCAGGGCGTCGTGGGACTCGCCAATGCCGGCCAAAGCCGCGGGCGCTGGACCGTGCGCCGCGTCGGCGTGACAGACACGCCAGGTTGGATCCAAATGGCAGGCGTGGCTGACCTGCTTTGGCTCGAGTCACCTTCGAATCCGCTGCTGGCAGTTGCTGATCTGGATCTCATTTGTGCCGCGCCGCGCAAGCGTGGCGCGATCCTGGGCGTGGACAGCACCTTCGCCACCCCGTTGAACCAGCGTCCGTTGACACTTGGCGCCGATGTCGCCGTGCAATCCGTAACCAAGTTCATCGGCGGACACTCGGACCTGCTCGGCGGCGTCGTCTCCGCGCGCGACCCAAACCTGCTGACCGCGCTGCGCCAGGTGCGCGACCTCGGGGGCGCTACGCCCGGTACGCTCGAAACGTTTCTCGCGGTCCGTGGAGTGAGAACCCTGGCACTGCGACTGGAGCGCGCACAGCACAACGCGATGACGTTGGCCGAGCGCCTGGCGCACCATCCGAAGGTCATGTTGACGCGCTATCCGGGCCTGCCGAGTCACCCGACTCATGCGGCCGCGCGACGCCAGCTCAAGGGCTTTGGCACCGTAATCTCCTTCGACGTGCGCGGCGACGCACGCTCCGCGGATGCCGTCTGCACCGGGCTGCGGCTCATCCAACACGCCACCAGCCTGGGTTCGGTCGAGTCCACGATCGAACGGCGTGCCGGCATTCCCGGACAGGAGCACCTGCCCGCGACGCTGCTGCGGCTGAGCGTAGGCATAGAGGGTGCGGAGGACCTGTGGGCCGATCTGGATCAGGCGCTGCGCGCAGCGCCCTGAGCGCGGCCCCCGTTCAGGGCTTGGCGCGAAATTCGATGTTGGGCGGATTGCGCAGCGTCGCGAGAATCACGCAGTAGCGCTCCGTCACCTCGATGAGTCGCTTGCGCGTCGGCTCATCGAGCGAGCCCTCGAGCTCGAACGTCAACACGATTCTGCTGATTCCGATGGCTACAGTCTTGTCGACGCCGAGCGTGCCGCGCGCGTCCCAGGTGCCCTGCGCAACGATCCTGCCACCGGTCAAGCCGGCGCCCATGGAGGTCGCAACCGCAAGCACCGTCACGCCGGCACACGCCGCCAATGATTCGAGCAGCAAGTCGGCGGAGCATGCCTGGTCCCCGGCACCCCCCGTTGCCGAATGCAGGCCGGCGATTCTCGGCTGATCGCCGTCCAGCGTTGCAGCCAGCCTTTGCGGGTCGAGCACCACCTCGGCCCGCGAGGTCACGAGCGCGGCGCCCGGCTCGGTGCGATATTTCTGCTTCAATGGACCCTGAAGGGCCCGCAGCTCATCGGCATTCATGTTCCAGCCCCAGTTACGACTATCGAGGCCGGATCAGTCTATCAAGGCTGCGTGTTACGCGGACAGATCCGTGAGCCGCAAGCCATTCGGTAGCCTCGGGCGGTGCGTGCGGAGCTCACCACGGCCACCCGTCGCTCGGCGGCCCGAAGCCGCCAAAAAAGGGCGCATCATGATGCTGATGCACGGCGCCGGAGCTGAGGTGCTGCGGCTCGACACCCAACCCCGTGGACGCATACAGCGGCAGGTCGCTGTCCTCGAAGGCGAACACGAAGATCCGGTTCGGATTGTCGGCCGGCACCGCATCAAGATCTGCGGCCGGAGTACTCCCATCCCGGGCGATGTAGCTGAGAAAGTCGTTGTCGTTGGACACGTACAGCGTGTGCACGGTCTTGCCGTGCAGCTCGATGTCCGGACCGAACGCCTCGCCCTCGATCTTGGCGGGAACGCTGTTGGCGGCAATGCCGGCCGTACCCACCGCCGAGACCAGATCGAGGAAGGGCGCCGAGGACTTGACCACGGGCGTAAAGCCACCTTTGCGCAGATCGGCGATGCCGCTGACATCGCTCGCGCCGGTCAAGTCAATCTGGTAGAGATACTTTTCCTTGGCCGCGCTGTTGTCATCGTTCGCCGTCTCGAACCCCGTGCCATCGCGCTCGTCAATGAGGAATTGGCGCCCGTTGACGGCCAGCAGCTCGCTGATGGCGGTCTTGCTGTTGTCCAACGGGTAGGCGTATTGATGCGTAACTCTGCCGGAGGCGATGTCGATCGTGACGATTCGAGTGTATGGCGTGCCGCCTTTGCTCCCGTCCGACTCGTAATCGCCACTCGTACCGCCGTCCTGGATCAACGGGCTCTGCATTGCCACGACGAGTGTGCGCCCGTCTGGTGTGATCGCAAGGCCTTCGGCACCCTTATTGGCGACGCGCCCCTGCGCGTTGCCGTTGACGACCGGCACGCCGGTCCCGGTCTCGGTATTGGTCGTTGTGTTTGGATGGGCCACGCCGAAGCCCGTCGGCATGGCGAAGTAACGTGTGCGCTGACCAGTGGCGCGATCGAACTCATATACGTAGGGACCGTACTCATCGGAAATGAATACCGAGCGACCGTCGTTCGACACCCTCAGACCTTCCGTGTCGAGACGCGCGTCGAATGGCCACAGCGAGTTGTGGTTGGGGTCGAAACCGTCCGACCGACCGGTGAAGTAGTGGGTGTGATTGATTGAATTCAGTGGCGGCACGCCGGATCGGGTGGGCGCGCCTGACGCCTCCGTCGTACCCTGGGAGCCTCCCGGGCCATATGTCAGTGGGGCCGGACTGGACAGCAGCGTCGTGGCCCGCAGGTACGGGGTCACGATGTAAGGCAGCCCTGCGCTATCGAAGGGCGCCGAGCCCGATGAGACAGCGGTGGGATCGTAGTCCGTGTTCGGCAACAGCCGCATCGTGAACGTCTGCACGCGATTGATGTACGAGACCGTGAAGTCGATGTTCGTACCACCATAACCACTGACCGCGTTCGGGCCGCGATCCGGCAGCATCATGAAGGTGTCGCCGCCAGCATAGGCGATGGCTGAGCCCATGCCGCCCAGGCGGTTACCCGGGACACCGTTCTCGAGGGTTGCGGAAGTGGCGCTGGAGACATCCTGGTAGCTGCCGCTGATGCTGCTGGTCGCGATCAGCTGAATGTCGGCGTGCGCGGTCAGGACGGTCGTCGCGGCTACCACCGCGACGACAAGCAGTCTGCCATCAAGCAATCTGATCATCGGAGCTCCTCGAGAACTCATGGGGACGGCCCGCCCGCAAGTCTCAAAGTTGTCGTCGAGCCGGCTGGGCCGCGGCAAGGCCTGCCAAAGCTAAACGCTCCGTATGACAATCGCGTTACGCAGGGCGCACGAGGGCGGCGCGGACATTACTTTTTCAGCTGCTCGGCCGCTTGGATGAAGCCAAGCACGCTCTCGTACAACGACATTCGGTTCCGCTCGAGATGCATCACGTGCGTACCGTCGTGGATACAGAGCTGCCATTTGAGCGGGCTGGAGGTGAATTTCTCCAGGAAGGCGGTGGTCGCAGATGCGGGCCTGGCCGCCTCGGTATCGTAGTTTCCGTAGACCGCAAGGAGCGGAGTCGTCACCTGACCCGGTGCATACGGATAGATGCCGTCGTTCGCAGCTTCGATGTCGGCGCTGGGACCGTCAGGAATGCGGATCTCCCCGGGCGGATCGCCGGCGATGTGAGGAGCGGAGGCCTGGAAGGCCGCAGCCCATTCACTCGTAACGGCGGGCTCCAGCAGTACGACGCTCGGGGGCAGCACCTGTTTGAAATAGAGCTGCTGCAGCCGCTCCTGGGGAGTGATGCTCCACCAGGCGACATGCTCGGATTCGGGCTCCGACCCCGGCTTTGGTACGATGGGACCAAACAGAGTGAGCGAGGTCAGCGCACCGGGATGACCGGCAGCGAAGTCCGCTGCCGGTATCGTCCCCCAGGAATGAGCGACGACGTGCATTTCGCTGACGCCACGTGTGTTGCGCATGTAGGCAATCGCAATGGCGATTTCGCCGGCGGCCTCCGCTGCGCGCAGCTGCGGCGGATTGGCGCCGGGCGACTCGGTCAGGGCCGGCGGCCGGCTCGATGCGCCATAACCCAGAAAGTCGAGCCCGCAGGCCAGGAAGCCATGTCTGGCCATGAAGTCCATCCAGGAGTCACTTCCGCGGAACTCAAAACCTGCCGCCAGCATGGTCGGGAAACTGGAGCCATGAATGAAGAGCACGCCCTTGTCGGTGGCCTGCTGCGGCGTCGCGCAATGAAGTGCGACACGCTGCGCCGACCCGGCGGCGATGGCAAGATTGATCGTCGCGACCGTGGGCTTATAATTCAAAGAAGCCGCCAACAGCGCTATTCCGAGTTGAACCATAACCCTCTCCTGATTCGCGGGGCTCGAGCTTAAGTGCCCCACTCTTCGTTTTGGAACGAAACGACGGAGGAGCCCGACGTCGCGGCGCTCGCCGCACTCATCACCGAGCCGGCCCGGAGCGCCGTGCTGATGCATCTGCTCGACGGGCGAAGTTGGACGGCCAGCGAACTGGCCGCAATAGCGGGTGTGAGCGCCTCGACCGCCAGCGTTCACCTGCGAAAGCTCGTCGCCGGACAACTGATACGGATGAGCCCGCTGGGGCGTCATCGGTACTTTCGCATCGTCAATGTGGAGATCGCACGGCTGCTCGAGCAGTTGACGCGGCTCGCGCCGAAGCGGCGCGTGGACACGCCTGGTGCGCGGCGCGCCTCCGCCAGCCTGCGCCGTGGCCGGCTCTGCTATGACCACCTCGCCGGTCGGCTCGGCATGGCAGTAGTCGAGAGCATGATCCGCGCCGCTTGGGTCGTCGAAGCCGAGCCGTGGTTTCGGCTCACCGACAGCGGCCGCCGGGCGCTGCGGGAGTTAGGTATCGATGCCGTCGATGGCCGCACCTGCATGGATTGGAGCGAGCGCAGACTGCACATCGCCGGTCCGCTGGGAGTGTCGTTGGCGCAGGCGTTCCTCAGCAAAAAATGGCTGCAGCGCGATACCAGGAGCCGCGCGGTGTGGCTAACGCCGGAGGGAGCGGAAGTCCTGCGCTCCCACTTCGGCGTGAGCAGTGCCGAGATCGGGACACCGCCCGCCCCATCCCGCCGCGTCGCTCCGGACCAGCGACGATCCGAAGCGACGCAGCCGATGCCAGTTACGAAGCCGGCGAGCCCAGAATCGAAATGACGTCGGACGCCGCCTTGTGCAGTGCCGGCAGGTCCTTCGCGGCAATCCCGTGGCGCGCGGCCATCAGTGCACGCATCGCCTTGGCGTGCATATCTGACTTCTTCGGCGAGTCCCGCAGCGCTCCATCGCCCATGCCCTTGCAGGGATTTCCGGCCGCGGCATCGAAGCCCCGGCCATGTGGACCGACCAGGCAGTTGATCGTGTGGTGCAGATGCATGGTCGCAACTTCCACGCTCTGCGAGGCCGCGGAGAGCTGCGCGTGTGTGTTGGCCGTGGCCAGCTCCTTCGCCGCGTCCCCAGCCTGGGCCAACGCGGCGGATGAAAGGAGCAGCGCGCCCAACAGCGCGGTCGAGGACATCAATGAACGTTTCATGGCAAACCTCTTTTTGGCGTTGGCAAATCGATCCGCGCTACCAGCGGGAAGATATTGCCATGGATCAGCATCTGATCAAACTGCGGCAGGTCCTGCTGCATCAGGACGCGATACTTCGCCTTGGCCGCCCCGAGCTTGCCGTCGAGAAGCTGCAGGACCTGAATGGACGCATCGGTAGCGGGATAGCCCGGATCGCCGTACACGTCGCCGGCGCCGGTGCCCAATTCGCCGTTCAGCCAGATAAGGTCGAGGTACAGCCCGTACGGGGCCAGATAGCTCTTCTCATCGCTATTGGCGAGCGCCGGCGACAGCAGCTGGTCTTCCACGCCCTGGATCTTCGTGTCGAGTCCCTTGATGGCCTGCAGCATCTTGCCATGGCCTGGTTTCTTGTCGGCTTTCAGCATCGCCTCGGTGGTCTGCAGTTGCTTGCGCAGCCATTCGATCTGGTTGACCATGGCAGAGACGCTCGAAATGTCATCGCGGACATGGAGCAGCATCTTGACTCTGGCGGTGGTCTGAGCCGGAGCCTCCGGCGAATTGGGCGCGGCCAACACGGTGAATGACTGAGTGTAGGTCTTGCCGGCGGCCGTCACACGCGCCGTGTACGTTCCCGGCGCGACCATCGGACCGACTTGCGCCTCCTCGACGCCCCAGTGAGTGATCGGCCGCGTCTCCTTGCCGAGGAAGCGCAGGTCATCCCAGACGTGCGGGTTGCTCGACGGTGTCGTCCGCAGCTCGATCAGCTTCGGCGGCGCATAACGCAGATCCCAGTAAACGCGATTGACGCCGGGATGCACGTGCGCATCGGGATCATGCGCCCAGTGGTGTGCCCCTCGGCGCGCTTCTTCGTACTTGGGGTTGAGCCCCGGCTTCTTCTCGTCGAGCAGCTTGAGGGTGCGCACCACCTTTCCGTCCGCGTCCAGGATGGCGACCTTGATGCCGCCCGTCTTCTGCTTCTCCTCCTCCTTCTTCTGCTCTGCCTCGTCGTCCTTAGGTTCGGACGTTGCCTTCACCTCGGGCACCGACTGCAGCCAGAAGTCGATGAAGGCGTGGCCATCGTGGAAGAAGCGATAGGTAGGACGCGACGCAAACACCTGAGCCGGCGCAGCCGCGCCGCCGCTTGCCAGCTTTTCCAGCGGCGTGATGTCCTCCAGCAGGTAGACGCCGCGCCCATAGGTCGCGACCACGAGATCATGGAATTGCTTCTGCACCGTCTCCCACGAGACCGGCGCATGAGGCAGCCCGGCCTGC
>JBOIAB010000152.1:0-6556 GCA_050738635.1 Steroidobacteraceae bacterium
CCCTGGCGGCGAGCCGCCTGACCATCGACGAATACAAGGACGAGAAGCGCAGCGATCTGCGGCGCGTGCAGCTTCTCGGTGGCATCGACACCTCGGAATTCGTGACGCCCGCGGAAGCCGCCCGTGCGCGGGCGCTGCGTGAGGAAGAGCGCGAGATCCAGTACGCGATCGTGCCGGCCAGCCAGTACAAGACCGATGCCCCGATCGAGGCCGCGGCCATCGATGCGTACTACAAGGCGCATCAGGCCGATTACCTGGTCCCGGAATCGGTCGAGCTACGCTTTGCGCAGCTCACCCTGGCCCAGGTGGCCAGCGCGCAGACCGTCTCTGACGCGGACGTGCAGGCCGCCTACGCCAAGCGCAAGAGCGGCTTCGTCGTGCCGGAGCGGCGCGAGGCCAGCCACATCCTCATTCCGTTCGGCAAGGATCCGGCCGCGGCCTTGAAGCAGGCCGACCAGGTCCTCGCCCTCGCCAAGTCGGGGCAGGACTTCGCCGCGCTGGCGAAGAAGTACTCGCAGGACCCGGGTTCCGCCAAGAACGGCGGCAGTCTCGGTTGGATCGATCACAGCGGCTTCGTCGCGCCATTCGCCAATGCGCTCTTCGGCATGAAGTCGGTCGGCGACATCGTCGGGCCGGTGAAGACCCAATACGGCTACCACGTCATCAAGCTCGATGGGATCCAGGCCGGCAGGACCAAGACGCTGGCCGAGGCGCGACCGGAGCTGGAGACGCAGCTCAAGCAGAGCGAGGCTACGAACCACTTCGGCGACATCGAGGACAGTTTGCAGAACCGGCTCCAGGACCCGGGTGTGAGCCTCGCCAGCATGGCGAAGGAATTCAACCTCACCATCGGCGAGGCGCCGCAGTTCCTGCAGGGCGCCGGAGGAGCGCCGCTCGGCGCGGCGAAGCCCCTGCAGAGCATGGTGTTCGGCGCCAGCGCCGTTGCGGCGGGCACGCTCGGCGGCCCGGTGATTCTCGACAACAACAGGATGGCGGTCTTCGAGATCGCGGCTCGTCATCCACCGCACGTGAAGGCGCTGGCGGAGGTTCGCGATAGCATCATCGCAGCGCTCCAGAAGCAGAGTGAGACCGACGCTGCGCTGGCTGCGGCGAACGCCGCGCGTAAGCAGCTGTCGTCTGGCGCGTCATTCGACCAGGTGGCCAAGGGCCTCAAGGTCGCCGTCGAGCCGGCGAAGTTCGTCGGCCGCGGTGACCCCTCTGTTCCGGCGGAGATCCTCTCCGTGGCCTTCGGCGCCGAGAAGCCGGCCCATGGTCCGGTGTACCAGGCCGTGACACTGCACGATGGCGGCGCGGCGCTGGTCGCCATCACTCAGATCCGCAGCGGCACGCAAACCAACAAGTACCTCGAGCAGGCCCTGGCGCAGGAGCAGATGCAGAGCGCTGGGGATGCGGCCGCGCGGGGTTACGTGGCGCAGCTGCGCGCGACGTCGAAGGTCAGCAAGAATCCGGACGCGTTCCAGTAGCGCTGCGGGCGCGGAGGGCTCTCAGCTCTCCGCTTCTTGGGGGAAGCTCATCCCCACCGTGCTGAAGCCGCTGTCGACGTAAAGGATCTCCCCGGTGATCCCGGCGGCGAGGTCCGAGCAGAGGAATGCGGCGGCATTGCCGACATCTTCCGGGGTGACGTTGCGTCGCAGGGGCGCCACTTCCGCGACCCGGGCCAGCATCTTGCGAAATCCCGTGATGCCGGCCGCGGCGAGCGTCCTGATGGGGCCGGCGGAGATGGCGTTGACCCGGATGCCCCGTGGGCCGAGGTCCGCCGCCAGGAAGCGAACGTTCGCCTCGAGACTCGCCTTGGCGAGCCCCATGACGTTGTAGCTCGGGATGGAGCGGACGGCGCCCAGATAGGACAGGGTGAGCAGGGCTCCCGAGCGGCCCGCCATCAGCGGCGCCGCGCCGCGGGCGAGGGCCATGAGACTGTAGCTGGAAACATCGTGCGCGATGCGGAAGGCCTCGCGGGTCGTGCTCTCCACGAATCCGCCGGCAAGCGCCTCGCGAGGAGCGAACGCCACAGCGTGAATCACGATGTCGAGGCTGCCCCATTCGCGCTTCAGCAGGTCGAACGCGGCGTCGATCTGCCCGTCAACCGTCACGTCGAGTGGCATCGTGAGCCGCGAGCCCACCGACTGAGCCAGAGGCTCCACGCGCTCCTTCATCTTGTCGTTGACGTAGGAAAAGGCGAGCTCGGCGCCTTCGCGATGCATCGCCTGCGCGATGCCCCATGCGATCGAGCGGTCGGTCGCGACGCCGACGATGAACGCGCGCTTACCTGAGAGAAATCCCATGTCGGAGCCTGCCCCGCGGTGAGGGAAAGGGGGGCAGTTTAGACGAATCGGGCGGGGGTCAGATGCCGGTATTCGCCACGCGGATGGTCAGCTTCTGTCCCGCCAGGAGCGGAGTGTGCAGTTTGATCGCATTCCAGGCGAGGATCTGGGCCACTTTCACCTGGAACAGGTGCGCAACCTGCCAGAGCGTGTCACCGGAGCGCACGGTGTAGACCACGTTGCGCGACTCGGTGCCGTCTACCGCCGCCACCGTGTCTCGCGAATCGGCTGTCGCCACGGCGGACGAGGCCGCCTTGTGGCGCGGAGCGCGCGTATAGAGCTTCAGGCGCTGCCCCGGACGCAGCACTTCGCCGCGCGAGAGGCCATTCAGGTGCGCCAGCGTCTTGGCGCTCATGCCGTGCCGGCGGGCAATCGACCACAGGGTGTCGCCGCTCCGTACCCGCACCACCTGGAAGCTCAGCTCGCCGTGATGCTCGACCGGCACATGGGCATAGAGCCTGAGCTTCTCGCCGGGCCTCAGGATGTGACGCACGGAGATCCCATTCATCCGGGCGAGGGTCCGTGCATTCATGCGGTAATGGCGCGCAATGCTCCAGAGAGAGTCTCCGCGGCGCACCACCTGGAACTGGACGTAGCGTCCCCACCGGGCGTGGCCGTCCACGCGCGCTGCGGCAAGGCGCACGTTCTCCGGCAGGGTGTAAGTCGTCGCTGGAACCTCGATGTCTTCCCCGACGGTGAGCCGCCCGGCGGGCATCGTGTTGAGCTTGCGCAGGATCTCCACGCTCGTCTTGAAGTTCCGGGCCACCGAGTAGATCGAATCGTGACGCCGGACCTCGTAGTGCTCGAGGCCCATGCGCTCGTCCACCGTGAGCTCCGCGACGTTCTGCGTGAAGACGGGCGAGGCATTGACCGGCATCAGCAGATAGAACGGACCGGTGGGATCGGTAGCCCAGCGGTGGAACGCGGGATTGAGGTCGTACACCTCTTCCGCGGTGATGCCGGCGATCTGCGCCGCCACCTGCATATTGATCTGGCCGTCGGTCGGCACGCGCTCGAAGTAGGGCTCATTGGGAATCGGGCTGAATTCAAGCCCGAATTTCGCCGGGTCCTGCACCAGACGCTTCATCGCGAGGAGCTTCGGCACGTAGGCTTCCGTCTCCCGTGGCAGGCGCAGGTGCCAGAAGTCGGTCGGACGGTGCTCGGCCTGATTGACCTGCACGGCGTGCTGGACGGCAATCTCGCCGCAGTTGTAGGCAGCGACTGCGAGCAGCCAGTCGCCGTTGAACTCATCGTGCAGCGCCTGCAGATAATCGAGCGCGGCGTTCGTGGACGCGACCACGTCACGGCGGCCGTCGTACCACCAGTCCTGCTTCAGGCCGAAGCGCGAGCCGGTGCCCGGGATGAACTGCCACAGGCCCGCGGCACGCGCCCGGGAATAGGCGTAGGGCTGAAAGGCGCTCTCGATGACCGGCAGTAGCGCGAGCTCGGCCGGCATGTGTCGCGCCTCGAGCTGCGCCACGATGTAGTAGAGGTACATGTCGGCGCGGCCGAAAGCGCGCTGCAGATAGTCCGGATTGGACGCATACCACTCGAGCTGCTGGTCGATCGGCGAGGCATTGGGGTCGGTGAGCACGAAGCCGCCGCGAATGCGCGCGAAGAGATCGGCATACTGCACCGGGGCGGGAGCGGACTGCTGCGGCGCCGGCTCAGGCGGCGGGGCAGGCGGCGTCTCGGGCGCGGGATTGGCTGCGGGCGCTGGAACGGCAGCCTGCTCGGGCTGTGGACGCAGCGGCTGGCGCGTCGCGCAGGCGGCAAGCGCCGCGAGCGCAGCAATCAGCAATGCAATACGAGTGGCTCGAAACGTTCCTATCGCCAAGTTCCCGACCCTCTAGAAGGCGTGTTAACTTCTTTCTGGCACCGAAGAGAGTGCCATCTTCCGACCTTACTGGCTCGGAAGCGGAAATTTAACCGGTAACTTCACACTATTGCCAGTACTTCATGGCATCCGTGCACAAATCCCGCTTCCAGGAACCGCATGCCGCACGAGTCGCCTGGTGGGCGAGCCCGCTCGGCAATGCGCTCATCGCCGCGGAATCGCAGCTTCTCGGTGAAGCGCTCGAAGATGTGTTTGGCTGGGAATTGCTGCAGATCGGTGCCTGGGGCTCGGGCAGGGAGTTGTTGGCCGGCGCGCGCACGCGCCACCAGGCCATCGTCGCCCCGCCGGGTCTGTCGTCAAGCGCCGACATTCGCGGGCGACCCACCCAGCTGCCCATCGTCAGCGATTCGATCGATGCGGTCCTGCTGCCGCACATCCTCGAGTTCGCTACCGATCCCTATGCCATCGTGCGCGAGGCGGATCGCGTGCTCGTCGGCGAAGGGCGGCTGCTCGTGCTCGGGTTTCGGCCATGGAGCCTCTGGGGCGTACGTGCGCGCTGGAGCCGCAGCGGCTTTCCGCCGGGCACGCGCCGCGTACTCTCCGAACGAAGAATCCGCGAATGGCTGGTGCTGCTCGGGTATGAAGTGGTATCGGCGCAGCATTATTTGTTCCGCGGGCCGTGGCGCGCCGGCTTCGCCGCCGGCCAGGAAGCGGACTATGGCGCGGGCCGCATGCTGCGCCGGGGACTCACCTATCCGCTGCCCGCGAACGCCTACCTCCTCAAGGCGCGCAAGCGTATCTACACCCTGACACCGATTCGGCCGCGATTCCGCGAGCGTGCCGCGGTGCTCGGCGGGCTCGTCAAACCGGCTCCGCGCTCGCGCGCGTGAGATGAAGCAAAGGCTCACGTGAATATAACGGCCGCGGGCACCGATGGCGTGGTGGACATTTATACCGACGGCGCGTGCCGTGGAAATCCGGGCCCGGGCGGCTGGGCGGCACTGCTCAGTGTCGGCGGCCGCGAGAAGGAGCTGGCAGGCGCTGAAGCGCTGACGACCAACAATCGCATGGAGCTGACAGCGGTCATTCGCGCGCTCCAGGCATTGAAGCGTCCCGTGCGCGTGCGCGTCTACACTGACTCGGAGTACGTCCGGCGCGGCATCACGGAGTGGGTGCGAGCCTGGAAGGAGAGAGGCTGGCTGACCGCGGCCCGCAAGCCGGTGAAGAACCAGGATCTCTGGCAGCGGCTCGATGAGCTCGCCGCCGGCCACGAGATTGAGTGGCACTGGGTGCCGGGCCACGCGGGCGTTCCGGGCAACGAGCGGGTCGATCAGCTGGCCAATGAGGCGATCGATGCGATGGGGCCAGCGTTTTAGAAAATACTGCTACACTTTGATTCATGCGACAGATCGTTCTCGATACCGAGACCACCGGACTGGAGCCCGCGCTCGGGCACCGGATCATCGAGATCGGCTGCGTCGAGCTGCTCAACCGGCGGGTCACGGGGCGGACCTTCCACCGCTACTTGAATCCGGAGCGTGACATCGATCTCGGCGCCGAGGCGGTCCACGGGCTGCAGCGACAGGACCTCGCGCGCCAGCCGCGGTTCATGGAGGTCGCGGACCAGCTCCTCGAGTTCATCGGCGGCTCGGAGCTCGTGATCCACAACGCGGAGTTCGACATCGCCTTCCTCGATGCGGAGCTGCGCCGCGCCGAGCGCACGATCATGATGAGCGAGCTCTGCCGCGTCCTCGACACGCTGGTGCTAGCGCGGGAGATGCATCCGGGCCAGCGCAACAACCTCGACGCGCTGTGCAAGCGCTATAGCGTCGACAACTCGCGCCGGGAGCTGCACGGCGCGCTGCTCGATGCGCGAATTCTGGCGGACGTCTATCTCGCGATGACGGGCGGCCAGGGTGCGTTGGCCCTCACCGAGAGCGTCTCCGGCTCCGCCGTCCTCGGCATGGGTCGGGTCCGCGCTCTCGTGCGCCCACCCGCGCCGCTGCGGGTCATCGCCGCAACGGAGCAGGAGCTGCGTGCCCACCGGGACATGCTGGCTCTCATCGCCAAGTCGAGCGGTGGCCGCTGCCTCTGGCCCACCGCCGGGGATGACCCGGTCCCTGAAGCAAATCGCGCCTGAGTGGACCTCATGTTTCATCTACGTAAGTGCCGCATCGGCATCGTCGGCCTGGGCTATGTCGGGCTGCCGCTCGCCGTGGAGTTCGGCAAGCACTTCGACACCGTCGGCTTCGACATCAAGCCGCACCGCATCGCGGAGCTCACGAGCGGCCGCGACAGCACGCTCGAGGTCTCGCGGGCGGAGCTCAAGGCCGCCGCGAAGCTGTCCTTCAGCACGGAAATCGACAGCCTGAAGCGC
>JBOIAB010000153.1:0-6152 GCA_050738635.1 Steroidobacteraceae bacterium
ATGAGTGCATCGACTGCACCCTCTGCGAGCCCGAGTGCCCGGCCGAGGCCATCTTCTCCGAGGAGGAGCTGCCCCCCGGTCAGGAGCAGTTCAAGAAGCTCAATGCGGAGCTCGCCAAGCAGTGGCCGGTAATCGCGGAGAAGAAGGAAGCGCCGGCCGACGCCAAGGAATGGGACGGCAAGCCGGACAAGCTGAAAGTGCTGGAGCGGTAGGATCTAGCCGCGCGGATGATGCTGCGAGTGCAGCTCTTTCATCCGCTCGCGCGCCACGTGCGTGTAGATCTGGGTAGTCGACAGATCGCTGTGCCCCAGCAGCATCTGCACCACGCGCAAATCCGCCCCATGGTTGAGTAGGTGCGTCGCAAAGGCGTGGCGCAGCGTGTGCGGCGACAGCTCCTTGGCGACCCCGGCCTTGCGCGCGTAGCGCTTGATGATGTGCCAGAACGCCTGGCGCGTCATGCGGTCGCCGCGTCGGGTCGGAAAGAGAAAGTCGGTCTGCCGCTCGAGCAGGATCTCCCCGCGCGGCCCGTGCTCGAAGTCCATCAGCCAGCGCACCGCCTCTTCCCCGAGCGGAATCAGCCGCTCGCGGTTGCCCTTGCCGAGGATGCGGATGACGCCCTGGTTGAGGTTGACCTGGCCATGCCGCAGGTTCACCAGCTCCGAGACGCGCAATCCGGTGGCATAGAGCACCTCTAGCATGGTGCGGTCACGGTTACCCAGCGGATCGCTCACCACGGGTGCGCCGAGCAGGGATTCGACCTCCTCCTCCGTGAGCGACTTCGGCAGCGAGCGCCCGATCTTGGGCATGGCGATCTGCGCGGTCGGGTCCTCGTGGAGGCCGGCGTCGCGCACGAGATAACGGAAGAAGCGGCGGAAGCTCGAGAGCTGCCGCGCGGTGGAGCGGGGTCGCGCGCCCTCGCGCACCCGCCAGGCGATGAAGTCCTGCAGGTCGGCGCGCGAAGTCTTGTCGATCGGGACCTTGCGCTCCGTCAGCCAGCGAGCGAGCGCCGTGAGGTCGGCGCGATAGGCGGCCAGGGTGTTGGCCGACAGGCCGCGCTCCAACCAGACGGCGTCGAGAAAGCGAGCGACCGCCGGGTCCGTGGAGTCGGCGTGAGCAGTCATGGCAATTGCGGCAGAATGGTTCGACAATTCCCGTCTCGGCCCGCAGGTCGCGGTCAAGGTAGCGACCGCAGTATGGTGAGCGCGGCCGAGTGACCGACGTGATGATCTTCACATCTGAGTCCGAGCATTAACATAAAGAGAACCGGATCACAGTTGCGGGCGCTCGCCTGGGCGCCCGTGCGCATCGCGTACGCGCTCTACGCGGCGATCACCTTTCTCGTCCTGGCGCTCACCGCTCTCGCCGCCACGTTGATTCTGCCTGGCGTACATCGGCGCCGGGCGGCCGCGCGAGCGGTCTCACGCGCCTTTTTATGGGTCGCGGGCATGCCGCTCACCGTGCGCGGGCTGGAGCGCCTCGAATCCGGACAGTGCATCGTGGTTTCCAATCACGCGAGCTACCTCGACGGGCTGGTGTTCACGGCCGCCCTGCCTGCGCGCTTCAGCTTCGTCATCAAGCGGGAGATGTCGGCCGTGCCGCTCGCGGGCCTCTTCCTGCGCCGCATCGGCTCGGAGTTCGTGGAACGGTTCGAGCGCAACCGCGGCGCGGCGGATGCCCGGCGGGTGCTGCGCAATGCCGCCAGCGGTCACTCGCTGGTGTTCTTTCCCGAGGGGACCTTTACCCGCACCCCGGGCCTGCTGAAGTTCCATACCGGCGCCTTCGTCACCGCCACCCGCGCCGGCTGTCCCGTGATCCCGGCGGTCGTGCGCGGCACGCGCGCCGCATTATCGCCGACCGGGTCGCTGCCGCGCCCCGGCCGCATCGAGGTCGACTTCCTGCCGCCAATCACGACGCTGTCGCAGGCGGCAGAGGCTTCATCGGCGGCGCTGCGCGACCGTGCGCGCCAGGCGATCCTGCTCGCGCTCGGGGAGCCGGACCTCACATGTTCCGGCGATACCGCCCACCCACCTCATACAGGGCCTGCGAGATCTGCCCGAGCGAGCAGGTCTTGACGGACTCCATCAGCTCCGCGAACACGTTGCCGCCGGCGCAGGCGGCCTGCTTCAGGCGCACGACCGCGGCCGGAGCACGCGCGGCGTTGCGCGCCTGAAAGGTGCGCACGGCCGCGACCTGATCCT
Source organism: Steroidobacteraceae bacterium (assembly GCA_050738635.1). Classification (GTDB taxonomy): domain Bacteria; phylum Pseudomonadota; class Gammaproteobacteria; order Steroidobacterales; family Steroidobacteraceae; genus 13-2-20CM-66-19. Next base: position 2,199 of record JBOIAB010000153.1, read on the forward strand.
GCTTCTCCTCCTCCGTGGAGCGGATGAGCGCCGCGCCGGCGTGCTCCTCGGCGCCATCCGACTTGGAGAGGAAGGTGTTGACGCCGCCGATGGGCAGGCTCCCATCGTGCTTCTTCGTCTCGTAGTAGAGCGACTCTTCCTGGATCTTGCCGCGCTGATACATGGTCTCCATGGCGCCGAGCACGCCGCCGCGCTCGGAGATCGCCTCGAACTCGCGGTAGACGGCCTCCTCGACCAGGTCCGTCAGGTACTCGAGCGCGAACGAGCCCTGCCACGGGTTTTGCGTCTTGTTGAGGCCGAGCTCGCGGTTGATGACGAGCTGAATCGCCACCGCGCGGCGCACACTCTCCTCAGTGGGAGTCGTCAGCGCCTCGTCGTAGGCGTTGGTATGGAGGCTGTTGCAGTTGTCGAACAGCGCGTAGAGCGCCTGCAGGGTCGTGCGGATGTCGTTGAATGAGATCTCGCGCGCATGCAGGCTGCGCCCGGAGGTCTGCACGTGATACTTCAGCATCTGGCTGCGGGGTCCGCCGCGATAGAGATCGCGCATGGCACGCGCCCAGATACGGCGCGCAACGCGGCCGATGACCGCATACTCGGGATCCATGCCGTTCGAGAAAAAGAACGACAGGTTGGGCGCGAAGTCGTCGATGGCCATCCCGCGGGCGAGGTAGTACTCGACGATGGTGAAGCCGTTGGCGAGTGTGAAGGCGAGCTGCGAGATCGGATTGGCCCCGGCCTCGGCGATGTGGTAGCCCGACACCGACACCGAGTAGAAATTGCGCACCCGCCGGTCGATGAAAAACTGCTGCACGTCGCCCATCATTCGCAGGGCGAATTCAGTCGAGAAGATGCAGGTGTTCTGCGCCTGATCCTCCTTGAGGATGTCGGCCTGCACCGTGCCGCGCACCGCCTGCAGCGTCTCGGCCATGATGCGCTCGTAGACTTCGCGCGCGACGAGCTGATCGCCGGTGACGCCGAGGAGCGCGAGACCCGAGCCGTCATGACCCGCCGGCTGCTCACCCTTGTACGCCGGCGGCGCGGTGCCGGTCTCGGCCGCCTGCCGGTGGAGCTCTGCGATGCGCCGCTGCGCCTCGTCCCAGCGCCCCTCGCCGCGCAGATAGCGCTCCACCCGCTGATCGATCGCGGTGTTCATGAACATCGCGAGGATCATGGGCGCCGGACCATTGATGGTCATGGAAACGGAAGTCGAAGGCAGCGTCAGGTCGAAGCCCGAGTAGAGCTTCTTCATGTCATCGAGCGTCGCCACCGAGACGCCCGAATTGCCCGTACGTCCGTAGATATCAGGCCGCGTGTCCGGATCCTCGCCGTAGAGCGTCGTCGAATCGAATGCGGTGGACAGCCGCACGGCGTTACCGCCCCGCGCGAGATAATGAAAGCGCCTGTTGGTCCGCTCCGGCGGGCCCTCGCCGGCGAACATCCGCGTGGGATCCTCCTCCTCGCGCCGATAGGGATACACGCCGCCCGTGTACGGATAGGAGCCGGGCAGGTTCTCGCTGCGAATGAAGCGCAACTGCTCGCCCCAGTCGGCGAAGCGTGGCACGGCGATCTTGGGAACGCGCTGATGCGACAGGGTCTCGGTGTAGTTCTCTCCCTTGACCTCACGCTCGCGGACCTTGTACGAGTAGGTTGCCGCCGTGGCGGCGCGCGCGCGCGCCGGCCACGCCTTCAGGTCCTTGACCGACTCCGCGCCTACCTCATCCAGCGCCCGGTTGTAGGCGGCGCGCAGCCCCCGCCGGGTCGCATCGGCCGTGGGCTCCGCCAATGCGGCGTCGTTGTAATGCTCGAGGGGTGCGGGAAGCGCCGCTTCCTCGAGGGCCTGCAAGGCTTGGTGGAGGCCAAACGCGCGTGACGCCGCGACCGCCTGGCCCTCCGCCGTCTCGCGCGCCCCGCGGCCGCTCTGCGCGATCTCCGCCAGATAACGCACGCGCGCGCCGGGGATCAGCGGCTCGCGCGTAGTCAGCTCGATCGGACCCGGATCGGTGACGGACCAGGCCGCGCCGCCGATACCCTTGCCGGCGATGGCGGCGCAAAGCGTGGCAAAGAGTCGGTTGACACCCGGATCGTTGAAGCGACTGGCAATGGTCGGGAAAACGGGCAGGTCCGCATCGGGCAGTCGCGCCTGCGCCGGATGATTGCGCCGCCACTGCTTGCGCACGTCGCGCAGGCTGTCGTGCGCGCCGCGCTTGTCGCTTTTGTTGAGCACGATCATGTCGGCATAGTCCAGCATGTCGATCTTCTCGAGCTGGCTGGCAGCGCCGTACTCGCTCGTCATGACGTAGAGCGACAGGTCGACGAGATCCACGACCTCGGTATCCGCCTGACCCGTGCCCGCGGTTTCGACGATCACCAGATCGAAGCCGGCGGCCTGATAGAGTTGGATCACGTCCTTCAGCACGGCGGCGGTCGCAAGGTGCTGCCGGCGCGTGGCCAGCGAGCGCATGAAAATGCCGTCGGCAGCGAGGCTGTTCATGCGGATGCGGTCGCCGAGCAGCGCGCCGCCGCTGCGGCGGCGGGTCGGGTCCATGGCCACCACAGCGATCTGCCGGTCGGGAAAATGGCGGTTCAGGCGCGCCAGCAGCTCATCGGTGAGGCTCGATTTGCCGGCGCCACCGCTGCCGGTGATGCCGATGACGGGGACGCGAGTGCGCGGACGGGCCAGGATGCGGCGCAGCTGCTCCGCATCGCCGCTGCCGGGCTCGGCGTTCTCCAGCAGCGTGATGGCGCGGGCCACCTGGGCGTGATCCCGCGGATTGAAGGGCCGTGGCTCGTAGACCGGCTTCGCGGCCGAGCGTACGCGCGCGAATACGTCGTCGACCATACCGTTCAGGCCGAGCTTGCGGCCGTCCTCCGGCGTGTAGATGCGCTCGACGCCATGGCGCTGCAGCGCTTCGATCTCATGCGGCGCGATCGTTCCGCCGCCGCCGACGATCACGCGAATGTGCTCGCAGCCGCGCTCCCGCAGCATGTCCACCATGTAGGCGAAGTATTCGTTGTGACCGCCCTGATACGAGCTTGCGGCGATCGCGTCTGCGTCCTCCTGGATCGCGGCTCTGACGATCTCGGCGACGCTGCGGTTGTGGCCGAGGTGGACGACCTCGGCGCCGTGGGCCTGCAGCAGACGGCGGATCATGTTGATCGCGGCGTCGTGACCGTCGAAGAGCGAGGCCGCGGAAACGAATCGCAGCGGGGGCGTTGCCCGCCCGGGCTCGGTCTGGGGAGGAATCGCGGCCTGGGCGCCGGTGCTGGATTTAGGTGCCATGGGGGGGAGTGCTCGCTTGCAAGCGCGCGGCGGAGGGAATACTTTACCTTTACGCACCGGTAGAATGGCTACCGGTGAGTATGGTCCAGAGCCGGCCCCGCGGTCAACGAGGCCGGGCGATGCCGGTTCGCTATACTGCCCGGCGCACCCATCCGCGTGAGTAAAATGCCGAGCAACCGTCCCAAAACAGGCTCGCCCCAGGCGCCTTCGCTGGCGGCGCGCGATGCTTTCACGGGCTCCCCGTGGCGCGCCAGCCGCGAGCGCCTGCGCGACCGCGAGATCAAGCGCGAGGCGGTGATCCGTGCCGCCGCCCGCGCCTTCAACCGCAAGGGCTACCACAACACCTCGCTCGATGACATCGCCGCGGCGCTCGAGGTGACCAAGCCCACGGTCTACTACTATGTCAGCAACAAGGAGCAGCTCCTGTTCGAGTGCTTCGTCGCCGGCATCGAGGGGATCCGCGCCGCCTTCCGCGAGGTGCGCTCACTCGCGGCGCCCGCCCGGGACCGCCTGAAGGCGGTGCTGCGCCACTACGGCGAGTCGGTCGCCTCCGAGTTCGGCTGGTGCATGGTGCGGGCCGAGGACCAGGACCTCTCGCCCGCCATGAGCGAGCACATCAAGGCGATGAAGTCCGAGATCGATCAGGGGATCCGCCGGCTGCTGCGCGAAGGCAT
>JBOIAB010000154.1:0-19007 GCA_050738635.1 Steroidobacteraceae bacterium
GACGGCAACGCGCAGGTGAAGGCGGTCTGCACCAAGAAGGGCATCACCCTGATCTCGCTCGAGAGCCCCGGCATGTGGCACCAGGTGGGATTCCTCGCCGATGCCTTCCAGGTCTTCAAGAGCCACGGCATGTCGGTGGACCTGATCTCGACCTCGGAGACCACCGTCACCGTCTCCCTGGATCCGGCGGCCAACACGCTCGATGAGACCCTGGTGGAGGGTCTGGTGAGCGACCTCTCCCGGCTCTGCCGCGTGCAGGTGATAGGCCCGTGCGCCTCGGTGAGCCTCGTCGGGCGCAACATTCGCGCGATCCTGCATCAGCTGGGCGGTGCCTTCGAGTTCTTCGAGGAGCAGAAGATCTATCTGGTGAGCCAGGCGGCCAACGATCTCAACTTCACCTTCGTCGTCGATGAGCGGCAGGGAGATCGGCTGGTCGATCAGCTGCATGAGCTGCTGATCCGGCCGGTGCCGGGCGATCGGGTGCTCGGCCCCACGTGGCAGGAGCTGTTCGCGCAGCCGCAGCTGCCCGCGGTGCGGGCGACGCCCTGGTGGTGGGAGAAACGCGCACGGCTTCTGCAGGCCCTCGGTGACCGCGAGGCGGCCTATGTCTACGACCTCGATACCGTGCGCGCGGCGGCACGGGCCTTGCGTGATATGAGCTCCCTGCAGCGGGTGCACTATTCCATGAAGGCCAATCCGCATCCGGCGGTGCTCGCGGCAGTGCGTGCCGAAGGAGTCGAGTTCGAGTGCGTGGCGCGCCAGGAAGCGGAGCGCGTCCTGACACTTTTTCCGGACCTCGATCCGCGGCGTGTCCTCTATACGCCCAACTTCGCGTCGCGTGAGGAGTACGCCTGGGCACTTGCGCGTGGAGTGCAGGTAACCGTCGACAACACTTATGTGCTGACGGAATGGGGGAGCCTGTTCCGCGACCATCGGATCTTCGTGCGGATCGATACCGGTGTGGGCGCGGGTCATCACCATCACGTGCGCACTGCGGGTGCGCATGCCAAGTTTGGCGTACCGGTCGCGGACATCGAGCGGCTCGTGCGCGCGGCGCGTAAGGTCGGTGCGAGCGTCGTGGGCCTTCAGGCGCATGTCGGTAGCGGCATCTTCGATGTGACTACCTGGCAGCGCACTGCCCGACAGCTGGCGGAACTGGCGCAGCGCTTCGATGCGGTCGGCGCGATAGACGTCGGCGGCGGTTTCGGGGTGCCGGAGCACAGCGATCAGCCGGGCGTCGACCTCGTGAAGCTCGACACGCTGCTCGCCGCGGTGCGGGCCGAGCATCCGCGCCTCGAGTTCTGGCTGGAGCCCGGTCGCTATCTGGCCGCGCCCGCCGGTGTGCTGCTGGCCCGGGTGACGCAGCTGAAGAGCAAGGGCGACGTCCGCTACGTCGGCGTTGCGACCGGGATGAACTCCCTGATTCGGCCGGCACTCTATGGTGCATACCATGAGATCGCCAATCTCACGCGCCTGGGAGAGCCGGCCACGGAGCTCGTGAACATCGTGGGGCCCATCTGCGAGAGCGCGGATGTCCTCGGCCATGACCGGCTGCTGCCGCCCACACGGGAAGGCGACGTCATCCTCATCTCCAATGCCGGCGCATACGGTCATTGCATGAGCTCGCACTACAACCTGCGCGATCCCGCCGAGGAGCTGGTGCTCTGAAGAGCTCGGCCAAGTCCTCGGGGGGGAAGGCCCCGCCGCGAGGCCGGAAGCGGTCCGCGGCACGCTGGGGTCTGCGCGGGCTACTCACCGGCGCGGTGCTGGTGGGCCTGGTGGTGTGCGGCGCCTACATCTATTACCTCAACCTGCTGGTCACGCATCGGTTCGAGGGCCTGCGCTGGACGCTTCCGGCCCACGTCTATGCGGCGCCGATGGACCTCTACGCCGGGCTGCCGCTGTCCGAGCCGCAACTCGAGCACGAATTGCAGCGCCTGTCCTACCACGGTGTGACTGATCTCGAGCAGCCCGGCACTTACCGCGTGACGGGTACTCGCGTCGATGTCGCGCTGCGCGCCGTGCAGTTCGCCGACGGCAGCCGGCCGGCGACGGTGCTGGCGGTCTTCTTCGGTCCCACCGGGATCCAGGACCTGCGCGACAGCTCGAACCGGCAGGTGCCGGTGACGCGGCTCGATCCGCTCCTCATCGGCAGTCTCTTCCCCGTGGACGGGGTGGACCGCATCGTCGTCACCCCGCAGGAAGTGCCGCCGCTGCTGCCGGCGGCGCTGAAGGCGGTGGAGGACCGGACCTTCGATACCAACCGTGGGGTCGATCCATTCGCCATGCTGCGCGCGCTCTGGGTCGATCTGCGCTCGCGCCGGATAGAGGAGGGCGGCAGCACCCTGACCCAGCAGCTCGTCAAGAGCTACTTCCTCAGCAACCGGCAGACGCTCGGACGCAAGGTGCGCGAAGCCATCATGGCGATCTCGCTCGCCGCGCATTTCAGCAAGGACGATCTCATGAACGCCTACATCAATGAGATCTTCCTCGGCCAGGACGGCAACCGCTCGATCCACGGCTTCGGGCTCGCGAGCGAGTTCTATTTCGGCAAGCCCCTGTCGGAGCTCGACCTGCCGCAGGTGGCGACCCTGGTGGCGATCGTGCGCGGACCCACCTACTACGATCCCCGCAGCCATGCGCAGCGGACGCTCGCCCGCCGCAACCTGGTGTTGCAGATCCTGGCGCAGCAGGGAGTCGTCAAGCCGCAGCAGGCGCAGCTCGCGCAGCAGCAGCCTCTTGGCGTCACGGTTGGCGCCTCCGGCGCCTACTATCCGGCGTACCTCGACCTCGTGCGCCGGACCTTGCAAAGCGACTATCCGGAAAAGGAGCTGACCGAGGCCGGCCTGCGCGTCTACACGAGCCTCCAGCCCCGCGTGCAGGAGCTCGCTGAGCAGTCCCTCGACGCGCAGTTGTTGGTGCTCGACACGCGACACCACCGGCGCGACGCAAAGCTGGAGGGAGCGGTCGTCGTCACCTCACCGCAGAGCGGTGACGTGCTCGCGATCGTGGGTGGCCGCAACGTCGATTTCGACGGCTTCAACCGTGCGCTGGATGCCAACCGCTCCATCGGCTCGCTGATCAAGCCTTTCATCTACCTGACGGCACTCGAGACGGGCCGCTACAACGCCGCCACGGTAATCCAGGACCAGCCCGTGAGCATCAAGCTCGCCAATGGCCGCTACTGGCGTCCGGAGAACTTCACACGGCGCAATTACGGGCCTGTGCCCGTGGTGCGGGCGCTCGCGGAGTCACTGAATGACGCGACGGTCGGTGTCGGCATGGATATCGGCCTCGACAAGATCTCCGCCACCCTGCAGCGATTCGGGCTGCAGCAGGCGCCGAATCAGGTACCGGCGATGCTGCTGGGCGCCATCGACATCCCGCCGCTCGAGGTTGCACAGATTTACAACGGGCTCGCCGACGGCGGCTTCCGCACACCGCTACGGGCAGTGCGGGCGGTCGTCAGCGCGGACGGCAAGCCGCTCAAGGCGTTCCCTCTGCAGGTGACCCAGGTTGCTTCTTCAGCGGACGTTTATGAAGTCGAGAGCATGATGGAACAGGTCATGACCCACGGCACCGGAGTCCCGGCCTTGCGCATCCTGCCTCCAGGGCTTACGACCGCGGGCAAGTCCGGCACCTCCTCGCAGGATCGGGACAGTTGGTTTGCGGGGTTCTCGGGCGGAGAGCTGGCGGTGGTGTGGGTGGGCTACGATCACTACCAGCCGACCGGACTCACGGGCTCCGAGGGCGCACTGCCGGTTTGGGCGCATCTGATGGCAGGGCTCGGCACGACCTCCCTCGAGATGCCCGCACCGGAGGGCGTGACGGAGACCTGGATCGACTATCTGACCGGCTTGGGCGCGCCGCCCGGTTGCGCGGGCGCGGTCCCGGTGCAGGTGGCTTTGCCGACCGGCACGCAGGTGCCGCCGATGCCGGGCTGCGGCTCCGGCACCACCGCGGGGACATTGTTGGATCGGGTCGGGCGGCTGCTGCACCGGCTGGTACATTGAGGTAGTTTGAAATCATGAAGATGATGTTCGGCGCGCTCGCGCTCGGGGGACTGCTGGCAGGTTGCGCGCTGTTGAATGCACCGCAGCCGGAGACGTCGGGAAACTCAAGCGGCTATCCGCAGCCCTCGCAGCGGCAAGCACCGCCGGCCGCGGCGCCAGGGTCGCAACCGCCACCCTCGCAGGGAGCACCTGCCGCGCCGCCTGAGCAGCAGGCGCCGCAGCAGCCGTCCTTTACGCTGGGGCCGGCCGCTACGGCCCTGGTGGGAGACGCGCACACGCAGGAGCAGAGTCGCAACTTCGGACTGGCGGCCGAGACTCTTGAAAGGGCGCTCAGCATCGAGCCACGCAACCCGCTGGTGTGGATAGAGCTGGGGCGGGAGAACATTCTCGCCGGCAACCCGTCGCAGGCTTACGGGATGGGCCGCAAGGCGCTCTATCTGGCCAGCGGTGATCCACACGCGCAGTCGAGCGCCTGGCAACTGATCGCCGCCTCATTGCGCGCGCAGGGCCGCAACGACGAGGCTTACGTGGCGGAAGAGAAGGCGGCCGCGCTCGCACCGCAGTAGCAGGGGCTCTATGATTGCGGCGTCAACCGCCAGGGCATCATCAGCCCTGGCGCCGCATCGTTGCTGAAAAATCAAGCTTCCCCGGGGGCTCTCCATGAAGTTGCGTTGTTGCCTGCTCGCGACGGAGCCGTACTTCAACTCGCCACTGACGGATTATTTGCCGGCCTCGAAGACGGTTCCTACGCCCAAAGCGGTGCTGGGCGATGTTTCCGGCGCGCCAAATATGCTGCCGTACGCAGAGACGGTCTATAAGTATTTCCGCATGCTGGCCGCAGCCTCTCCGCGGGTGCGCGTGTACACGATCGGGCGTACCGAGGAAGGCCGCGAGATGATCGTGGCGGCCATCGCCGACGCTTTGCTGCTGCAGCAGCAGAAGGGAAACGACGCGCGCCTGGCAAAGCTGGCCGATCCGCGCACCATCGGCATGAACGACGCGCAGGCGGCGACTCTGGTGAAGCAGTCGTTCCCTGTCTATTACATCACGGGGACGATCCACTCGACGGAAACCGGCGCGCCGACGGCGCTGATGGAGTTGGCGTATCGGCTGGCGGTCGACAATTCGCCGTATATCCGGTACATCCGCTCGCACATGATCGTACTGATCACGCCGGTGGTGGAAGTGGACGGGCGCGACCGCATGGTGGATCTCTACAAATGGCACCGCACGCACCTCGGTGACAATTATCCGCGGCTGATGTACTGGGGTCACTACGTCGCGCACGACAACAACCGCGACGCGATGGGCATGAGCTTGGCCCTGACGCGTAACGTGCTGGAAGCCTATCTGGCCTGGCACGCGCAGGTGCTGCACGATCTGCATGAGTCGGTACCGTTCCTTTACGACAACACGGTGGGCGATGGCCCCTACAATGCCTGGATCGACCCGCTTCTGGACGGGGAGTGGGCAGCGCTGGGCTGGAACAACGTCTCGCAGATGACCGCGATGGGCATGCCCGGGGTCTTCACGCACGGCGACTTCGACACCTGGAGCCCGGGCTACCTGATGTTTCTGGCCTCGATGCACAACGGCATCAGCCGCTTGTACGAGACCTTCCATGCGGTCTGTGTGACAGCCTGTGCCGCTCCAGAAGTCATGCAGGATAGCCGCCCGGCGGCTTTTGTTATACATCGCGTGCGTGAACTGAGCAGTTTGCCTACGTCGTAGGAGACCACGGGAGCTCCAAAGTGACGAGCTGCCCGGATTCACTTATTCCAGCCACCGCCACCTTTGGAAGGCTCTTTCGGATGCGCGTCCCTGAACCGACGGATACCCCGATCGTCAATGAGTCTGAGTCGGGGTCGTAATTTGCTCGAACAGTTTGGCTTTTTGGAAGCCGCATCAGGTTGTCTGCTGCTCGGTCGCCAAGAGTGGCGCACAAGCCGAGCAGCTCTATGCCACAAGGAGCGCCCGTATCATCGATATCTAGAACAATGTCGATGTTCCGGGAACTCGATCGTCCTTTCGGATCGGCAAAGATGACTCGTAGCCCATTGTTTTCAAGACTTGCCGTAGGTCGAAATTCATTGCTCATTTGGAGTCACTCGCTCTTGGCGGTCCTACGTGTGCGCTCACAATTCCGTTCGTGCCGGTTACCACCGTGACATTATTGGCCGCGTCGTAATGTACGGTCGTATCTCTTTCGCCCGGAACGCCTACCGTGCCATCAAGGATCGCATCCAACAAGCTTGCGCACGGGGCCTGTTTCGGCGCCGTAGTGGCGCGTGAATGGCCGTCCGGCTGGCGTCTCTCCGTAATTTATGCGGCCATCTTTCGTGCAGCTGGTTTGGCTTTGATACTGTTGCAGGATGTTTTCGAGCGTGTCTATGTCCTGATTTGTGTAGGTATACCCGATGGGCGCGATCGTGGCATAGCGGAAACCCGGGTCATACTGTTGAATCTGTTCGACAAGACTTTCTACCTGCAACTGTACGATGGCAGCGACCGCCGGCGGCTCCCCACCAACCGGCTCTTCGTCCTCTACTTCTTGAAGCCCAAGCGGGTCAGCATGTAGCTCAGGGTCTCCTCCAGCGTATTCATAAGTTGAGTAGCTTCCGCCCGCGAGCCCTATTGGATCAGATTCCACGTAGAGCCACCCTGACGCGAGTCCACCGTAGATGAACGCGTTTTTCCGAGGCGATTCAGCGGCTAAGGCGGGGGTGACGAAGACGCGATCTCCTGGCGTTTTCGATTTTGGCCTAGAGGCGAGTTTCGGCTGTGCAAGCCCAGGCGGTCAAGGTGCGGTTTGTGACGCGCGGCCTGCTCCAGGACGGAGGGCTCGGCTCTGCTGGCGGTGCGGGCCGGATCGGCTCTCTGGTCAGCGGCCTTCAGGGGGAAGGGCCGGCGGACGCCGGCCCCTGGCGGATCGGCCGCTACCGGGGTGCGTAGCCGGCTTCGGCAAGCGCTTCGCGGATGCGCTCGCCGGCCTCGACCATCCGGTACGCTTCGGCCTCGCTGGTGGCGTGTGCGCGGTAGTCGCTGTAGCAGACGCGCTTCAGGAACTGGGCAAATTCCCACGCCTGGGCGTCGGTCAGCATCACATGGATGTCAACGGTATTCGTGGCGCTCGATGCAGGCCCGCCCTTCACTCACGTTCCATCTGTCGGCCGAGGGCGTCTTTGTGCGCCTCGAGGAAGCGCACCAGGCGGTGATCGTCGAGACGGCGGGCGAGCTCGAGCATGCCGCCGATCTGGCAGCGGCGGCGCTCGAGCGCCCTGTAGCGCTCGGCATCGGCGTGACTCGCCACCCGCAACGCGCTGTTGTTCGCGATCGCCTCGCAGAGCGCATCGAGCTCGGGGACGCGGATCATGGCGAGCGGTCCGGCTCGTCGGCTGTCTCGTCAGCCCCCTCGGCGGCTAAAGTGGCGAGCAGGCCGTCGGCTTCGGTCTGCGGCTCCGGGGCGGATCGCTCGCCCTCGCGATGCAACTGCGCCGGATGGGTTTGCGCATGCACCTCCTTGAGCTTGAGGATCGACACGCGCGTGTAGACCTCGGTCGTCGAGAGATCGGCGTGACCGAGAAGAGCTTGGATGTAGCGGATGTCGGCGCCGTTCTCGAGCATGTGGGTGGCGCACGCATGGCGCAGCAGATGGCAAGCTGCATTCGGATGGGTGTCCTTGAAGCGCTCGAGGGCGGCGAGCTCGATGGCACGCTTCACGATCCCGGAGAGCTGCTTGCCGTCCATCGCGCCGCCGTGCTTGGCGAGGAACAAGACGCCCTGATCCTCCCCGTCGAGGTAGTTCGGCCGGATCGTGTAGAGGTATTTCTCGATCCAGGCGCAGGCGCGCTCGCCGATCGGCACCACGCGATCTTTCTTGCCCTTGCCGAGACGGATGAAGGCCGTGCCTTCGCGCAGGTCCACATCATCGACCCGCAGCTGCACGAGCTCACCGCGGCGCATGCCGGTCGAGTACAACGCTTCCAGCATCGCCCGGTCCCGGATGCCGAGCCCGGTGGGCTCATCGATGTCGAACGCGTTAATGACCTGCTCGACCTCGGCGACGCTGAGGATGTGCCTCGGCAGGCGCTGCTCGGGCCGCGGGAGCTCGAGCTCGCTTGCCGGATTGAACAGCAGGTGGTATTGGCGTGCGAGCCACTGGAAGAACATGCGCACGGAGATCAGCCGCTTATGCTGCGTCTGGAACGAGAGCGGCAGGCCGTTATCCTTGCGGCGGTAGTGGAACACGTGCTGCCGATAGCGCTCCAGGAGCGAGCGCGTCACCTCGTCGGGGCGCATGATCGAACGCTCCTCGCACCAGTCGATGAAGTAGCCGAGCTCGATGCGCCGGTTCTTGATCGTGTGCGGTGAGAAGTGCATCGCGCCCATCCAGTCGATGAACTCGAGCAGGTAGGCCCGGAAGCCCCCGGGGGTCTCCGCGTTGCCGGCGTAGCGCAGTGGCCCTGGCTTTTTGCCTGGTCGGCGCCTCATGAGCGCGGCTCCACATGCACGTAGGACGCATCGTGACCATTGCCTCGCAGGAGGGGCATTTCGGGCGTTTCATCGGGCGGATGGTGCGGAAGCCCTGGATTTATAGGCTCCGCGCTCGATTCACGCGGCCGCGCACCCCCCGCGATGGGGCCGCGATCACCCCGCGTTGACCCCGCGAACTGGGTATCCGCCCCCCGCGAACTCGCCATCGTAGCGGCATCGATCAGGCCCGAGAGATGCGGCGTTTCGCTTGTCGCAGGACCATCGAACAGGAGCTCGTAGACGAAGGACTGGCCGCGCATGCCGCGGTGCACGAGCAGGTATTCGAGCTCGACGAGCCGATCGAGATGCACCCGCAGTTGGGTATCCGAGAGGCCCGTGTACTCGCGCACCTCGCGGCGGCTGAAGCGGTAGTCGGCGCGGGTGAGCTGTTGCGCCGCGCATTGCCCCGCCACCATCTCGATGACGCGCGCGAGCACTCGGCGAGTCTGTGGTGGCAGTTCATCGAGCGAGCGGCCCAGCACCTCGTGCGCGAGCGCATTGGCTTGAGCGATGTCCTCCAAGGTGGCCTCGATGTACTCGACCGTCTCGCCGTCCTGTTGGGCGGTGCGCATCGTGCGCTGATACTGGTGCAGCAAGGTGATCGCATCGATCAACGTCAGGTACTTCTCATGGTCGCGCCGCGTGCGCGTCTTGTCGCAGAGGAAGGTGAGCTGATTGGCGTAGGGGTTCAGCACCTTGAGCGGCCGCAACAGCCGCTGCGCGTGCTGATGCTGCGCGAGGACCCGGTGCTTGCGCTGATGGTTGAGCAGACCCGCGAGCGTGCGCCGCTCGCGCTGCAAGCGATGGATGGCCTCGGTCTGCTCGCGGCTCTCATCCACCGCGAGCACGAGACAGCGGTTCAGGAGCTCTTCATCGATCTCGATCGCGGTGGTGGTGAGCATCATCATCACCGGCCCCTCGACGTGGTACTCCTGGGTCACGAGGTTGCCGGTCTGCGGGTCCTTGCCGGTCGAGGCGATCGTGAGCTCGCCCTCGCTCTGCAGGAGCTTGAGCGCGTAGCTCGCCCGATGCGCGCCTTCCTCCTCGACGATGGCGAGGATTTTGTGCCTGAGGTTGGTCTCGCCCATGTAGAACAGCGACTGTCCCGTCATCGCCGAGTATTTGATCCGCCCCTCGCTCGGCATGAACGCGAGCACCGCATCCATGAGGCTCGACTTGCCGGCGGCGCTCGAGGACTGCACCACGACCGCGAGCGGCCGATCGAGCTTGCGGGAGACCGCGGCCAGGTAGCCGACGAGCTTGTTGGTTCGCTCGCCGATCAAGCCACAGGTGTCGAAGTCGGCGAGGATGCGATCGAGGAGTTTCGGATCGCGCAGGAGCTCGAGCGCCTGCTCGCGTTCGCTCTCGCTCATCGCCGGGGCTTGAGGCTCGACCTTCAGAGCCTGCTCGATCCGCGCCTGTTGCAACGCCTCGAGCTTCAAGAGCAAGCGGCCCAAGTCCGTCTTCACGATCTCCTCGCGCACCGCCAGGTCCTTTGCGGCGTTCGCGATGAAGAGGTTCCGTCCCCGCGCGCTGTAGAGGTCGAAGGTATCGACGTAGTACGCCTCGGCGCGGGCGATGTGCAGGTTGATCTTCAAGGTCTCATAGGAGAGGTTCTTCGCAAGGCCCCGCACCCGGTAGCGCCGATCGGCGAAGCTCGTCACGAGCTCATCCCCCAACACCTCAGCGAGCTCCGTCGACGCAGGTGCAACGTGCGCCGGGGCTTGTAGCTCGGTCGCCGGAGACTGTGGAGCTGAGACTGGCGCGGCGGCGGCCACCGGCGCCTCGTTCGATGTCGGAGTCATCGATGCTGCACCTCCCGCACTCGCGTCCGGCAGCGAGGCGGCTAAAGGGGTGGAAGCCGTGACGGCCACCGTCTCCGCGCTCTCGATGTGTTGGCCCGGTGTCTCGGGCGGCGGCGGACCTTTGCCGAGCCACGCCGCCTTGCGGATCACGAGCCCCAGGGACTTCTCGGCGGGCTTGAGTTTGAGCGCGTACTCGTTCGCGTCCATCCCCTTCGGGAACTGGATGCGATAGCACTCGAGTCCTTCGGCGATCAGCCGCTCGGCGAGCCTCTGCGCGGCGCGCTCGCCGGCATCGTCCCGGTCGTAGGCGATCAACACGCGTTTCGTGCCGTGGCGTTTGAACGCGGTGAGATGATCGTCGGTAAAGCCTTCGATGCCGTAGCTCGCCGTGACCTGGCGATAGCCGGCCCGCCAGAACGTCAGCGCATCGATCAACGCCTCGCACAGGATCACTTCGCTCGAGGCCGCGAGCGCCGACTCGTTCCACACGCCCCGGTGCGGACCGGGCAGGTACAGGTGATAGGGCGTGCCGGGACGCAGGTCATCGCGTATCTTGCGGCCGTAGACCTCCGTGATCTCACCGCCGGGGCTCACGACCGGGATCACGATCGAGCCGTTGAAGTGCTCGTGTCCGGACTCCCGCAAGAGCCCGAGCCTCTGCAGCCGGGTGCGGATTTCATGGCCGGCCTTGCGCGTCTTTTCCGGGAGGCGCAGGCCGAGGCTCCGGTCGGCAAAGCCCAGGCGATGCCGCTCGATCAGCTCCGCATCATCGAGGCCCCGGCGCGCGAGATAGGCCAGCGCCTCGGGTGTTTGCTTCAAGCGCTCGTGGTAGTAGACGATCGCCTGCTCGAGCAGCGCCTGGTCGCCCGCATCGAAGTGGATCGGCGGCGGCAGCGCACGCATGCCGCGGCCGGCTCGTGCCGGCAACTCGATCGCACCCGTGCCGGACGCAGCCCCCTCCCGCAAGAGCTCCACGGCATGACGGAACGAGACTCCCTTCGTCTTCATCATCCAGTCGATCGGCCCGCCGCCGATCTGACAGGCGAAGCAGTGCCAGAGATTCTTCGTCGGCGTCACGACGAGCGAGGCCTCGCGGTCGTCGTGGAAGGGGCAGCGACCCAGCAGGTCCTTGCCGGCGCTCTTCAAGGCGATCCCGGAGCCCTCGACCAACTGCTCGACGCTGACCTCCGTCTTTAGCCGCTCGAGTTCTGCCTCCGGGATGCGCGCCATAAGCCTCTCCCCACGCTACGGGCGTGGCTGTTTGAACCGGGCGGTCAGAGCCGCCGTTTTCTCGATCTGTTCGCTCAACCGATCGCCCACCGCACGCTTCAGCGCGAGCGCGATCTCCGCATCGAGATCGGCGTTCTGTGCCTGAAGCGCCTCGACACACACCACGACAAGCGCGTAGCAGACCTCGAGATGTCGCCTGAGCGCCTGGAGCTCCCGCTCACTATCACTGCCGATCGCGCGCGCCCGCGCGCTAGACTTGCCTCTAGCCATGGTCGCCTCCCAAGTAGGTGACTGTGGTCAGGCGCCCGCCCGTGGCTGTAACCACGGCGGGCGCCGCCTCTCTTGACTCTCTTCGTTACCCGTGCTCTCCGCTTCTGGCCAAAACCCTGTCAAGGGGTTCGGAGTAAAAATAACTCCGTTGCAGTGTACTTCGATATGAAGTATTGTCAACTGCATTACGGCCGGGAGCCTTTAGCCTATGGACTTCCTGAACGATCTGAACATGGACTCGATGGCGATCTCCGCAAGCGAACGGGCGTTCTTCACCCGCCTCGGTGCCCGCGTGGCCGAGCTGCGCAAGGCGCGCGATATCACCCAGGTCGAGATGGCCCAGGCACTCGGGGTCTCGCAGCAGACGATCAACTCTTACGAGGTCGGCCGCAGAAGGATTCCGGTCTCGGCACTGCCGGCACTCGCCCGCAGCCTCGGGGTGTCGCTCGAGGAGCTGCTCGGGGAAGACCTCGGCGGGGTCAAGAAGCGCGGCCCCACTCCGAAGCTGCAACAGCAGATCGAGCGCATCATGGAGCTGCCGCGCTCGCAGCAGCGCTTCGTCATGCAGATGCTCGACACCGTGCTCGCCCAGCAGGGCCGTTAAACAGCGACGCGGCTAAAAGGGGAGCGCACCGATGGCCTCTCGCAGCGCGGCCGTAGTGCCGGTCGAGCACATCACGCAGTCGATCCTCGTCCTGCGCGGCCAGCGTGTCCTGCTCGATGCCGAGCTCGCCGCCCTCTATGGGGTCGAGATTCGCGTCCTCGTGCAAGCCGTCAAGCGCAACCGGGCACGGTTTCCAGAGGATTTCATGTTCCAGCTCTCCGCCGCCGAGTGGGCCGCTCTAAGATCACAGGCTGTGATCTTAAAGAGCGGCCGCGGCCAGCACCGCAAGTACCTGCCCTATGTCTTCACCGAGCAGGGCGTGGCCATGCTCTCCTCGGTACTTCGCAGCGCGCGTGCCATCGCCGTCAACATCCAGATCATGCGAGCCTTCGTCCGCATGCGCGAGCTCCTGGCCTCAAACAAGGAACTCGCTCGCCGTCTCGATGAGCTCGAGGCGCGCCTCGAGAAGAAGCTCACTACCCACGATCAGGCCATCGCCGCCATCCTCTCGGCGATCCGCCAGCTCATGAACCCGCCGGCCTCCAAGCGCCGCCCGATCGGCTTCACCGCCGATCTCAACGAGAAGACGTAAGCGGCTCAGCGCTCCAACACCACGGCCGCTTTCGTCATCGCTGGCGCCGCGGCCGGCGTGTAGTCGAGCGCCGTGTCCTTCTTGTGGCTGCGGCCCATGATCCGCTCGAGGTCCGCCGCGGTCGCACGCTCGGCGTAGAGGTGCACCGCCTCGCGCGCACGGCTGCCGGCGACATACGACCACTCCCGCGCCGATAAGCTCTCGTGCGCGAGCACGTAGGCGCGCTCGACGCTCGCTCCCTGCGCCTTGTGCGCGGTGAGGGCGTAGCCGTGCTCGAGGTGCGGATGATCGCTCACGCGCCAGGTGCGCGTGCGCCCGGCATCGAGTTGGGCGGTGATCTCAACCTCGCCGCGCCGCTCGCCGATGGCGGTCACGGTGGCGAGGTCGCCGTTCATCATGCCGAGCACCTTGGTGTTGCGCGTGATGACGATGCGGTCGCCTTCGGCCACGGCAAGCGGGCCGTTCGCCGTCTCGATCAGCCGCTCGCCGCGGAGCTCGCCCCGCGCGTGTAGCGTCTCCCGCGCAAGACGATTGAGTGCGCGCGTATCGGCGCGCGTGGCGCCCAACATCAGGTCCTCGCCCGGCTGGCTCGCGTCGCGCGTGCGGCTCCAGTCGACGACGAGCTCGCGCATCGCCTCATCGCGATCGGCCGCGGCGTGCAAGCGCCCGCGCTCCTGCAAGGATTCGAGCGCAGCGCGCGTGTCACCGCGGGCGAGGGCCTGCACCATCGCGCGCTCGCTCGCATCGCGCTGGCGGCGGATTTCAGTCAACCGCGCGGAGCCTACCTCGCGGCTCACGCGCTCGAAGAGCTGGCCGGCCTCGATCGGTTGCAGTTGATTGGCATCCCCGACGAGCACCAGTTTCGCCTGCGCCTGCTCCACCTCCTCGAGCACGCGCGCGAGCTGACGGGAGCCGACCATCCCGGCCTCATCGATCACGAGCACCGTGCGATCGGTCAGCCGATCGCGCCCGGCTTGCAGGTCCGCGAGCAACGAGTGCAGCGTCTGCGCGCGTAGCCCGCTACCTTCGGCCAACCCTTTAGCCGCTTTCCCCGCAAGCGCCGCCGCGCGTGTTTGATAGCCGGAAGTCTCCCATGCCTCGCGCGCGGCGCCGAGCAGATGGCTCTTGCCGGTGCCGGCGAGACCTTCGAGGACCGTGAGCCGCGAGCTTCCCGTCAGATGCGCGAGTGCCGCGCGCTGCTCATCCGAGAGAGGGCGAGCGTTGAGTGCCGCCGCCGTCGCGGCCGGATCAACACCGTAGGCGGTATCGTCTGCGAGGCGCTTCGCGCGCTCCAAAGCACCGCGCTCGAGCTCGAGCATCGCACGGGTGGTGTAGCGCTTCTCGTTGAGTTGCACGACTTCGGCATCAGTTGCGATCGCCGCCGTCGTCTCTTCAACGTGGCCGAGGCCTCCGCCGGCGCTCTGCGTGGCTTCCGCCACCGCGCGCGTGAGGTCAGCCGTCGTGAAGGTGCTGCGCTCGGCGCTCAAGCGCTCGATCACCGCTGCCGTGGCGATCGTGCGCGGCCCGGCGCGCCGATCGCCTCTGAGCTCAGCCAGGCGCTCGGCGGTCAGGCCGAGTGCCTGCGCTTCCTCGCGCCAGCGCGCCCGCAGCGTCGTGGCGTTGGTTGCCTCTTTCGCCTTGCGCGTCTCGAGCGCGGCGAGCTCGGCCGCCTTCGCGCTCGCCGTGCCGCGCTCGGCGAGGGCCGTCTCGATCTGCGCGCGGCGTTTGGAGAAGTGCCGCTCGGCCTCGCGCGGCATCTCGGCGAGCCGGAAGCTCCCCTTGGCATCGGGGGCGATCTCGTAGCCGACCGCGCGCAGCTCCTCGGCGAGCTCGGCGCGATAGACCGCGCCCAAGGCCATCTTCCACTCGTAGAGGGGCTTCGTTTCCAACGTCCCGAAGCTGCCGTCCGCTCGCTCGGCGACATTCATCACGAAGGCATGCGTGTGCAGCTGCGGATCGGCTTCGCGGCTCGTGCCGTGAAGGTACGTCGCGATGAGCGGCCGGGCCGCCTCGCGCTCGATGCCGTCCTTGCCGCGGCGGGTGATGAAGAGCTGTTGAGATTGGGCAAAGGCGAGCGTGCGCTCGACCGATTGCGTGTGCGCCCGCTCGATCGCCTCGCGCTCGCTGGCCTCCGCGATCCCCCACACGATCGAGACCGACTTCGGCGCCGAGAAGGTCAGGTCCCATCCGGGCCGGTGATTCGAGCCCGCGCGCTGCACGAGGGCGGCTTCCCGCTCGGGATGCAGGCCCGCGGCTAAACGGTCGAAGGCTTGCTCGTTGATCTCACCATCGAGACCCAGCGCTCGCGCACCGCTCCCGAGCCATCGGCCGCTCGTGCGGCCGCTCTCGGTGTAGTAGTCCTCCACTCCGCGATGCGCCCCATCGCGCTCGCCTTCGAGATAGGCGCGGATGTCGGCGGCGGCCGCACCGCGAGAGCTGATCGAGAGCATGTGGGCCTACGGTGATTTTGCTGATTGACTGGCAGAAGCCAACAGTTGTCGTGTCAGATTCTTGGTCACATCCCAGAACATGCTGGAGTCGTGGCCATTCAGGTTGACGCCGTGGGCGCGCTCTTTCTCCGGGTGGATGTAGTTGCGATATTCTCGCAGTACATCGGCCACGGTTTTACCGGAGTGCGAGATCCAATTCAGCTCCGCCGCCACATCAATATACTGGCTCAGCTTCCAGCCTTGAAGCGGGATCGTTTTGCCCGTCTTGCTATCCTTCGGCGCAGCCTTGGCGCGGAACAGTGGGCTTTTGTCGCTCATGAGGTTGGCGCGCGCGACAAACAGCGCTTCCAGCAGTCCGCCCATCATGACCGTCGCCGCCAAGGGCGCACCGGCCTGCACACATCGCTGCGATTCGTTCCACCGACGCTCAAGGATACTTCTCATTGTCGCATCAGAAGCCAGAGCCGCGAAGTCGGGAGGCGCTTCAAGGCCAGCTGCTGCCGATGTGCGCGTCGATACCAGGATAGCGCCACGAAGCGAAGTTACAGCGCCTTTGGCTTCCTTGAGTGCAGCAAGGTATGTGCTCTTTGCTGAGGATCGCGCTGTCGCATCTAGTACAGCTCTCAGGGGCGTATCGACCGACTTTAGGACCTCGTCCTGGACGATCCCATCGAGCGGCCGACGATGTGTTTCGAACCACGCATAGGCGACCGACTTCAAATAGTCTCGATCGGCAGCCTTGGTGATTTGCTTGCCTGACTGTTTCGAGACACGCTTTAGTGCTTGCTCGATCTCGCGCAGGGACGCTTCAACAGCATCAGCATTGCCGGACATGGATCGATCCTATGTCAGACGGACTTCAGCGGCTCTTGGTTCTGGCGCGCTTGGACTCCTTCGATCCTCTCTTTTTTCGGGCCTTCTGTGTTCCCGTGCCCGGCAACGTCATGACCACTAAGTTTTCCCCCACGCTGTTTATTCGGAACTGCCCTCTCTCGGGACTATCGAGGTACCCCAGAGTCTTGGCGTTATTGAGCGTCTGCGGTGCCCATGCTGATGTGCGCTGTTGGCCAATGTGTCTCATCGATTCCCTGAGCAGGTTCGCATCGATGTATTCCTTGCGATCCTGCTTTGATGCCTCGAAGCGATGGTAATAGGCAATCACCGTGGCCAGTTGCACATCGTTCTTCGGACTCCTCGAGTCAACGAAGGTCTTGATGTCCATAGTGCGTTGACTTGCGGCGCCCTGCGAGATGGCGGCATCACCTGCCGCCGTGCTCGTCTCGCCCATGCGCTGATCGGCCGATGAAGCCACTCTCAGCTCCAAGCCGAGATGCTCCATGACCCAGCGAAGTATTTTCTGTTGCTGCTCTTTCTGCAGACCTTGAAGTTGATCTGCGACGGCTTTCGCAACGTCAAACTCGTTTGCATTTGTTGTCATTGGTGTTTCCCATGCTGTTTGTCGAGAGTGACTGTTTTACGCTCCGCGACGCGCGCTCCAGGATCGCATCTGCATCCAGCGCGGGACGTCGCACCGGCGGCGATGATGGTGGTAGTGCCACCGGCGCGGGTGGCTTCTTCGGCACGAAGGGCTCGACGGTCGTCGCGCGCTTCACGAGCGGTATCTTCACCCGACGCACGATGTTCTGCCCGGCCAGGCGCAGGTAGCCCACGCGATTCGGGAGTGACTGGATTTGCGAGGGCAGCACCAGCCGCTCGAGCGAGTGCTGCGGGGTGATGGTGTGGCGGTTGCGCTCGTGCGAGCGCGAGACGATCTCCCGGACGACTTCCCGCTCGCCCAGGTGCAAGCTCGCATACTCGGCGGTCTCCGGGTCGTTCGCTCGCAGCAAGAGCTGCGAGGACAGACACGAGAGCAACGTCTGCGCGCCATCGCGCCCGTAAGTCTCGCGCAGCTGCGCGACCGATTGCAGCCCGACCATCGCGCAGAGGCCATACTTGCGCCCTTTGGTGAGCGCATCGCTCAAACCCTGTACGCGCCCGAGGCTCGCGACCTCATCCAACAGCAGCCAGTGTCGGCGTTTCGCATCGGGCGCGAGCGAGAGGATCGCGCTCACCGCCTCGCCGATCCACGCCGCGAGCAACGGACGGAGCGCTGCGGCCTGATCCTCCCGATACGACAGCCACAGCCATCCCTTGCCCGCGCGCACGTGGCGGCGGATCGACCAGCTCTTGGCGCCGGCCTCCGGGGCCAAGTAGCCATAGGGCGCGAGGTAGGTGCCGACGATGCCGCGCACGCTCGCGAGCATCTTCTCGGCGCCCTGGTGGAAGAGCGCCTGCGCGGGTAGGCCGCTCACCAGTGTCTCGAGCTCGGAAGGCGCGGCGAGCGTGAGCGCGTGGAGCAGTGCGCCGTTGGTTGCCTCGCCGCGCTGCATCAGCCGCTTCAACACTGCCGCGACAAGCGCCTGGCTGTAGATGAACCATTCGCGCTCGATGCCTTCCTGATGATCGGGGATCATGCTCTTCGCCAGCCGTTCGGCATCAGTGGGGCTATCGAGCTCGGCGAACGGCGACCAGGACGCCCCGCGCGCGTCCAGGGGATTGAGCAGCATATCGCCCCCGACGCCGAACCCGCGCAACGCTTCGGCGCCGATGTCGGTCACGATCACCCGATCGCCGCGCCTGCGGATGGCATCGAGCATGCCGTGGAGCGTCTGCGACTTGCCGGCGCCGGTCGCCCCGGTGATGAGCAGGTGTTGCGACTCAAGCTTCTTCGAGAAAGCCACTCCGCCGATCCGCAGCTTCCACCGATCGAACACGAGCCGCCGCCGCAACCACGCGAAGCGCAACCGCACGAGCCGCGTGCCGCGCACGTGCTGACTGCTCCGGCGGCCGGGCGAGGCGAGGAGGAGCCGATAGGCGAACGCGACAGCGAGGGCAATGAGCGCGAGCCGGAAGAGCCGCGGCAGCCATACGACCAGGGTCATGCGCGCCCCGGGCGGCAGCCAGGCGAAGACCTCCGCCAGGCCCGCGCCGCTCCAGAGCATCGCGAGCACATGCAGGAAGCTCTGCGCCGGGCTCATGGCTTGCCCGCCGGGCGGCCGGAGAGGTGTTCGTTGAGCGCGGCGATCAGCGCGCGGGTCGTCTCATCGTGCCGCTCGATCACGCGGGAGGCCTCCGCGCGCATCGCCTCCCGCAGCGCCCGCTCCAGCCGCTCGAAGTCCTCGCGCGGGTTCGCCTCGAGGTAGGCGCTGATCGCCTCCCGAGCGAGCGTCGCGACATCCGTGCGCCGTTGCCGCGCGAGCTCCCGCAGCCGTTCGAGCTCGCGGCTCGGGAGCCGCAACGTCAAGCGGTCAGTCTTCGCGTCCTCGCTCGCGGCAGCCACGCTTTTGCCTTGTTCTTCAGAGCACCGTGCCCGGATTCCGTCGCCGTGTCAGACAGCGGCAGCTATTGACTGCCGATCCGGCAGCCATCCTAGCGCGTTGTCCGGGCAGGGAAAACGGTACCGCCGCCACCCGCTTTGTCTGCCATCGCAGGATGCGTCGGGTGTGCCCC